>CALWXZ010000024.1 GCA_944385625.1 uncultured Flavonifractor sp. | reverse complement strand
GGCAGCAGCAGATAGCCGTAGCCGATCAGCCCCTTCACCAGCCCGCAGAAGAAGTCGATGAAGATGGCCTGGATGTGGAAGTAGCCCAGGGCGGCGAAGATGGCCAGCAGCAGGCACACCACAGCCCCCACCTCCCGCCGGACCGGGCGGGGGGCGGGTTTTTTACGGCTGGTTGTGGTGCGGGAAGAGGAGGACCGGCTGGAAGATGCAGTCCGCTTCCCGCCGGTGCTTTTCTTCTTTGCTGTGGCCATGGTATCAGATCCTTTCAGGGTCGGGTTTCCCGCCCCCGGGGAGGGGGCAATGCTGGATTACAGCATAACAGTCTTTACAATGCCGGCGACCAGGCTGCCAAGGCCCACCGCCCAGCAGTAGTAGGCGAACTTGCCGAACTTGCCCTTGTCGGACAGGCTCTTGACCAGCCGGATGGCGAAGTAACCCACCACGGCGGCCACCGCCACGCCCACCAAGTACATGGGCAGCTCGCCCATCTCAAAGCCGCTGCTTACCGCGTCCTTCAACTCCAAAATGTTGGCGCCCACGATGGCGGGCAGGGACATGAGGAAGGAGAACCGGACGGCGAAGGCCCGGTCGAAGCCCCGCATCATGCCCACGGAGATGGTGGTGCCGGAGCGGGACAGGCCGGGGATCACCGCCAGGGCCTGGCCGCAGCCCACGATAAGGGCGTCCACCACAGTGGCGTTTTTGGCGGTCTTGCGGCCGTGGGCCAGCCGGTCGGAGAAATAGAGAATGCAGCCGGTGGCCAGCAGGGCCACAGACACCATGATGGAGCTGGCAAACAGGGCGTTCACCGCGTCCTGGAGCAGCACCATGACAAACAAGGGCAGAGTGGCGATGATGATGAGCATCACCATCCGCCGGGCGGGGGGCGGCGGGGTGCCGTTATCCCTGCCCGCCAGGGCGGCGATGCCCCGGAAGAACTCCAGCACCATTTCGGCCACGTCCTTCCAATAGACCACCAGCACCGAGATCAGGGTACCGAAGTGGAGCATTACCGTAAACATCATGTACTTTTCTTCCACGTTCTCCATCCCGAAGAACTGCTGGAACAGGGCCAGGTGGCCGGAGCTGGAGATGGGCAGAAACTCCGCCACACCCTGGATAATCCCCATGAGGATGGCCATCAAATAGCTCAAAACGACTTCCTCCAATCACATTTTCCGGGCGCTGGCGCCGGCAAAAAACAGGGCGCCCTCCCCGGTTCCGTCCCCCCACGCATCCACAGCTGCGGCAGGGCGGTTATTTTTAATCATATCATATCTTCCTCCATATTTCCATCCCTTTTCCCAATGGAACAAAAAATCCTGAAATCGTTCCCTCCCCGCCCCCTTTCCTGCGTTTGACAAAGCTTTTAGGATATGCCATACTGAATGTAACACTATGCGGTTTATTGACCGCCGGAATTGGAGATGACACATATGTATTCCAGCAGACCCCGTCGCTTTGCCAGTGCCCTCGCGCTCATTCTGCTCTTCTCCCTGCTGCTCAGTACGGCGGCCATTGCCGCGCCGGAGCCGGACAGGCCCTCCGTCACGGCCGCCAGCGCCATTGTCATCGACTATGATACCGGCGAGGTTCTCTATGAAAAGGACGCCGATACCATGCGGGTGCCCGCCTCCATGACCAAGGTCATGACCGCCTACATCATCTTTGAAGAGCTGGAGGCGGGCAACCTGACCCTGGACACCATGGTGCCCATCAGCGCCGCCAACGCCCAGAAGTCCCGGGACGGCAAAAACTACCCCGCCTCGGTGCCCCTGACCGCCGGGTCCTCCGTATCGGTGGACACCCTGCTGCGGCTCATCCTGATCCCCTCGGCCAGCGCCAGCTGCATCGTCATGGCCGAGTATATCTCAGGCAGCGAGGAGGCCTTTGTCCAGCGGATGAACGAGACCGCCCAGCGCCTTGGTATGACCGCCGCCTACGAAAACTCCCACGGCGCCCATGTCCACTACCTGACCGCCCGCTCCCAGGCCACCCTGGTCCGGGCCTTCATCCAGCGTTTCCCCCAGGTCCTGAACTACACCTCTCTCACCGGGGTCACCTTTAACGGCAAGTGGTATCCCAACACCAACAAGCTGCTGCCCGGTCTGGACTACGCCTATGACGGCGCCGACGGCTTCAAAACCGGCACCATCTCCGCCGCCGGCTACTGCCTCAGCGCCACCGCTGTGAAAAACGGCCGCCGGATCATCAGCGTGGTCATGAAATCCTCCAACGACCGGACCCGCCACACCGACAGCACGGCCCTGCTGGACTACGGCTTTGCCCTGCTGGAGTATCAGTCCCCCTATGCCGACGTGGCCTACCACTGGTGCCGGGACGACGTGGCCGCCCTCAAGGATCTGGGGGTGGAGCTCCATGCAGACGGCGAGTCCTTCCGCCCTGATGACCAGGTCACCCGGGCGGAGTTTACCGCCATGCTCTATACCGCCCTGGACCGGTCTGGCGCCCTTCCCCAGGCCCCCGAGGGTGTGGAACCGCCTGACTTTACCGACGTGACGGACAGCTGGGCCGCCGACTACATCCATCAGGCCGCAGCCCTTGGTCTGGTCTCGGGTACCGACGGGGGCGCCTTTACCCCTGACCGTCCCATCACCCGCCAGGAGATGATGGTGCTCATCGACCGCTTCCTGGACCTGCCCGATGAAAACGGCCTGGGCTTCTCGGACGACGGCGACATCGCCTTCTGGGCCCTGGAGGCCGCCGCCCGTACCAGCGCCGCCGGACTGTTCCAGGGGGGCAGCGGCAATGCCCTGATGCCCCTGTCCACCTCCACCCGGGCTGAGGCCGCCACCGTGCTCAGCCGGGTGGTGACACTGCTGTAACACACATATAAAAGGAGAATGGGTATGATGCGACGCGCTGCCGCTCTGCTGTGTGCCCTGGCTTTGCTGGCCGGTCTGGCCGCCTGCGGCGCCCCACAGCCGGAACCCTCCTCAACGCCCCCCTCGCCTTCTGCCTCCCCCACGCGGACCCCGGTCCCCACCGCGACACCCACGCCCTCGCCCAGTCCCAGCCCCACACCGGAGCCAACCCCTACAGCCCCGGTATGGGAGGAGGACCACACCCTGGACAGGAGCCTTCCCAGACTGACCGGCGGCTTTGAGCTGCCCATCTACGGCGCAACCGGCTATGCGGCGGTGGAGCAGGGGCTGTATGCCGCCATTCCCACCCCCACGCCAACCCCCACGCCAACGCCTACGCCTACACCCGCCCCCTCGGCCACGCCGGACCCGTCCCCCTCCCCTTCCGTCCCGCTCCCCGTTACACCGGCTCCGGAGCCGTCTGCAACGGCGGCTCCGCCGGCCGGGACCGCCGCCCCAACACCGGTCCAGCCGGTGGAAAGCCCCTCCGCGGTGGCGGTGCGCAAACTGTCCGCCTCGGTACAGGCGGCCCAACCCGCCGCCGACCCCTACGCCGGAGCGGCGGCAGTGCTTCCCGCCGGTACCTCCTTCACCATTTTGGGGGAGAAAGGGGGCTGGTGGAAGGTGTCCTCCGGCTACGGCACAGGGTGGGTTGAGCACCGGTTCTGTATGATTAACCTGCCCGACGTGGTCCCCTCTATCGTATATGACGCCACCAATTCCTATGCCTCCCGGTACACCAGCTCCGGCAAGGCCATCCCCGGCATCACCGGCAAGGCCCTCTATCAGGGCAAGGTGTATAACCCCCGTTTTGATGCCGAGCAGTACCTGATGCCGGTGCTCTACGCCGCCGCCAAAAAGATCTGCGCCGCCCAGCAGCTGGCTCTGGCCCAGGGCAACAGCCTGAAGCTGTACGAGGCCTACCGCCCCTACGCCGCCCAGCGGGCGGTGGTCAAGGCTCTGACCGCCCTGGCGGAGGCCGACCCGGAGGTCAAGGCGGGCATTACCACACCCCCCTGGTCCATGACTTACTTTATCAACACCGGCTATTCCAACCATCAGAAGGGCTTCGCGGTGGATGTGAGCCTGGTGAAGGTGTCCCGCACCCAGGTCCGTTCCACCGGCGGTTACTCCTATCTGGTGCCTGTGGACTATCGGGAATATGAGATGCCCACCCCCATTCACGAGCTGAGTATGGCGGCGGCCTCCACCACCGGCCCTGGGGAAAGTACTCTTGCCTCCACGATGAACGACCCGGCTCTGGCCCTGCGGGGCTACTTCCGCCAGGCCGGAATGACTCCTTTGGAGTCGGAGTGGTGGCACTTCAACGACTATTCCGCCCGCACCCTGGCGGGGGGCCGCACCTGTACCGGCGGCTTTGAGATCACCCGCTGCCGCAGCACCGCACCTGGATAAAATTGAGAGGCAGGACCCTTCGTCCTGCCTCTCAATTTGATCTGATCTAGTTCTTGACGCCGGAGCCGCCGCAGCCGCTGCACAGCCGTTGGCCGGTTCCGCCGCAGTAGGTGCAGCTCTGGGGAGTCTCGATCCCCATGATGGAGATGGACTGGCCCTGACCGGTGCCTCTGCAATAGGGGCAGGTCACCATTCCGTCGCCGCCGCAGACGGCGCAGGGCTCGGAGCCCACGGTGGAGCCGCCGCCGGTACTGCTGCCGCCGGAGGTCCCGGTTCCGTTGTTGAATACCTCCTTCACATTATTGCCGTTACTATCCATGATATAGATGGAGGTGGCGCCCCAGGAGCTGGACCCGGCGGTAAAGCCGCTCTCGCTCTCGATAAAGACCACCTTGGAGTCGTTGTTGGCCAGGCATCTGCACTGGTAGCTGCCCTGATAGAGCACCTCCTGGAGGTCGGTGCTGCGGTTGACCCGTACCACCTTGGTCTGGCTGTGACCATACTGCCAATCCGCCGTCCAGGTATAGGCGTTGCTCTGCCGGAAGTCATTCTGGGCAGCGTTGTAGCTGCTCTCGCTGACGCTCTGGCGGGTCCCGGTGGAGGCGTTGTGGAAATAATAGGCGCCGTCGCCGTCAAAGTAGATACCGGAGCCGTCCGCGGCGCAGAAGAGATCACTTCCCACATGGTCGTACAGCGTCCGGCTGACGCCGGTGGCCGGGTCGGCCTCGATGATGGAGTGGGACCAGGCGGCATTGGAATAGGAGTAGTCGCTGAGATAGATCTTGCCATCTGCTGCGGTCATGTTGATGTAGTTGGACAGCCCGTCGTTGTGATAGAGCTGCCTGCTGCTGCCGGTGTTCAGATCCACGGCGTACACCGAGTTCGTATCCTCGCCGGAGACCACCAGATAGTCCCGGTAGAGCATCATCTGCGCGATCTCCATCTGCCCGTCCTGGTTGAATACCACGGAGCGGGCGCCGGTGGCCGGATCGATGCAATAGACGGCCTGATTGCTGCTGCTCCCATGGTAATAGACCTTCCCGCCGTAGGGGATGATCTCGGCGGGATAGACCGCCGCGTTGAAGGAGGTGACGGAAACGCCGTCATACCGGTAGAGGGTGGTCTGCCCGCCGAAGGAGAAATAGAGGATGTCCCCGTCAAACACCGCCCTGCTCCGGACCTCCTTGTAGGTGATGTCCTTGTACACCCGGTTTTCGTCGGCAGCCGCCGGCTGGCCGCCGGAGGTGATGACCACCCGGTTGTTGGCCCCGTCCCACTGCACGTTGCAGTCCAGGGACTCGGACACCGCCCGGACAGGCACCAGGGTCCGGCCGTTCAGGGCAATGGGGGCCACGTCCAGCTCGAAGTACTGGGCCTGACCGCTGCCCACCTGTTTGGCCAGCACATTTTTCCCCAGCTGCATGACCACCAGGGTGTCCCCCCTCTGGGCGGCCACCCCCTGCTGCTCGGGATACCACTCCACCACCGCGCCCAGCTTTTCAAAGATGGCCCGGAAGGGCACCAGCACCCGCCCGTTCCGGGCGATGGGCGGCTGGTCGAAGGTCAGCTTCTCCCCGTCCACATACACGAAGATTTCACTGCTTGCCGCCTGGGCAGCGCCTCCGGCGGGCACAAAGATCGCCGTCAGCAGCAGTGCAGAGAGCATCAGGGACAAGAATCTGCGCCGTTTCATGGTATCAACTCCATTTCCATTTTATTTTTGTCGGAAAGAGTATACCATATTTATCCTTACATATCAATCCATGGCAGTTTTTTGTCCCCGTGCAAATTAAGAGGGAGCGCCCGGCGGTCAGGCCGGGCGCTCCTTCTTTGTTTTTCTTAGTTACTGGGCCTCGTAAACCGCCTTCATGCCCCGGTAGGTCATGTAGCAGTCCAGCTTGGACACGGTCTCGAAGGGGGCGTGCATACTGAGCACGGGCACGCCGGCATCAATGGTGTCGATGTCCCGCTCGGCCATATAGCAGGCCACGGTGCCGCCGCCGCCGGCGTCCACCTTGCCCAACTCGGCCATCTGCCACACCACACCGGCGGCATCCAGCACCTTGCGGGTGTAGGCCACCAGCTCGGCGGAGGCGTCGGAGGCGCCGGACTTGCCCCGGGCGCCGGTGTACTTGCACAGGCCCATGCCGTAGTTGACCCGGGCGCTGTTGCGCTTCTCGTACACGTCGGCAAAGTTGGGGTCAAAGGCGGCGGTCACGTCGGCGGACAGGCAGAAGGACTTCTCATAGCAGGCCTTCAGGGTCACCCGCTGGGCGTCGCACAGGTCGCTCATAAAGGTATCGAAAGCGGCGGAACGCATACCGGACACGCCCTCGGAGCCAATCTCCTCCTTGTCGGCCAGCATACACACGGCGGTACGGGCGGGGGTGCCCAGAGTGAACAGGGCGGCCAGGGCGGCAAAGCCGCACACCCGATCGTCATGGCCGTAGGCGCCGATGAGGGAGCGGTCAAAGCCGATGTCCATGGCCTGGAAGGCGGGCACGGCGGACAGCTCCGCGGAGATGAAGTCCTCCTCCCGGATGCCGTACTTCTGGTTGAGCAGGTCCAGAATGGCCAGCTTCACCCGGTCGGAGCCCTCGTCATCCTTGAAAGGGCGGCTGCCGATGAGCAGGTTCAGGCTCTCGCCGGGGATAGCCTCGCCCAGGGGCTTCTTGGACTGCTCGGAGCCCAAGTGGGGCAGCAGATCGTCGATGGTGAAGCGGGGCTCGTCCGCGCCGGCTCCGATGGCCACCTTCACGGTGGTGCCGTCCTTCAGGGCGATGACGCCGTGGAGCTCCAGAGGGATGGTCACCCACTGATATTTGCGGATGCCGCCGTAGTAGTGGGTCTTGAAGAAGGCCAGCTCGGCGTCCTCATAGAGGGGGTTGGGCTTCAGGTCCAGCCGGGGGGAGTCGATGTGGGCGGCGCCGATGTTGACGCCCTCGCTGAGGGGCTTGGTACCGATGACCGCCAGCATGACGGCCTTGCCCCGGTTCACCCGGTACAGCTTGTCCCCGGGCTGGAGGGCCATCCCCCGCTCAAAGGGCTTGAAGCCGTGCTGCTGGGCCAGGCGGACGGTCTCGTCCACGCACTCCCGCTCGGTCTTACCGGCGTCCAGGAACTTCTTGTAGTCCTCACAATATGCGTTCAGATCCGCCTCCTCCGCAGGATTCAGGCGGTCATAGCCGTTCTTGGGCTGATAGAGCAGGGCCTCCCGCCGCAGCTCACCGGGTGTCTTTTGTTTCTCTTCCATGTGAGATTCCTCCTATCTAAAAACTTATGGGATCAGCGTTTGAAACAGTGCCAGGGCTTTTTGGGCGAATTCCTCCGGCGAGCCCTGATTCTCCAGAATGTGGGTGCAGTGGGCCCGAAAAAAATCGTCCCCCTGCTGGGCCTCCACCCGCTTGCGGGCGTACGCCTCCGAGATGCCCTCCCGGGCCATGATCCGGCGCACCCGCATCTCCTTGGGGGCCAGTATCCCCACCACCGCGTCGCAGGTCTCCCCCACGCCGCTTTCAATGAGGGCGATGGCGTCGATGGCCACCGCCGGCCGCCCCTCCGCCTCCGCCCGGGCCACCTGCCGGTCGATCTCGCCGGTGATGAACCGATGGGTGATGGCGTTCAGGTCGGCCAAAGCCTCCGGATCGGCAAAGACCACATTGCCCAGGGCCTTCCGGTCCACCTTGCCCGCCTGATTCAGGATGGCGGTACCGAAGCGGCCGGTCAGGGCCTCCCGCAGGGGGGCGCTGTCCTCCAGCAGATGGTGATACACCTGGTCGGCGTCAATGATGTGGGCGCCCAGCGCCGACAGGACGTTGAGTGCCGTTGTCTTGCCCGCCCCGGTGGGGCCGGTGATCCCGATGCGCTTCATGGTCTTCGCCTCCAGCAGTTAGTATACCACACTGCACATGGGGTGTGTGAGCGATTTGTAAATTGTGGTGGTCCCTCCTTCTGTGCAGCCCATTTAGTATACCACAAGTTTCTTCTCTTTGGAAAAGATTTTTTCCAACACCGAACAATCGGGACGGCGGAGGTTGCTCCGCCGTCCCGATTGGGCCGTTATTCATGTTCCGACCAGCCATGGTGATGGCCGTGGCCGCCCTGACTGTTCCCCTGACCGGCGGCATTTCCAGCGCGATTGCCGGTAGGGCTCTCCCCTGCCGTGGCCGCACCGCTCTCCAGGGCCGCGATCCAGTCCATGATCTGCCGCATGGTCAGCCCCGCCACATCCTCCGCCGTTACCGTGGGGTCCAGGGCCTGAAGCTCCAGGAAGGCCCTGTACTTGCCCAGGGACAGCCCGGCGTGGTGGGCCTCTTCCAGTTCCTCCTCATCCCCGTGGTGGCACTGGACATTCTCCTGCCCGGCGGTGCAGGCCTCGGCTCCGGCCAGCAGCCGTCCGCACTGGATCTCGTCCTCCCCCGCCACCGTGATGGACAGCAGCTCGCCCGCAGCCAGCCGGTCGGCAATGCTCTGGCTGGCCACCAGCCGCTCCAGGGCGTCCTGGTAGTCCAGGAATTTCAGCTCCAGACTGTCCGCCAGCGCCTGCCCGTCCTCATTCCATGCCTGGACGGTGACCACCTTGTCAAACCGGTTGATCCCCAGCTCCAGGGAGGGGTTGATGTCGATGCTGAGAACGGTGGTGGGCGTCATGTAGAACCGATAGCCACCCAGGCCCACCAGCAGAAGAACCAGGCAGGCCGCCGCCGCGGCCAGATAGGCCACAGGCCGCCGCCGGCCGCGCCGTGCCCGATCCAGGGAGGCCCGGGTGTACTCCTTCAGCTCCGCTCCGGCGTGGAGACGCCCAAAGGCGTCCCTGATTTGCTCATCCATGGTCCTCACCTCCCAGCAGTTGCTTCAGATGGGCCCTGGCACGGGCCAGATTGGTGTAGATGGTGTTCACATTTTTTCCCAGCAGCTGGCTTATCTCGGGCGCCGTGTAGCCCTCGTAGTAGTGGAGATAGACCACCTCCCGCTCCTTCCGGGGCAGTTCCAGCACGGATCGGAGTACCTCCCGGGCCTGGTCGGTCAACTGATCGGCCTGACCGGTCAGCTCCTCCAGGGGGACCGTGCATCTGCGGAAAAAGCTGCGGAGCAAATCCTTGCAGGCGTTGAGGGTGACCCGGATAAACCAGGCCTTTTCATGCTCCCGGCTCTCAAAGGGCTTATCGTGGAGCAGATACTTCAGAAATACCGTCTGGAAGATGTCCTGGGTGTCCGCCTCGTTCTTCAGATGGATCATGCACAGCCGCCGAACGGTATCCCCATACCGCTCAATGGCCTGGTTTGTTTCCTCCTCGCTCCGCATGGAACACCCTCATCTCCCCTCCGGCTCAGCCGAACCTGTTACCAGCCGTGGTGGCCCCGGCCCTGCCCATGGCAGCCGGTGCCGTAATTGTCGCACACCCCGTCGCCGTCGGCATCGGCATACCAGCAGCCGGTGCCGTGGTAGTCGCACACCCCGTCGCCGTTGGCGTCCACATACCGGCAGTAGGTTCCCTGGTTGTAGCAAATCCCGTGGCCGGTGGCGCCGGAAAAGTGCCGCCCGCCAGCGGCAAAGGCGGTGGTGGCCCCCACGCTCAACACCAGTGCGGTTACAACCGTTCCGATCAGAAGTTTTTTCATGACGATTCCTCCTTTTATTTGTCTTCACCCTGAATACGATTCAGGCGGAGGAATCCTTTCAATCAATTTAAAAAAAGATGGCCGCAAAATACGGCCATCTTTTTAAGCGGTCCCATTGGCCCGGACGATATGGAACCCGGCCGCCTTATTCAGCCGGTTGGCCACCGCCAGCCCCATGCCGGTGGCATCGGGGCACTGGGCCCAGATGTGGGTGACGGCTGTGCCGTCAAACCACCGCAGGGCGTCAAACACCCGCCGGGCCTGCTCGGGCACGTCGGTGCTGGGCCCCAGCTGCTCCAGAGGGTGCCCCTCAAACAGGTGGGTGTACTCGTCGAAGCAGATTACCCCGTCGCCGGGGGCCAGATGGGTCAGGATGTACCGGGCCGCCGCCTCCGGCGCCCCCTGGACCACCGTCACCGGCGCCTTGGGGGCGTAGTGGCGGTACTTCATGCCGGGAGCCCGGGGCTGCTCCCCCGCTCCCATGAGCCGGGTCACCGCCGGGTCCACCGCCACCTCCCCCAGCACGCTCTCCAGCTGCTCCAGGGTGATGCCGCCGGGCCGCAGCAGCCGGGGGGGCTGCTCGGTCAGGTCGATGATGGTGGACTCCACCCCCACGGCGCAGGGTCCGCCGTCCACAATGCCGTCGATCTTACCGTCCATGTCCTCCAGCATATCGGCCATATTGGTGGGGCTGGGCCGGCCGGAGGTGTTGCCCGAGGGAGCGGCCACCGGCAGGTCGGCGGCGGCGATGATGGCCCGGCACACCGGGTGGGCCGGGCAGCGCATCCCCACCGTGTCCAGTCCGGCGGTGACGGCGGCGGGCACAATGGATTTGTGCCGTAAAATCATGGTCAGAGGCCCTGGCCAGAACCGGCGGGCCAGGGCATAGGCAGTCTCAGGGATGTCCTCACAGTACCGCTCCAGCCAGTCGGCGGTCGGGATGTGGAGGATCAGCGGGTTATCCTGGGGACGGCCCTTGGCCGCGAAGATACGCCCCACCGCCTCGCTGTCCAGACCGTTGGCCCCCAGACCGTACACCGTCTCGGTGGGGATGCCCAGCAGGCCCCCCCGGCGGAGGATGTCCGCCGCCTGCCCAATCTGTTTGTCATTCAAACGCAGGGTGTGCATCGGTCCTCCCTACTTTCTCAAAACCGGCGGCGACGGCGGCGATGGCCCTTCTGAACCACCGTCAGAATGCCCGCCGCCAGCAGGGCGGCGCCGGACAGAATGTGCAGGATGCCAATGGCCTTTTTCATACCGAACCGTCTCCTTTGTTATTCGTAGATGCCCACCGGCATACCCGCCAGCTCAATGGTGGTATCGGGGGCGAATTGGGCCTTTTGCAGGTAGCCCTTTACGGTGAGGATGCCGTATTTGGGGTTTACCTTCTCGTCCTCCAGCTCCAGCTCCAGATAGTCGGCGCCGGAACCGGTGAGCCAGCCGTCGTCCTCCAGCAGGCCGGCCAGGTCGTCCTTCACCAGGTCCAGGGTCAGCCCCTCCGGCAGGGTATTGAAATGAATAATCAGTTCCATGGTACGCGCTCCTTTTCTAGGATTCCGGGAAATGCCCCGTTTATTCCCCCTGGCTGTGTTTGAGCCGCTCGGCTTGATCGGCCGTAATAAGGGCGTCAATGATCTCGTCCAGATCGCCGTTCATCACGTTTTCCAGCTTGTACAGGGTCAGGCCGATGCGGTGGTCGGTGAGCCGACCCTGGGGGAAGTTGTAGGTACGGATGCGCTCGTTGCGCATCCCGGTGCCCACCTGGCTGCGGCGCTGGTCGGTGCGCTCCTGCTCCTGCTCTCTCACCTTCTCCTCGTAGAGACGAGCGCGCAGCAGCTGCATGGCCTTGTCCCGGTTCTGGAACTGGCTGCGCTCCTGCTGGCACTCCACCACGGTGCCGGTAGGCTTGTGGATGAGCCGCACGGCGGAGGAGGTCTTGTTGACGTGCTGGCCGCCGGCGCCGGAGGCGCGAAAGACCTGCATCTCGATGTCGGCGGGGTTGAGCTCAAAGTCCACCTCGTCCACCTGGGGCAATACCGCCACTGTGGCGGTGGAGGTGTGGATGCGTCCGCCCGACTCGGTCTCGGGCACCCGCTGGACCCGGTGAACCCCGCTTTCAAATTTCAGGCGGGAGTAGGCCCCGTCCCCCTCGATGGTAAAGCAGATCTCCTTCACGCCGCCCAGCTCGGTCTCGTTGACCGAGTCCACCTCCACCTTCCAGCGGTGGGCGTCGGCGTACATGGAGTACATCCGGAACAGGGAGTGGGCAAACAGGGCGGCCTCCTCCCCCCCTACCCCGGCCCGGATCTCCACGATGACATTCTTGTCGTCGTTGGGGTCCCGGGGCAGCAGCAGGATGCGGATCTGATCCTCCAGCCCGGCGATGTCCTCCTTGGCCTGCTGGTACTCCTCCCGGGCCATCTCCCCCAGCTCCGGGTCGGACAGCAGAGCCTCTGCGTCGGCCAGGTCCCGCTGGCGGCGGGTATAGGCCCGCCAGGCGGTCACCACCGGCTCCAGCTCCCGCTGTTCCTTGTTCAGCTTGGCCACCAGGGCCGGGTCGTTGTAAGTCTCCCCCGCCCCCAGCTGGGCCTCGATGCCGGAAAAGCGCAGGTCCAGGGCCTTCAGTTTTTGCTGCATATCCAAAGTTTATCACCTGTCAAAGAAATAGGACTTGACCAGAGCAAACGGCTCCCGGATGTACATCTTCAGGCGGGAAGGCGCGTGGGAAGTGGGGGCCGCCAGGGTGGAAACCTGTCCAAATCCCGTCCGTTCCGCCAGCATTCTGGCCCGGGCCAGATGGAAGCCGTTGGACACGATAATCACATTATCGGTTATCTCACACCCCGCGTCCGCCAGCAGTTCTATGGTATAGCGCAGGTTTTGCACCGTGTTGTGGGATTGGTCCTCCAGCAGAATCTGTTTCCCGTCCACACCGTGTTCCGTCAGGTAGTCGTACATACACTGAGCCTCACTGATGTGCTCGTCATCTCCCTGGCCTCCGGACACCACGATGGTCATGTCCGGGTGGTCCTCCAGATAGTCCAGGGCCTTGTCAAGCCGGTCCTGAAGCAGAATGGACGGCCCGTCCGGGTCCACCTGGCAGCCCAGGATCACCATGACCTTGGGTTCACCGGTGATGCTGTCGTGGGCGCCGGACAGCACCAGGCCCAGCAGTACCGCAAAGCCCAGCACCAGCACCAGGATCACTGCCAGCAGGGCCAGCAGCCACACCGGCTTTTTCCGCCCCTCATAGGGGCGGTAATACTGTTTCTTTCTCATCCCTTGGCCTCTTCCAGCTCCGCCGCCAGGGTCTCCCACCTGGTATACAGGGTGGCGATCTCGTCCTCCAGGGCCTTCTGCTCCTCATAGACCTTCTGGAGCTCCAGATAGTTGGAGGCCACCTCCTCGGCCTTCAGGGACAGCTCGTACTGCTTCTCCTCCGCCTTGGCCACCGCCCGCTCCGCCGCGGCCACCTGCTTCTCCAACTCCTTGGTGCCGCCGGGGCGCTTGGGTTTCTCCTTCTTGGGCTTCTCCGTCTCAACCTTCACCGGCGCGGCAGCCTGGTTTTTGGCCCGCTCCCGGGCGGCCCGGAACGCCTCAAAGGTGCCCCGGAAGTCGGTGATTTTTCCGTCCTCCAGCATCCAGATCCGGGTGGCAAACTGCTTGATGAAGTAGCGGTCGTGGGACACGAAGAGCAGGTTGCCCTCGTAGTCGGCCACCGCGTCCTCGATCCACTCCCGGCTGGCGATGTCCAGGTGGTTGGTGGGCTCGTCCAGAATGAGCAGGTTGATCTTCTCGTCCATCAGCATACACAGCCTCAGACGGCTCTGCTCCCCGCCGGACAGGGCGGACACCGGCTTGAACACATCCTCCCCCCGAAAGTTGAAGGCGGCCAGCCGGTTGCGGGCGGTCTGGGTGGAGCAGTCCTGGTCGTAGATCATGGTGTCCACCAGGTTGCGCTCCGGGTGGGAGAAGTGGATGATCTGCGGCAGGTAACCTACCTTTACAGTCGGCCCCATCCGCAGCTTTCCGGAGTCCGGCTCCTCCTCCCCCAGCAGAATTTTCAGCAGGGTGGACTTGCCGGTGCCGTTGTCGCCCAAAAGGGCGATGCGCTCCCCCCCCACCACCTCCAGATTGACATGGTCGAAGAGGACCCGCCCGTCAAAGGACTTCTTCAGCTCCTTGATGGTGAGCACCTCGTCTCCCCGGAACTCCCGCTCCCCGAAACGTATGTCCAGGCGGCGCTCCTTGGTGGGCTTGTCGGTGGTGCGCAGGCGCTCAATCCGCTTCTCCATGGACTGGGCCCGCTTGAAGGTCTTGTCGTTGCCCGAGTAGGCCCACACCCGCAGCTGGTCGGCGGCCTTCTCCAGCTGGGCGATCTTGGCCTGCTCCTTCTCGTACTGTTTCAACTTCTCCTGGTAGCGGTGCTCCTTCTCCACCACGTAGAAGGAGTAGTTGCCCGCGTAAAACTCCGCCTTGCCGTCCTGAATCTCAATGACCCGTTTTACCACCCGGTCCAGAAACCAGCGGTCGTGGGAGATGGCAAGGACGGTGCCTTTATACTTGTCCAGGTATTCCTCCAGCCACTCGGTGGCCCGCAGGTCCAGGTGGTTGGTGGGCTCGTCCAGCAGCAGGATGTCGGTGTCCTCCAGAATGAGCCGGGCCAGGTTGACCCGGGTCTTTTCCCCGCCGGACAGGGAGGAAAAGAGCTGGCCTCGCATATCCTGGGAGATGAGCAGGCCGTTACATACCTTGTTCAGGGGGGTGATGGTGTCGTATCCGCCCCCCGCCTCAAAGGCGGCGGTGAGAGAATCGTACCGCCGCAGCAGGGCCGGGTCGCTGTCCTGGGCCATGCGCCGGGTCAGCTCCTCCAGCTCCCCCTCCATCTGGTGCAGCCGCACGAAGGCGGTCTGGAGCACGTCCTCCACCGTGTATTCCGGCGGATAGACGGGGATCTGGGAGATAAGCCCCACCCCCTTGCCGGGGGCGATGTGGACCTGGCCCTCGTCCCAGTCCAGCTCGCCGGTGAGGATTTTGAAGAGGGTGGTCTTGCCGGCGCCGTTCTTGCCCAGCAGTCCCACCCGCTCCCCCTGGTCGATCTGGAAGGTGAGCCCGTCCAATATTTTTTTGCCTACCTCGAACTCCTTGGTCAGGTTCGAGACGGAGATATCGATCATTGCTTGCCTCCAAATGGTGTGTGTGATACAATCGATTGGAAAAAAGCGCCCCGGTCCGCCGGGGCCGCATCACAAGGAGGAGTTCTCTATGGACGCGATCCGTTGGGAAGGTAAAGTGCTTTCCTTGCTTGACCAGACAAAGCTTCCGGTGGAGGAGACCTGGATCTCCTACACCGATTACCGGCCGGTGGCAGATGCCATCCGCACCATGGTGGTGCGGGGCGCCCCCGCCATCGGCGTCACCGCCGCCTACGCCTACTGTCTGGCCGCTCTGGCCGGAGATGATCTGGCCGAGGCCAGGGCCGTCCTGGCCGCCAGCCGCCCCACGGCGGTCAACCTGTTCTGGGCCCTGGACCGGATGGCAAAAAAGGCGGAGGCCTGCGGCGGGGACTCGGAAGCCCTCATCGCCGAGGCCGTGGCCATCCACCAGGAGGACGTGGCAATGTGTAAGGCAATGGGCCTTTACGGTGCTGCCGTGGTACCCGATCACGCCCGCATCCTCACCCACTGCAACGCGGGAGCACTGGCCACCGGCGGCTACGGCACCGCGCTGGGGGTCATCCGGGCGGCCCACGAGCAGGGTAAAGTAGATATGGTTTACGCTGATGAGACCCGCCCCCTGCTCCAGGGCGCCCGGCTCACCGCCTACGAGCTGGTGTGCGACCACATCCCCGCCACCCTGATCGCAGACAATATGGCCGCCAGCCTGATGGCCAAGGGGAAGATTGACATGGTGGTGGTGGGCTGCGACCGGATGGCGGCCAACGGGGATTTCGCCAACAAGATCGGTACCTATTCGGTGGCAGTAAACGCCCACCATCACGGGGTGCCCTTCTATGTGGCCCTTCCCTGCTCCACCATCGACCTGACCATCCCCGACGGTGACGGCATCCCCATCGAGGAGCGGGACAAGGATGAGGTGCGCACCCTGTACGGGGTACAGACCGCCCCCGCTACGGTGGAGGTCTATAACCCTGCCTTCGACGTGACGCCCCACAGTCTGGTCACCGGCATCATCACCGAGAAGGGGGTCATCTACCCGCCCTTCAGGGAGAATTTGCAAAAGCTCTTTGGATAAGACGGGCGCGCAATGCGCGCCTCTACAGGCCGCCGGACGGAGTTCCGGCGGCCTTTTTCACGCCTCTTTGGTGATGGACAGCAGGTACTCCACCAGCTCCTCCAGGGCCATGCCCCGGGAGGCCTTCACCAGGATGGTGGCGTGGGGGCGCACCACGCTGTCCAGTACCGGCTTGGCCTGGGCCTTGTCGGCGCAGTGCCAGCACACCGGCACCCCGGCGGCCTTGGCGGCGTCGTAGATATGCTTGGACAGCTCGCCCACCGCCACCAGGCAGTCAATGCCCGCCTTGGCCAGATACTCGCCGATGCCGGCGTGGAGGGCGGGGGCCAGGGGACCCAGCTCGAACATATCCCCCAGCACGGCGATTTTGTACTCCCCCTTGGCGTTGGAGAGCACCTCCACCGCCGCCCGCATGGACTGGGGGTTGGCGTTATAGGTGTCGTTGAGGATGGTGATATCATCCCCCCGGGTGAGGATGTTCATCCGCATCTTGGTGGGGGCGAAGTGGAGCACCCCGTCGGCAATCTCCCGGGCGGTCAGGCCGAAGCGCCGGCCCACCGCGGCCGCCATCAGGGTGGGATAGATCATGTGGTCCCCCAAAGCGGGGATCTCCACCGGGAAGTCCCCGTCCGGAGTCTTGACGGTGCAGGTGATGCGGCTCTTGCCGTCGCTGACCAGATCCACCGCCCGGTAGTCCAGCCCCTGGGCGGCCCCCACCCGCACAAAGGGGTGCTGGGGCAGCTTGCCCGGCAGGGTGTTGAGCAGGGGGTCGTCGCCGTTGATGATGGCGGGCGCCTCCGGCTTGGCGTGGTGGAAGATCTCGCTCTTGGCCTCCAGAATCTTCTCCCGGGAGCCGAAGTGCTCAATGTGGGAGTCTCCGATGTTGGTCATGAGGATCAGGTCGGGCTCCACGATGGCAGAGAGGTAGTCGATCTCTCCGGCGTGGTTCATACCCAGTTCCAGCACAGCGATCTGGTGCTCCGGCTTGAGGCGCAGCAGGGTCATGGGCACCCCGATGTCGTTGTTCAGGTTGCCCTCGGTCTTGAGGACGCTGTACTTCTCCCCCAGCACCGCCGCCACCATGTCCTTGGTGGTGGTCTTGCCCACCGAACCGGTGATGGCGATCACCGGCACGGAAAACTTTTTCTTATAGTACTTGGCCAGATCCCGGAGGGCCCGGTGGGTGGACTTCACCTTGATATAGAACTTGCCGGGCAGATAGCTGTCCCGCTCCCGCTGGGTAAAGCACCCGGCGGCGCCCCCCTCCAGAGCGGCGTTGATGTAGGCATGACCGTCAAAGCGCTCCCCCACCAGGGGGATGAACAGAGAACCGGGATGGATGGTACGGCTGTCGGTCTCCACCCGGCTCACCGTGCGGTTCAGGTCCCCGAACTCGCCCAGCAGGCTGCCGCCTACCGCTTCCATGATCTCTCTTATGGTCATCGGCTCCATGTTGTTTTCTCCTTCAATCTCTCTCGTTCAATGGCCGCCGTCAGGCGGTCCCTGTTACCGGCCCTGTTTTCTGGCCTGCAGGGAGGCCTCCACAATGCGCTGGCACAGCTGGTTGTAATCGATGCCCACCGCTGCGGCCTCCTGGGGCAGCAGGCTGGTGGGGGTCATGCCGGGCAGGGTGTTGATCTCCAGAAACCAGGGCTGACCGTCGCCGGTGACGATGAAGTCGGCCCGGGAATATACGGAGAGGCCCAGGGTCTCATACACCCGCAGGGCGGCGGCGCGGAGCTTCTCCTCCCACTCCGCCGGAATCTCCGAGGGGCACACCTCCAGAGCCGCCCCGGGCTGGTACTTGTTGGCGTAGTCGTAGAAGCCCTCCTTGGGGATGATCTCGATGGAGGGCAGGGCTTTGCCGTCCAGGATGCCCACCTGGATCTCCCGGCCCTTGATATACTCCTCCAGCACGGTGCGCCCGCCGATGTCCAGCCCGTCGGTGAGGGCCTGGCGCAGCTCGTCGGCGGTATGGGCGATGGATACGCCGATGGAGGAGCCGCTGGCCACCGGCTTTACCACCAGGGGCAGCCGGGCGTTTTTCACCAGGCCGTCGATGTCCTCCGCCGTGTACTCCACCGTCTTCCAGCCGGGGGTGTTCACCACATCCTCCACCATCCGCTTGGTCAGGTCCTTATCCATGGCGATGGCGCTGGACAGGTAGCCCGCCCCGGTATAGGGAATACCCATCAGGTCAAAGGCGGCCTGGACCTTGCCGTCCTCGCCGCAGGTGCCGTGGAGAGCCAGGAACACCAGGTCGGCCATCTGGCACAGCTCCAGCACGCCGGGACCGAACACGCTTTTGCTCCCGCCGGGCCGGCTGGCCTTGATCTGCTCCAGATCGGGGGCCTCCCGGCTGATCTTCTTGAAGGCTTCGGGCACCGGCGCATCAAAGAAAGACTGGTCCGCCCGGCCCTCCTCCAGGCCGAAAAACATATCGATGAGTCCCGCCCGATGGCCCAGGGCCCGCAGGGCCTCGGTCACCATGGTGCCGGTGGAAAGGGACACGTTCCGCTCCGGGGACAGGCCCCCGGCCAAAACTACGATCTTCATAACACACCTCAGTTGCCAGTTTGATACAATATGATACGCGCTAATGGTATATTATAGCACGCTTTACCTCTATACTCAACTCCCTTTCCGCCATCTTTGCATGAAATCTTTCTTTTTCCGGCGGCTATTCTCACGCCTTGACATTCCTCCGCCATTCTGGTACATTGGACCCGGAACTTCCTTTTTATTATGGAGGAAAGCAACTATGCCCCATCGGTCCGATCCCACCTGAGGTGCATCCAAACATCCGGCGCTGGGTACCAGCGCCTTGTTTTGATGCAGAACTACAGGAAGGATCGGATCTTTTTTATGAAACGCAATTTAAGATGTATGTATGCCATCGCCCTCTTGCAGGGCATGGTCTTTTATGGTCCCGTCGCCACCCTCTACCGGGAAGCCCGGGGCGTATCCATCGCCCAGATCACCTTGATCGAGAGCATCTCCCTGGCCCTGTGCATCCTGCTGGAGGTGCCCTGGGGCGTTCTGGCCGACAAGCTTGGGTACAGGCGCACCATGATCGGGTGCTGTCTGCTCTATTTCCTCTCCAAAATCGTGTTCTGGCAGGCCCGCGGCTTCTACGGCTTCCTGCTGGAGCGGGTCATGCTCAGTGTGGTGGTGGCCGGGATGTCCGGGGTGGATACCAGCATTCTCTACCTCTCCCGGGGCGGGCAGGACAGCCAGCGGGTCTTTGGCTGGTATAACAGCCTCCAGATTGCCGGATTGCTGATAGCCGCCCTCATCTTCTCCCTGGTCGTAGGGGACAACTATACCCTGGCGGGGGGCCTCACCGTCCTCAGCTACGCCGCCGCCCTGTGTGCCCTGGGACTTACAGAGGTGAAGGCCCCCGCTCCCTTCTCGCCCCGGCTGACCCTGGATGTGCTGCGCCGCACACTGTCCAACCGACGGCTGCTCCTCTTTCTCCTGTCGGCGGCCCTCCTCTCCGAGGCACACCAGACCATCACCACCTTTTTTAATCAGCTGCAATACGCCCGGTGCGGCTTGCCGGATGAGGCTATCGGCGCCCTCTATATCGCCGCCACGGTGCTGGGCATGGCGGGAATCTGGTCCGCCCGGCTCACCCGCGGGATGGGGATTGTGGGAACGGCGGCGCTGCTCTACGGCGCCGGGGTGCTGGCCTGTGTTGCCCTGACCCTGACAGCCGCCCCCCTCCCCTCCGTCTGTGCCATTCTCACCCTGCGGCTGTGCTATGCCCTGTGCCAGCCCCTTGTGCTGGAGCTGCAAAACCGGCAGGTGACCACCCCACACCGGGCCACCGCCCTCAGCGTCCACGCCATGGTCATGGACGGGGTGGGGGTGGGCACCAACCTGGCCTTCGGGGCTCTGGCGGAGTATCATCTGACCTGCGCCTTCTGGTTCGGCGGCGGGATCTGCCTCACCGGACTGGTCCTCTTTTTGATCTGGTACAAGCTGCGCCCCCGGGTATAAAAGGAAACGGCCGCCGGCGGCGGCCGTTTTCCGTTAAAACCAGCCGGTGTCCCGGCTGTCCAGCAGGTCCAGGGCGGCGCACAGCAGCTGGGCCGCCTCCCCCCGGGTCAGCGTCTCGGTGAGGCCGGCCTCCGCCGGCAGAACGCCGCAGGTGGACAGGTTGGCCGCCGACTGGGCCGCCCAGGCGGGGGCGCCGGCGGCGAAGGTCTGGGCGTCCACGTCGGTGACGGACAGCACCCGGTCCAACAGCACCGCCGCCTCAGCTGTGGTGATGGAGTCGTCAGCCCGGAACACCACCCGCCCCTCCTCATCGGTGGTCCCCTGGACCAGGCCGCACTTGAGGGCGGAGGACACATAGGGCTTGGCCCAGGTGGGAATGCTCTCATCGTCGGCAAAGCCGGTGCGGGACACCCCCTCCAGGGACTCCACCCCGGCGGCGTTCATGGCCATGGCCACAAATTCGCCGCGGGTCACGGCGGCGTCAGGCTGGAAAAAGTATTCTCCCCCCATGCACTCCCCCACAAAAACCCCCTCCTCCGCCAGGCGGATGGCCGCCTTGTGGGCCGGGTGGCCGCTGAGGTCGGCATAGGTCACCTTGGTATCCGGCTTTTCGATCTTGACCTTGACGGTGGCCGGGTCGGAGGCGTTGCCCACCGTGTCCATGGCAATATAGGTGAAGGAGTCCTTGCCGGTCTTGTTCTCATAGGGGGTGTAGACAAACCGGCCGTCCTCCTCGATGGTCACCGAGCCCCGGGCGGGCTTTTTCACCAGCCGGTAGGTCAGCAGATCTCCCTCCGGGTCCACGGCGGAAAAGCGGTCGGTAATGGCTACATTTTTATAGGTGGTGAGCTCCAGATGCTCGGCCACCGGGGCCCCGTTGGCCTGGGTCAGCAGATGGAGCTCCACCCCGGTCTCCTGCCCGGGCTCTCCCCCGGCAAAGAGGGGCTGAAAGGTGAAGCCGGTCTCCAGAACGATGGGAGCGGCGGAGGGGGTGAAGCGCAGGCCGTCCACGGCGGTCATGGCGATCACATCCCCCTCCCCCACTCTCTGGTCCCCCACGGTGAGGAAGCCGGCGGCGGGGTCGGGCAGGCCGGTCACCACAATGGCGTTCAGCGCCCCCTCCCCCTCCACCACAAAGTCCGAGGCTTGGAAGGCGATGGTCTGGGTGGACATTCCGTTTTTTACCACATCCAGCACCATGGGGTTGTCCTCCTCCTGGTCCAGAAAGAGCGCCGAGGCGGGCAGGGCGGCGGTGAACAGGGCGGCCACCAGCGCCGCGGCGATCAGGATACGGGTTTTCACTGATAGTACCTCCTTAACTGATGTAGCTCTAGTGTTTGCCGGTGTGGTGGAATTATACAAAATAGGAGCCGCCCTCTTGTGCAGCCCTGAAATCTCCGGTACAATATCTAAAACAATCTGTCCCTATGGAGGAATACACCGATGAACCGTGCTGTTGTGGAACAACTCGCCCAGGCAGGCGCCGGCAAGCTGGCCCTCGCCCATAAGGCGCCCCTGCGCTATCTGACCCGGGCCGCCCTGGCCGGGGCCTTTATTTTTGTGGGAACGCTGCTGTCCTGCCTGTGCTCCGCCTGGCTGTACAGCGGCTCCCTGCCGGCGGCCAAGCTGTTGGGGGCCTTTACCTTCTCCGCCGCCCTCACCCTGATCGTCCTGCTGGGCGGCGAGCTGTTCACCGGCTGCAATCTGGTGATGGGCGTGTCCCTGTATGAGGGCACCGCCTCCCTCCCCGGAGCGCTGAAGATCTGGGTGCTGTCCTACCTGGGCAACCTGGCGGGCATCCTGGTGCTCTGCCTGGTGCTGGCCGGCTCCGGGGCCAGCGCCGACCTGCTGGGGGCCTATCTGACCGTGGTGGTGCCCGGCAAGCTGGCCCTGCCCTGGTATGTGATGCTGCTGCGGGGGGTGCTGTGCAACTTTCTGGTGTGCGTGGGCGTGTTTGCCGGTTTCCGCCTCCAGAGCGAAACCGGCAAGGCCCTGGTCATCGTGCTGGTTATCGCTACTTTTGTACTCACCGGCCTGGAGCACTCCATCGCCAACATGGCCTACTTCGCCCTCTACGCCCTGTATACCCACACCGCCGACTGGGCCGCCATGGGCTGGAACCTGCTGTGGGTCTCCCTGGGCAACCTGCTGGGGGGCGCGGTGCTGCTGGGTTATCCCCTGTGGTACGCCGCCGAAGAAAAAGAAAAATAATGCCCCCTTTCCCCTTGACAAACGGAGGAAAATCGTGTATTATCACCTCTGTTGTAAAGCCTTGAAACTTTACTTCCTTTACAGAAGGACTTGCTGAAGGAGGGTGTACCATGAAGAACCAGGCCTACCGCATGGCTCTGCTCTATGATTTTTATGGAGATATGCTCACCGACCGACAGAAGGAATTCTACGACCTCTACTACAATGAGGACCTGTCTCTGGCCGAGATCGCCGAAAACTACGGCATCACCCGCCAGGGCGTCCGGGACGTGATCGTCCGGGCCGAGGCCATCCTCACCGAGCTGGAGGACAAAACCGGCATCATCAAGCGCTTCCACAAGATGCAGCGGCAGTTCCTGGAGGTGGAAGAGGCGGTGAAGGCCATCGCCCAGCGCAACGACCAGCGCTGGCAGGACGACGAGGTTGAGATCCAGTGCAACCGCATCCGCAGCGTGCTGGATCAGCTGAAACAGGAGTGACCCCATGGCATTTGAAGGACTGACCGAAAAGCTGTCCGCCGCTTTTAAGCGGCTGCGGGGCAAGGGCCGTCTCACCGAGGCCGACGTGAAGGAGGCCATGAAGGAGATCCGGATGGCTCTGCTGGAGGCCGACGTAAACTTCAAGGTGGTCAAACAGTTTGTGGCCTCTGTCACCCAGCGGGCCGTGGGCTCCGACGTGCTGGAGAGCCTGACCCCCGCCCAGATGATCGTCAAGATCGTCAACGAGGAGCTGACCAGTCTCATGGGCGGCGAGAGCACCAAGCTGACCATCTCCTCCAAGCCCCCCACGGTGGTGATGCTGTGCGGCCTCAACGGCGCGGGCAAGACCACCAACGGCGCCAAGCTGGCGGGCTTTTTCAAAAAGCAGGGCAAGCGGCCCCTTCTGGTGGCTTGCGACACCTTCCGCCCCGCCGCCATCACCCAGCTGGAGGTGGTGGGCTCCCAGGTGGACGTGCCCGTGTTTCAGATGGGGCAGATCGACCCCATCGACATCGCCAGGGCGGGCATTGAGCACGCCAAGAAACACGGCAACGACATCGTATTCATCGACACCGCCGGCCGGCTCCATGTGGATGAAGAGCTGATGGATCAGCTCAAGGACATGAAGGCGGCCATCGACCCCACCGAGATCCTGCTCATTGTGGACGCCATGATCGGTCAGGACGCGGTCAACGCCGCCAAGGCCTTTGACGAGGCTCTGGACATCACCGGCGTCATGCTCACCAAGCTGGACGGCGACGCCCGGGGCGGCGCGGCCCTCTCCATCAAGGCAGTCACCGGCAAGCCCATCAAGTTCGTGGGCCAGGGCGAGAAGCTGGACCAGGTGGACATCTTCTACCCCGACCGGATGGCCTCCCGTATCCTGGGCATGGGCGATGTGCTCTCCCTCATTGAGAAGGCCCAGCAGACCTTTGACGCCAAGAAGGCCGCCGAGCTGGAGCAGAAGCTGCGGAAAAACCGCTTCACCCTGGCCGACTTCTACGACCAGCTGGTGCAGATCAAGAGCATGGGCTCCCTCAGCGATATCGCCGGGATGCTCCCCGGCGTCAACGCCAAGGCTCTGGAGGGGGCCAACGTGGACGAGAAGTCCCTCTCCCGCACCGAGGCCATCAT
Organism: uncultured Flavonifractor sp.; assembly: GCA_944385625.1. GTDB lineage: Bacteria > Bacillota > Clostridia > Oscillospirales > Oscillospiraceae > Flavonifractor. The sequence continues at coordinate 90 of CALWXZ010000024.1, read as the reverse complement.
CCTGTCCATGACTCCTGCCGAGCGGGAGGACCCCTCCCTGCTGAACAACAGCCGGAAAAAGCGCATCGCCGCCGGCTCCGGCACCCAGGT
>CALWXZ010000023.1 GCA_944385625.1 uncultured Flavonifractor sp. | reverse complement strand
AACGCCAAGTGCCGCCGGGTGGATAATCTGGGGCTGGTGGTCATAGACTACCTCCAGCTCATGACCTCCGCCGGCGGCCCCACCCGTAGCGGCGACAACCGCCAGCAGATCGTCTCCGACATCTCCCGGGCCCTGAAGATTATGGCCAAGGAGCTCAACGTGCCGGTGGTCTGTCTGTCCCAGCTCTCCCGCGGCCCTGAGAGCCGCCAGAACAAGCGGCCCATGCTGTCCGACCTGCGGGAATCGGGGGCCATCGAGCAGGACGCCGACATCGTCATGTTCCTCTACCGGGACGACTACTATAACGAGACCAGCGAAAACCACAACCTGGCCGAGTGTATCATCGCCAAGAACCGCCACGGCGAGACCGGCACGGTGGAGCTGCAATGGCTGCCCGAGTACACCACCTTCTCCTCCATCGACCGGAGACACAGCGAGTATTAAAACCGCCCCGTGTAGGGGCCGGCGTCCCCGACAGCCCGTGGCGGGATGATTGCCGGGGACGGGGCGTCCGGGAGGCCGCCCCCTACGGACAAGATAACAGGAGATTCTCTCTATGCTGGAAGCAGCCAAAGCCCTTATAACCGAATACGATATGCTGCCCCGGGGGGGCAAGGTGCTGTGCGCCGTCTCCGGCGGGGCCGACTCCATCTGCCTGCTCCACCTGCTCCACAGCCTGTCGGCCGAGGGTGGCTTTCAGGTGGCCGCCGCCCACTACCACCACGGGATGCGGGGGGCGGAGGCCGATGCCGACGCCGCCTTTGTGGCCGCGTTCTGCAAGCAGCGGGACCTCCCCTGCGTGGTGGAACAGGGCGACGTATACGGCGAGGCCGCCCGCCGGGGCCTGGGGGTGGAGGAGACCGGCCGCCTGCTGCGGTACGAATTTCTCCGTCGGACGGCCCAGGCCCTGGGCTGCAACCGGATCGCCACCGCCCACAACGCCGATGACAACCTGGAGACCCTGCTGCTCCACCTGACCCGGGGGGCGGGACTTCACGGCCTGGCGGGCATCCCGCCCCGGCGGGGAGAGCTGGTGCGCCCCCTGCTCACCACCCCACGGGCGGACATCGAGGCCTATTTGCAAGATCACAACCTCACCCATGTGGAGGACTGCACCAACACGGATACGAAATATGCCCGCAACAAGCTGCGCCACCAGGTGATTCCGGTGCTGCGGGAGCTGAACCCCCGGCTCACCCAGCACTCGGCGGAGACCCTGGCCTATCTCAGAGCCGACAACGACTACCTCAACGCCCAGGCCGCCCTGGCCTGCCGCCACGCCCGTTGGGCGGAGGACGACCTGGTGATCGAGGCCCGCTATCTTGCCGAACTCCCCGCCGCCATCGCCCCCCGGGCGGTGCGCCGCCTGCTGGAGATGACGGGGGACGGCAACACCGACTGCTCCGCCGCCCACCTGAAGGCGGTGGTGGAGCTGGCCCGGGGGGAGGACCCCTCGGCGGTGGTCTTTCTGCCCAACGGGCGGCTGGCCCAGCGGGTATACAAGGAGCTGCTCATCACCACCCGGAAGCAGAGCCCTCCCCTGGTCCCCTGCCCCCTCAATACCGGCGGGGAGACCGCGCCGGAGGGCACCGACTGGCGCTGCTCCTGCCGGGCGGTCCTCTGCCCTCCCGACGGGGCGGGCAGGCCGGGCGCCTGGTACCTGTCCCGGGAGGGTCAGGGGTCTCTGGTGCTGCGCCCCCGGCAGACGGGGGATGAGCTGGCCCTGCCGGGCCGGGACACCAAGAGCCTGAAAAAATGGATGATCGACGAGAAAATTCCCCGCCGGGACCGGGAGCGCATCCCGGTGCTGGCGGATGAACGGGGCGTGCTGGCGGTGGCCGGTCTGGGCCCCCATAGAGACCGCGCGGCAAAGCCCGGCCAACCGGCCTGGGAATTGGTATTTTGGAAGGAAAGGTAAGGAGAAGTATGGAACATATGCTGGACAAAGACGTTGAGCGTGTCCTCTTTTCGGAGGAGGAGCTGAAAAACCGGGTGGCGGAGATCGCCGCCCAGATCGACCGGGACTATGAGGGCAAGGAGCCGCTGCTCATCAGCGTGCTGCGGGGCTCCTTCGTCTTTATGGCCGACCTGGTGCGGCAGATCCACCTGCCCTGCACCGTGGACTTCATGGCGGTATCCTCCTACGGCACCGGCACCTCCAGCTCCGGCCAGGTCAAGATCATCAAGGACCTGTCCGAGCAGATCGAGGGCAAGGACCTGATCGTGGTGGAGGACATTCTGGACAGCGGCAATACCCTGAGCTATCTGCTCCAGCTGCTCCAGGCCCGCAAGCCCGCCTCCGTGCGGCTGTGTACCCTGCTGGATAAGCCCTCCCGCCGGGTGAAGGAAGTGGAGGTCAGCTACTCCGGCTTCTCCATCCCCGACTACTTCGTGGTGGGCTACGGCCTGGACTACGCGGAGAAGTACCGCAATCTGCCCTACATCGGCGTGCTGAAACCCTCCGTATACGGCGGGGAATAAGGCCTTAAATCTGCCCGGAAAGGACGTGTCTGTTCCTTGAAACGAAACGGAAGCCTGCGGGACGTGGGCTTTTATGTACTCATTGCCATATTGCTGATTGTGTCCATCTTCATCCTCCGGGGCGGTATGACCACCGGAGACAACGTGACCTACGGCCAGATCCGCCGCCTGCTGGAGCAGCAGCAGGTCACCCGGGTGGAGCTGGATGACAAGACCGTCACCCTCTGGCTGAAGGAAGCGGTGGGAGGAAAGACCACCGTCACCTATGACGTGGCCGATCCCCAGTGGTTCTACGATGATTTCAACGACCTGATCGTGGATCAGATGCAGCTGGGCATCATCCAGGACTACGACTACCCCGCCGGATTCGAGCCCCCCTTCTGGGTCAGCTTCCTGCCCTGGATCGCGGTGCTGATGGTCTTTGGGATGCTGTGGTATTTCATGTTCCTCCGTCAGGCCGGAGGCGGCGGAGGCGGAGGCGCCGCCGACCGCACTGCCCGCTTCGGTCGGGCCCGTACCCGCACCGGCGCCGACGAACAAAAGAAGGTCACCTTTGACGACGTGGCCGGCGCCGAGGAGGAGAAGGGGGAGCTCCAGGAGATTGTGGAGTTCCTCAAGGACCCCCGCCGGTTTTTGGACCTGGGGGCTCGCATCCCCAAGGGCGTGCTGCTGGTGGGCCCTCCGGGCACCGGTAAGACCCTGCTGGCCAAGGCGGTAGCCGGAGAGGCCGGGGTCCACTTCCTGTCCATCTCGGGCTCCGACTTTGTGGAGCTCTATGTGGGCGTGGGCGCCAGCCGTGTCCGGGATCTGTTCGACCAGGCCAAGAAGAACGCCCCCGCCATCGTGTTCATTGACGAGATCGACGCCGTGGGCCGCCAGAGAGGGGCCGGCCTGGGCGGCGGCCATGACGAGCGGGAGCAGACCCTCAACCAGCTGCTGGTGGAGATGGACGGCTTCGGCAACAACGAGGGTGTGGTGGTCATGGCGGCCACCAACCGCCAGGACATCCTGGACCCCGCCCTGCTGCGCCCCGGCCGGTTTGACCGGCAGGTGTATGTGGGCTACCCCGATATCAAGGGCCGGGAGGCCATTTTGAAGGTCCACGCCCGCAACAAGCCCCTGGGGGACGACGTGTCCCTGGCGGAGCTGGCCCGCGGCACCGGGGGCTTCACCGGCGCCGACCTGGAGAATCTGATGAATGAGGCCGCCCTGTTGGCCGCCCGGAAAAACCGGCATTTCATCAGCATGGCCGACCTGAACGACGCCGTCATCAAGGTTATCGCCGGTCCGGAGAAGAAGAGCCGGGTGGTCATTGAGCGGGAGCGCAGGCTCACCGCCTACCATGAGGCGGGCCACGCCATCGTGATCCACGACCTGGAGACCCAGGACCCGGTCCACCAGATTACCATCATCCCCCGGGGCATGGCGGGGGGCATGACCATCTCCTTGCCCCAGGAGGATGTGACCTTCCAGTCCAAGCGGCAGCTCACCGAGCGCATTGCCGTCTGCCTGGGCGGCCGGGCCGCCGAGCAGCTGGCCCTGGGGGATATCTCCACCGGGGCGGGCAACGACCTGCAAAAGGCCAGCTCCATCGCCCGCAACATGGTCACCCGCTACGGCATGAGCGACAAGGTGGGCAACGTGGTCTTCGACTCCGGCCACGACGAGGTGTTTATCGGCCGCTCCATGGCCCAGACTAAGAACTACTCCGAAGAGGTGGCCGCCCTCATTGATGAGGAGATCAAAAGCCTCATCGACAGCGCCTACCGCCGCTGCGTAGAGATCCTCTCCGCCCGCCGGAAGGAGCTGGACTTTGTGGCCGACTACCTGCTCAAGTATGAGAACATGGACGCCGCCACCTTCCAGCTGGTGTTCACCGACCCCGCCGCCATCCAGCCCCCTGAGGCCTATCAGGCCATCGAGAAGGAGCAGACCGACGCATCCGGGGAGAGCCATGAATAAGCCAAACACCGGGTATTTCAGCTGCCCTGAAATACCCGGTGTTTGATTCCATACGTGGTCTTTTCAAAATTTACCGCCAACAGCCCGAAAGGCATAATACAGCCTCTGGGCATACTCGGCACTGTCCGAACCATGAGGCGCCACACTCCAGATATCATGATAACGCATCTGAATGGAGGAAAGCAGGGTGCGAATGGTGTCCCGATCCAGCGACGCATAAGAAAGCGCTCTCAGCAGCCAGTCGATGGAGTGGCCATAGTAGTATTCAACGGTGGAGAAGTTGCCATCTGCGCGGATATACTCCAAAGCGAACTTGTTGTAGGACTCCGCAATCATTCGCCCGATGGAGAACTTGGGATACTCCTCAAAAATGTCCTTACGGATCTCAATGATCTGCTCCAGCTCCCCGGAGTTGGTCAGGCTTTGCTCCAGTTCACTGGCCCAGACCACCTCCTGCTGCACGGAAGCAGGCGCATTATCATCAAACTGATTGCTGTAATTCAGCTCCACATAGTCCCGTACACACTTGTAAACCGCCTCTTCCACCTCAGCGTCGTTTTCCCAGTTCTGAATTTGATAAGCTCCATCCAGAAAATAGATCCGATTGTACATCTCCTGATCCAGCAAATAGATACGGCCGGGGTCCAGCAGCGTAAAGGAGTCGGTCTGGGGCTGCTCCGGCTCCGGTGTGTTTATCACCGGGGGCGGCGACTGCTCCGGCTGCTCCTGAATGGGGGACGGCGTGGGGTCTGGGGATTTTTCCTCTCCGTCAGGGGTATCCACGATGACCTCCACCACATCCCGGATGCCTCGGAATACGCCTCCGCAGACGCCGAAGCAGGCGAGAACAGAGGCCAGCAGCAGGGACAGGGCGCAAACCGTAATGGCAAACTTGGCATAGTTGTTTCGGACGCGCCTGTAAAGCACCCAAAAGCCGGCTTTGACATCCGTCCAAACATCCTTGCTTTCCAGCGGCTGCTCCTGACTGGCAGCCGTGTCCTGACGCTCCGTGGCCAAAGAAAAAATCACCGATCCCATGGCAAGGGCCAGACTTCCAAGGAACGCCTGAACGGGGGTCGATCCATAGAAAAATTTTTTGTAGATATATTCGATGACTCCTGTCAGGAAAAAGACGATCAGGCAGTAGACCACAAGCCGTTTTATGGAAATGCCGGAACATCGTCGTTTTCGCCGAGAGGAATAACTCTGTTGTGTTTTTCCCATGGATATCCCCCCTTTCCCCTATTTGGTCAAAAATCCCACTTTATAGTATAAAACTCCCTGCTATTGGATGCAAGGGAAAACTTTTTAGTTCGCAAAGGATTTGTTTTTTGAATTTCTTTGATGTAACAATGTCCTCTCCTCAAGGACATTTAGCCGTTTTTCTAAAGATCAAAGCCCAATTCTATCCAAAAAAAGAGCACGGAGTATGTCCCATTTCGAGACATACTCCGTGCCCTTTTTACTTCATCTCCAGGCCGGTCAGATACCGCCGGGCCAGATCGAAGCCGTGGCTGGCGGCGATGTAGCGGATGCGCTGGCGGCCCATGGACAGGTGTGCCTTGCGCACCCAGGCGCCGTCGGGAGTTGCCAGGCCGATGAACACCAGCCCCACCGGATTACCCCGCTCGTCCGGGTCGGGCCCGGCCACCCCGGTGGTGGAGATGGCCAGGTCGCAGCCCAGCGCCTTCCGGGCCCCCTGGGCCATGGCTTTGGCCACCGGCTCGCTGACGGCGCCGTATTGGTCCAGCAGCGCCTGGTCCACACCCAGCACTGTGTGCTTTACCTCAGTGGCGTAGCTCACCACACCCCCCCGGAACACCGAGGACACCCCGGCCAGGTCGGTCATCCGCTTGGCCACCAGGCCGCCGGTGCAGCTCTCAGCGGTGCCCAGGGTGAGGCCCTTCTCTTTCAAAAGGGCAAAGACCGCCGCCTCCAGGGAGGGGACGTCCACCCCGTAAACCAGGGGGCCGAAGTGGGCCTTCAGCCCGGCCTCCACCGGGTCGATGAGGGCGTGGGCGGCCTCCTCGTCAGCGGCCTTGGCGGTGATGCGCAGTTCGCACTCTCCCTCCTTGGCGTAGGGGGCCAGGGTGGGATTGGTCATGGCGTTCATGCGCTCCCGCAGCTGGGCCTCCATGGCCGACTCCCCGATGCCGAAGAGCTTCAGGGTGCGGGAGACGATGACCCCGTCGGCCAGATCCTTCAGATAGGGAATCACCCGGTGGGTAAACATAGCCCTGCACTCCCGGGGCGGGCCGGGGAGCATAATGACCCGGACGCCCTCGGCCTCAAAGGCCACGCCGGGGGCGGTGCCCCAGTCGTTGTCCAGCACGGTGCAGCCCTCGGGCAGCATGGCCTGCTGGTAGTTGTTGTCGGTCATGGGGCGGTTGGGGTGGAGCCGCCGGAAATAATCCTCGATCCGCCGGGCGGAGGGCCCATGGAACACCAGCTTTTTGCCAAAGCATTGGGCCAGCACGTTTTTGGTCAGATCGTCGCAGGTGGGGCCAAGTCCGCCGGTGGTGATGAGGATATCGGCCCTGGTCTTGGCCAGCTCCACGGCGGCCTTCAACCGCTCCGGATTGTCCCCCACCACCGTGTGGTAGTAGACGTTGATGCCCACGGCGCTGAGACCCTGGGACAGCATCTGGGCGTCGGTGTTGGCGATGTTGCCCAGCAACAGCTCCGTACCGACCGCAATGAGTTCGGCTGTGTGAGACATGAGGGAAGCACTTCCTTTGTTGGATTGGGAGAGAGACGGGTCAGACCTGAATACGCTCAATGCCGTCCACGGCGGCCTTCACCAGGCCCTCCACGTCCAGGGCGGCCTCGGCGGCCTCCAGCTCCCCCAGGACGGGGCGCAGCCGGGGGTGCCGGGGGGTAAAGACGGTGCAGCAGTCCTCGTAGGGCAAAATGGAGGTCTCAAAGGTGTTGATCTTGCGGGCGATGCGCACGATCTCCTCCTTGTCCATGCCCACCACGGGCCGCAGGATGGGCAGGGAGCACACGGCGGTGGTGGCCCGCATGGCCTCCATGGTCTGGCTGGCCACCTGACCCAGGCACTCGCCGGTGACGATGGCCCCGGCGCCGCACCGGGCGGCCACGGCCTGGGCGATGCGCATCATGAACCGGCGCATGAGGACGGTGAACAGCTCCTCGGGGCATTTCCGGCGCAGCTCCTCCTGAATGGCGGTGAAGGGCACCACATGGACGGTGAGCCGCCCGCACCAGGGGGTGAGCAGCTTGGCCAGATCCAGCACCTTTTGCTTGGCCTCCTCGGAGGTATAGGGGTAGGAGAAGAAGTGGACCATCTCCAGGGCGATGCCCCGCTTGGCGATCATCCAGGAGGCCACCGGGGAGTCGATGCCGCCGGAGAGCAGGCTCACCGCCCGGCCCCCCACGCCCACCGGCAGGCCGCCGGCTCCCGGCTCGGGGTCGGCGTGGACGTAGGCGGCGTAGTCCCGCACTTCAAGGTAGACGGTCAGCTCCGGATGGTGTACGTCCACCTTCAGATTGGGATACAACTCGTCCAGCTCGCCCCCCACATACTGGGACAGCTGGATGGAGGTCATGGGGAAGCTCTTGTCGGCCCGCTTGGACTCCACCTTGAAGGTGTGGGCGGCGGCCAGCTTGTCCCCCAGGTACTCGACGGCGGTGCGGAGCATGGCGTCCTTGTCCTTCTCGCAGGCCCGGGCCCGGCTCAGACCCACCACGCCGAAGAGCTTGGTCATGGCCTTCCACGCTCCGTCCAGGTCGCAGTGGTCGTTTTTGGGCTCCACATACATGGTGGACTGCTTGGAGTACACCTTAAAATCGCCGTGGTGCTTCAGGCGGCGGCGTGCGTTGGCGATGAGTTTATCCTCAAAGGTGCGGCGGTTCAGGCCCTTCAGGACCAGCTCCCCCAGCTTGAGCAGAATGATCTCGTTCAATGGTAGGTCTCCTTTATCAATGGTTTATAAATCCCGTTTCTTTTGCAGGCGGATGTCCTCCCCGTAGAAGGGCAGCACCCAGTACTCTCCCTCCAGCCGGGAGGAGATCTGAGGGGTGTAGCGCTGGCGCACCTGGGTCATGGTCAGGTTGGAGGAGATCACCGTCTGTTTCCCCGCCATGAGCCGGGAATTGACCAGGGTATAGAGAGCGGACTGGACAAAGGGGGTGGTGAGCTCGCTGCCCAGATCGTCCAGAATCAGCAAATCGCAGCCCAGGTAGCGCTTTGTCTCGTCCCTGGCCTCGTCGGCGTCCAGCTTGTCCCGGGCAAACTTCTGCTCCTCAAACCGGGCGAACACGTTGACCGCCGTGTCGTACACCACGGAGAAGCCGTTTTCCGACACGGTGCGGGCAACGCAGGCGGAGAGGAAGGTCTTGCCCAGCCCCGGCGCACCCGAAAGGAACAGGTTGCGCAGCTTGAAGCGCCCGAACTTCCGGGCGTAGTTGGAGCACAGATCGAAGATAAACTCCATATTCTCCCGGGGGGAGACCGCCTCCCCCGGCCAGGGCAGGGGGGAGTAGTAGTCCATGGAGAAGGTCTCAAAGGACTGCTCCCCCAGGTCCAGCAGCTTGGACAGCTCGCGGATCTGCTCCTCGCCGCACAGCTTTTTCAGGCAGGTACACATACGGGCCCCCACCCAGCCGGTGTCGTTGCACTTGGGGCAGGCGGGCTGCTCGTCCAGGGCGTCGGCCCCCCAGCCGTTTTGGAGGAGCAGCTGGGTGCGCTCGGCCTGGAGGGACAGGTTGTGGTCCCGGATGACCTGGATGGAGGGGCCGGGGTCCCTGCCCTCCCGCAGGGAGGAGGCAATGATCTGGTACACCGTCCCCTTCAGCTCCTTGTCGATCTCCCGCACCCGGGGCAGCTGGGCGTAAATCTGGGCCTTGCGGCGGGCGAGGGCCTCCTCCCTGCGGCGACGGCCCTCCTCCAGGCGTTTGGTGGCCCGGTAGAGCACGCTGGACTCGTATCCCATGGCTTATCCCTCCTTGTCCCGTTCCTTCTCCTGCCGGAGAAACTCCCGCATCCGCGCCAAATCCTCCCGCACCCGCCGGTCCACGTCGCCGGGGGCGGCGGGGTGGTCCTGCATGGCCAGTTTGCCGCCGGCGGAGCCGGCGCCCTGGGCCGTCCGGGCAGGCTTGTCCCCCGCCTCGATCTCCGCCAGGGTATGTAGGTTCTTCTTGTGCCAGCCTGTCAGGATGCCGTTCATGTAGTCCCAGTCCATCTGCTGCTTTTTATAGACCGTCTTTTCGTAGGCCAGCCGCAGCACCTCGTCGGGGAAGCCCATGTCGGTCCAGGCCGCCACCTTCCGCTTCTCCTTGTCCACCAGGGGCCGGGGCTTGAGGCCCAGCAGCTGGAGAATGGCCCCCTCCCGGGTGCGGTAGAGGCTCTTGCGCTTTAAGTGGGCGTCGGCGGCCTGGGCGGTGTCCACCCCCAGCCGCTTCCAGGCAAAGCCCTCCTTCAGCACCTGGGACATCCGGGGCTTCTGGCCCGGGCCGTACTTCCGCTCAAACTCCTCCACGCACCAGCTCACCAGCAGGCAGATCACCTCCGCGGGGAGTGCCAGGTAGTCGTACAGGGTGTACAGGCTCTTCAAATCGGCGGTGGACAGCACCTTGCCCAGCCGCCGCTGCACCTCGTTCACCAGGCCGGGGAAGGTGGAGGTGGCGTTCTCGATCTCCCGGGTGATGTCGGCGGCGGTGTAGTCGGGGGGACCCTGGGGGGCGGGGATGGGGGGAGTCTCGGCCTGGGTCTTGCCGTCGGACAGGCCCAGATTCACCAGTGCGGCGGCGGCCTCCTCCAGCCGCTGGCCGTCCCACTTGAGCCCCTTCCGGGCCTTGGCGGGGTCCAGCTCTCCCCCGTGGCGGAGCAGCCACAGATAGAGCAGGGCGGCGTCCCCGTTGCCGCAGGCGGTGAGCCGGTCGGCCGCCCGGGCGTCCATGGATATGATGTTGCCCGGCAGCAGCAGCTCCGGCATGGGCATCCCCCTCCCTGTGATATCGTACCTGTTATCATACCACATCCCGGGGGTGGGGCACAATCCCGGAGCAAACATTTCCGGCAGGGGACGCGGCAGTTTGCCCTGAAGTACCGGAAAACACGGGGGCAACGCTCCGTTGCCCCCCACTGCAACGGGAATATGGTTTACAAACAACGGCCCGTGAACTACGATGTTGGCGCGGTGGAAGCCATTGAGTCTGCACCGCGGGAAGGAACATCAACGCAAAAAAGTTAGGAGGACATCATATGAAGAAGCAACATCCCGTGATTCCATTTTTAGGCGGCGTCCTGGCCATGGTTCTGACGGTGGGCTGTATCACCACCGCCCTGGCCGCCTCGGGCATGGTGCGGTTCAGCCCGGTGGCCCTGGACCTCAATGGGAAGGCGGTCTTCGCCGCGGGCGACACTCTGAAACATGAGAGCGGTCAGGAGGTGCCCTCCAGCCTCGTCTATACGGACGAGGCGGGCGGCGGGACCACCTATCTGCCCCTGCGGACCATCGCCAATCTGCTGGACGTACCCATCACCTGGGACGGAGAGGAAAACACCGTTGTGCTGGGCCGGGGCAACCCAGGGGGCTTTACGGTGGAACTGGGAACGGGGGATTCTAACTGGAGTTCTCTCCCGCTGCATCAGGCGGAAAAGACGGTGGGCCCTTTTGCCGAGGTCCAGCCCGCCGCCCGGAAAGGCGGGATCATGCTGCTGGAGGAGACCCAGTTCCGCTCGGGCAGCGATTTCAGCCAGGATATCCCCTTTGTGAGGGCCAATGGCCGCTACGTCAGCATTACCGTGACCAACAACGGCGCCCAGCCCCTGCTGTTCCAGGCCGGTCACCTGTATGCCACCGGACGGGATATGCTTTCCACTCAGATCCCTGCCGGGGCCACGGTCACCCGTACCTTCGAGGCGCTGGAGAACAGCGCGGCCATTCAGCCCCGCTTCGGCGTGGATATCTCCACCGGCAGCGGCGAAGGCGGGACGGTGGACATCCAGATCTCCGCTGTGCAGTTCAACGGGTAACACGTTCTTCCAGGCCCGGGGACGGAATCGGTCCAGTCCGCCCCCGGGTCTTACCATATTCAGGCGGGTTGCGGAACTTGGAAAAGAACAGTAAAATGAGGGTTGCCAAACATCACGCACACGCTGCGCTGTTGAGGTGAAAACAAATGGATTTAACTGAAAGACTGGCCCAGGCCCGGAAGGCCCGGGGACTTTCCCAAGCCGAGGCGGCGGAGCGGCTGAACGTGTCCCGGCAGGCCATCTCCCGGTGGGAGACCGGGACGGGAATGCCCACCCTGGATAACCTGATCCAGATGGGCAAGCTGTACCAGGTATCCCTGGACGAGCTGGTATACGGCGCGGGAGGGGCGGCGGTCCAGGAGCCAGAATTGCCGCCGGAAAATCCGGAGCCGGCACGGAAGTGTAAGGCTCGGCAATCTGTCCTGCCGGCGGTGTTGGCCCTTGCGGCCGTGGGGGTCCTGGCCCTGGGGATTTTCGGCGGCGGTCTGACGAACAGCGGCAAGAGCAAACAGAGCAGTTCTGTGATTGTGGTGGGCGGATTGGCGCAGAACTGGGACAAGCTGCCGCTGGACCGGGCGGGGGAGCAGGTGGGCCCTTTTGGTGAGGTGGAGCCTGTGGAGCAGGAAATGGGCATCCATATGCTGGAGGATACCGAATATCGCTCGGGCAGCGATTTTGAACGAGACATCTCCTTCATAGGCGCCAATGGCCGCTACCTCAGCATCACCGTGACCAACAACGGCGCCCAGCCGCTGCTGTTCCAGGCCGGCTATTGGGGGGAGGACGAGCGGGATATGCTGGACACCCAGATTCCCGCCGGAGCCACGGTCACCCGCACCTTTGCGGTGGGGGAGAGCGGCGGGAACGACCAGCCACGGTTCGGCGTAGATATCTCCACCGGCAGCGGCGAAGGCGGAACGGTGGACATCCAGATCTCCGCGGTGCAGTTCAAGGGATAAAGCGCTAGGGCCCGTGGGCGGAATGATTGATTCCGCCCACGGGCCTTCTGCGTCCCCCGAAAATTCACGAAGAATTTGTTTTTCTTCCAGGGCCTTATGTGATATAATACTGTAAATCACTATGGTCAGGAGGGGTTTGCATGAAAAACCGCGTCGCCGTTACCATTGCCGGGCAGGAGTACACCCTGGTGGGCACCGAGGACGCCGGCTATACCGAGAAGGTGGCAGCCCACGTGGACGAAAAGGTGCGGGAGGTCATGGAGGGCGCCCGCGTCTCCCTGGTAGACGGAGCTGTCCTGGCGGCAGTCAATATCGCCGATGAATATTTTAAAGAGGTAGAGGCGGCGGAGAACCTGCGCCGCCAGCTGAAGGAATATCTGGAGGAGGGCACCAAGCTGAAAATGGAGCTCTCCGAGGCCAAGCGGGAGATCTTCAAGCTGCAAAACAAGAAGTAAGGAAACGGGGGCGTTCCGCCCCCGTTCCGGGAGGGATGGTATGTTGGAACTGCTCGCCCCCGCCGGGTCCATGGAGGCCGTGGCGGCGGCTGTACAGAACGGCGCGGACGCCGTCTATTTGGGATATGGAGATTTTAACGCCCGCCGCAACGCGAAGAATTTCTCCCGGGAGGAATTTGCGGCGGCGGTTTCTTATTGCCATGTACGGGGGGCCAAGGTCTATCTGACCTTAAATACCCTGCTCACCGACCGGGAGCTGCTTCAGGCCGCCGGCTTCGCCGCCGAGGCCAGCAGTCTGGGGGCCGACGCGGTGCTGGTGCAGGACATGGGGGTACTGCGGATGGTCCGCCAGGTGGCCCCCGACCTGCCCCTCCACGCCTCCACCCAGATGACCGTCCACAACCTGGACGGCGTGAAGATGGCAGCCGACCTGGGTATGACCCGGGCGGTGCTCTCCCGGGAGCTGTCCCGGGACCAGATCGAGTATATCTGCCAGAACTCCCCCATCGAGATCGAGGTATTTGCCCACGGGGCCCTGTGTATGTGCTACTCGGGCCAGTGCTTCCTCTCCTCCGTCATCGGTGGCCGCTCGGGCAACCGGGGTCTGTGCGCCCAGCCCTGCCGGCTGAAATACGGCTGGGAGGGCAAGGCAAACGCCTACCCCCTGTCCCTGAAGGACCTGTCCCTGGCGGGCTATCTGCGCCAGCTGAGGAAGATGGGGGTAAAATGCGTCAAGCTGGAGGGCCGGATGAAGCGGCCTGAGTATGTGGCGGTGGTCACCGGCATCTTCTCCCGGGCCATCCATGAGGACCGGGAGCCCACCGCCGAGGAGGTCAACCAGCTCCAGGCCGCCTTCTCCCGCCAGGGCTTCACCCAGGGCTACTACCTGGATCAGCAGGGCCCCCATATGTTCGGCGTGCGGGAGGAGACGAAAGAACCCAAGGAGCTCTTCGCCGCCGCCCGCAACACCTACCAGAGCGGCGAGGCCCAGCGGGTGCCCGTCACCTTTTACGCCATGCTCCGCCCCGGAGAACCCGCTCAGGTTGGGGTGAAAGATCCGGACGGCCGGGTGGCCACGGCGGAGGGTCCGGTGCCTGAGGAGGCCCGCACCCGCCCCCTGACGGCGGACGCGGTGGAGAAGCAGCTCTCCCGCACCGGCGGCACCCCCTACCGGGCGGACCGGATGCGGGTGCTGGTGGAGGAGGGCCTGTCCCTCCCCCTGTCCACCCTCAATTCCCTGCGGCGGGAGGCCCTGGACGGCCTGACCCGCCAGCGGGAGGCGCTGCCCCAGCGCCGCACCGGGGAATACCGCCCCGGCGCCCGGTACGAAAACCGGAAGGAGCCCCCCGCCCTCACCATCTCGGTGCGGACGGCGGATCAGGTCACGAAGGAGCTGCTGGACCTGGGCCCCGCCCTGGTCTATATCCCCCTGGAGGAGCTGGCCGCCCACCCGGAGAAGGCCAGTGCCCCGGCGGGCACCTCCATCGGGGTAATTCTGCCCCGCATCGCCTGGGACCGGGAGTTCCCCCAGATGGTGGAACTTCTGAAAAAGGTAAGGGACCTGGGGGTAAAGGACGCCCTGGTGGGCAACCTGGGCATGATTCAGGTTGCCGGTGACCTGGGCTTCACCCTGCGGGGAGATTTCGGCCTGGAGGTCTATAATACCCAGGCTGTGAAAGAATATAAGCGGCTGGGCTTTTCCTCCCTCACCCTGTCCTTTGAGCTCAAGCTGCCCCAGATCCGGGACATCTCCAAGAGCCTGGACACCGAGCTTATCACCTACGGCCGGCTGCCCCTGATGATTATGGAGAACTGCATCATCAAAAACCGCACCGGCTCCTGCAACTGTCAGAACGTCAATGTTCTGACCGACCGCAAGGGGGCCAGGTTCCCGGTGGTGAAAGCCCCCGGCTGCCGCAATGAGCTGCTCAACTCCCAAAAACTCTTCCTGGCGGACAAGGCCGCCGACTACCGCCGCATTGGCCTGTGGGCCCAGCGGCTGCTGTTCACCACCGAATCCCCCGAGGAATGCGTTCAGGTGGCCCGGCGCTATCTGGACCAGAGCAGCTGGAGCCCCAGGGAATACACCAGGGGCCTATATTATCGAGATGTGGAGTAACCATAGATGAAGCTGAAACTCAAAGCGGTATCCCCCAGAATCGGCCGGGACCTGCCCTGGCCCCAGCGGGCCACGGAGGGCTCCGCCGGGATGGACCTGTCGGCCTGCATCGAGGAGGAGATCATCCTCTCCCCCCGGCAGCTGGTGAAAATCCCCACCGGCATCGCCATCGCCCTGCCGGGGCCGGCATATGTGGCCCTGGTGTACGCCCGGTCTGGGCTGGGCATCAAACACGGCATCGCCCTGTCCAACGGGGTGGGGGTCATTGACAGCGACTACCGGGGGGAGATCATGGTGGGGCTCACCAATCTGTCCGACGTGCCCTACACCATCCACCCCGGCGACCGCATCGCCCAGCTGGTGGTGACCCCGGTGGTCCTGCCGGAGCTGGAGCGGGTGGAGGAGTTGGACGACACCGGCCGGGGAACCGGCGGCTTCGGTTCCACCGGTCAGTAACAGAAAGGAACGAAAATCGCATGGACATCATTCTGGCCTCCAAAAGCCCCCGGAGACGGGCGCTGCTGGAGCAGATGGGGGTGCGGAACTTCCGCGTCATCACCCCCGACATTGACGAGCATATGGACCGGGACCTGCCCCCGGCGGAGCTGGTGCGGCAGATCTCGGAGGAGAAGGCCCGGGCGGTGGCCGCCCAGGCGGGGCCTGACGCCATCGTGATTGCCGCCGACACGGTGGTGGCCCTGGACGGGGTGGTGCTGGGCAAGCCCGCCGACGAGGAGGAGGCCTTTCGGATGCTCTCCCTGCTGTCGGGCAACCGCCACCAGGTGTATACCGGCCTCACCGTGCTGCGGGGGGCCCAGGCGTTCAGCCAGTGGGAGGAGACCGCCGTCACCTTCCGCCCCCTGACCGGCGAGGAGATCGAGGCCTATATCGCCACCGGCGAGCCCATGGACAAGGCGGGGGCCTACGGCATCCAGGGCTGCGGCGCCCTGTTCATCGAGGGTATCGCCGGCGACTATTATAATGTGATGGGTCTGCCGGTGTGCCGCCTGGGGCAGATTCTGGGACAGCTGGGCGTGGACTGTATGGCCCTGGCCGCAGCGCGATAAGAAAGGCTGGATGCAGGCGTGAAGGACTTTTTCCGGCGCAACGGATTACTCATATTGATCGCCGCCATTCTGCTGGCGCTGGTGACGGCGGTGGTCTCCATGCTGCTGGGGGGCAAGGCCAACCCGGTGGCCAACTTTGTCAACTTCATCACCACTCCCGTCCGCAACGGCATCAGCGCCGTCACCAACTGGGCGGAGGAGCGCTACTCCGACGCTTTCGAGCTGGAGCAGATGAAGACCCAGCTGGAGGAGCTGAAACAGGAAAACGCGGAGCTGGAGTCCAAGATCCGGGAGGCCGAGGCCGCCCTTCAGGAGAACGAGCGGCTCTATAACCTGCTGGAGCTCACCCCCAAGGACAAACAGTTCACCAAGGAGGCCGCCATGGTCACCGCCCGCTCCACCTCCAACTGGGAGTCCACCCTCACCCTCAGCAAGGGCGCCAACCAGGGCATTGAGGTGGACGACTGCGTGGTGGACGAATACTGGAACCTGGTGGGCGTTGTGGCCGAAGTGGGGGAAAACTGGTGCATGGTCCGCACCCTCATCGACGCCAACACCGAGATGGGCGGCCAGCTCTCCCGCACCGGCGGCGCCGCCATTCTGGAGGGCGACCTGGGCCTGATGGGGGAGGGCAAGCTGAAGCTGACCTATCTGCCGGAGAACAGCCAGCTCATGTCGGGGGATCTGGTGACCACCTCGGGCCGGGGCGGCGTGTACCCCTCCGGGCTGGTGGCCGGCCATGTGGAGGAGGTCCGCACCGACGTCTCCGGCATGACCGACTATGCCGTCATCATCCCCGAGACCGATCTGGACAGCCTCCAGCAGGTCTTTGTCATCAAGGACTTCACCATTGTGGAGTAGTCCCCGAAGGAGGAAGGTACCCTGTGACGAGACAGGATTTTTTCATCAAGTGGGGGGTATACACCCTGGCCCTGCTGCCGGTGTGGTTCTGCGAGGTCTATCTGCTCAACCGCTTTCCTCTGTTTGGGGTATCCCCCATGCTGCTCCCTCTGGCCGCCATCGCCGTGGCGGTACTGGAGGGCACCGTGGCCGGAGCCGGCTTCGGCCTGGGGGTGGGCATTCTGTGCGACGCGGTGTACTATAATCCCGACGGGGCCATGACGGTGGGCCTGTGCCTGCTGGGTTTCGGCGCTGGCGCCCTGGCCCAGTATGTGCTGCGGCAGAACCTGGTGGGCTGCCTGCTGTGCTCCCTGCTGGCTCTGGTGTGTATTGACGCCGTGCGTATCCTCACCCGGCTGCTGGCGGGCACCGCCCCCCTCCCCGCCATGCTGTCCCTGGCGGGGAGAGAGATCGGCTGGTCCATGGTGTTCGTCTTTCCGGTATACGCCCTCTTCCTGTGGGTGTTCCACCGGGTCCCCAAGAAAACCGTTCTGTAGGAAAAGAGAGAACAGACAATGCAACAACTGGATTCCACCTGGAAAAAATACGGGCCCTGGCTGCTGCTGGCCCTGCTGGTCCTCAGCCTCATCCCCATCCTGGCGCTGGGCCGGTACGACTGGCCCTCCGCCGACGATTACAGCTACGCCCTCTTTCCCCACGAGTCCATGCTCAAGGGGGAGTTCCCCCTGGCGGGCAGTTGGCGGTATATTTTAAACTGCTACAAGGGGTGGCAGGGCACCTTCTCCGCCATCGGCATGATGACCCTCACCCCCCTCACCTTCTCCCCCTTCCTCTACTGGCTGACGCCGGTGGTGATGCTGGCCTCCCTGTGCGCGGGCACCTTCAAGCTGGCCCACACCCTGGTGTGCCGGGCCCTGGGGGGCAGCTGGCGGCAGGCCGTCTTTCTGGCGGCCCCCATCCTGCTGCTGTCCATCCAGTTCGTCTCCTCCCCCAAGGATACCTTTTACTGGTGGAACGGGGCTGTGTACTACACCTTTACCTATGGCATCTTCCTGCTGCTGGTGGAGCGGCTGGCGGCTCTCAAGCTGGCCTCCAACCGCCGTCAGACCCTGTGGGCCGTCATTCCCGGCGTGCTGGCCGCCCTGATGGTGGGTGGGAGCAACTACGTCTCCGCCCTGCTGGGCGCCCTCATCGCCGGGCTGTTCCTGCTGTGGTTTCTGTGGAAGGACCGGAAAAAGTTCCTTCCCGCCCTGATCCCCACGGCGGTGCTGGTGGTTGGCTTCCTCCTCAGCGTGGCCGCCCCCGGCAACCAGGTGCGGCAGGCCACCGTGGCGCCCCCCATCGGGGCGGTGGATGCGGTGGTCCGTTCCATCCGGCAGGCCTGGAGCGATGTGCTGGACTACCTCAACTGGCCCATCCTGCTGGTACTGCTGCTGATGATCCCCCTGCTGTGGGGACTGACCGCCAGGGTGAAGTTCCGCTTCCCCCTGCCGCCGGTGTTCACCGTGTTCAGCTTCCTGCTCTTTGCCGCCCAGAACGCCCCCCACTTCTACGCCCTGGGGGAGGCCGGGCCGGAGCGGCTGCGGAGCATCGTGTTCTATTCCTTTTTCTGGCTGGCCGTCCTCAACCTGTGGTACTGGCTGGGCTGGGTCCGCCGGGCCGTCCTGCCCCGGCTGGCCGGCGGGGAGGTCCTGCCGCGCCGGGCCTGGATCGCCGTGCCGGTGCTGCTGGTGCTGCTGGCCTTCACCACCGTCCACTACGACTACTACGATATGAGCACCACCGGCCGTACCGCCGCCGCCCTGGCCGACGGCTCGGCAGAACACTATTGGCAGCAGCAGGTGGACCGGCTGCCGGCGCTGGAGGACCCCAACCTCACCGACGTGGTGCTGGAGCCCCTGGAGGTACCGGCCAACCTCAACGAACTGCTCTTCAACGGCGATTTAAAGGAGGACAGCGCCATCTGGGTCAACCAGGCGGTGGCCAACTTCTACCACAAGAATACCGTACGCATCAGCCCCTGACCCTGGAAGGAGATTGGAAGCTGTGGAAGGCAAGCAATTTCATATCCGGACCATCATCATCGCCGTTCTGCTGTCTCTGCTGCTCATCGGCTTTGCCCTGGTCCTCTACAACCTGCAAATTGTCAAGGGCGACGAGTACCGGGCGGCCTCCACGGTGAAGATCTCCAACACGGTGACGGTGGAGGCCGCCCGGGGGGAAATTCTGGACCGGTACGGCCGCTCCATGGTGAGCAACCGGGCCACCTATCAGATCACCCTCAATTCCTCCCTCATGGGGGCGGAGGCAGAGCGCAACGCCAACCTGATGGAGCTTATCACCATCTGCCGGGAAAACGGGCTGGAGTGGACCGACACCCTGCCCATCTCCAAGGACGCCCCCTTTACCTACACCGACGAAAACGCCCTGGTATACACCAACAGCGAGGGGAAGGTCAAATTCAGCTACCTGGGCGCCCTGCTGGACGCGCTGCCTCTGGGCAGCACCATTCTGCCCAACCGCTGGGACAGCGACGATCTCGAGGGCGCCGCCAGTGTGGCCGATCTGGGAGAGGGTCCCACGGCGGAGGAGGTCATCGACGGGCTGCGGCAGTATTTTCTCATTGACGAGTCTCTCTCCGACGCCGACGCCCGGGCCCTCATCGGGGTGCTGTACGAGCTCAACCTCCGCAGCCGGGATGTGAAGCAGACGGCGTATATCTTTGCCCAGGACGTGAATATCGACGTGATCTCCGCTATCAAGGAGCGGGGTCTCACCGGCGTGAACATCTCGGCCACCACCGTCCGGCAGTACAACACCACCAGCGCCGCCCATCTGCTGGGCCGGGTGGGGGCCATCCAGACGGCAAGCTGGGACAGCTACAAGAGCAAGGGCTACAGCATGAGCGACACCGTGGGCATCGACGGGCTGGAGTACGCCTTCGAGGACTACCTGCGGGGCAAATCGGGCACCCTGCTCCAGGAGATCTCCACCAGCGGCAAGGTGGTTAATGAGAGCTGGAAGGTGGACAGCGAGACCGGCGAGGCCATGGAACCCGAGCCGGGCAACCACGTCATGACCACCATCGACCTACGCCTCCAGGAGAAGGTGGAGGAGGTGCTGGCCGACACCATTGAGAGTCTGGCCAACACCAAGGAAAAAGGGGCCGTAATTGTGCAGAGCGTCAACGACGGCGGCATCCTGGCCATGGCCTCCTACCCCACCTACGACCTGTCCACGGTGTACAGCAGCAACGAGGCCTATCAGGCGGTCCTCAACGACCCCCGCAAGCCCTTCACCAACCGGGCCACCAGCGAGATCTACTCCCCCGGCTCCACCTTCAAGCCTCTGGTGGCCATCGCCGCTCTGGAGGAGGGGCTGGTGACCCCCACGGAGAAGATCCAGGATACCGGCTATCTCCAGCTGCCCGAGGAGGAGCACTACCCCTACGGCGACTCCCATCCCCAGTGCTGGATCTACCGGCAGTACCGGGGAACCCACGGCTGGGAGAATATGGCCGACGCCCTGCGGGACTCCTGCAACATCTACTTTTTCACCCTGGGCCACCGGCTGGGCATTGAGAAGATCGACGAATACGCCGCCATGTTCGGCCTGGGCCAGAAGACCGGCCTGGAGCTGGGCGAGGAGGAGGGCTATGTGGCCGGGCCTGAGACCAGCAAAATGCTCAATCAGGAGTGGTACGGCGGCAACCTGCTCAACGCTGCCATCGGCCAGGACAATACCAACATTACCCTGCTTCAGCTGTCCAACTACATTGCCACCCTGGTCAACGGGGGCAATCGCTACCAGACCCACCTGCTCAAGACGGTGAAGTCCAGCGACTTCTCCGAGACGGTGTACGAATATGAGGCCCAGCCGGCGGAAAAGCTGGACCTGGACCCCGCCAACGTGGAGGCGGTGAAGCAGGGTATGTGGGAGGTGGCCAACGACCCTGAGAGCACCGTGGACCAGTACCTGAGCAATCTGGCGGTGGAGGTGGGCGCCAAGACCGGCTCCGCCCAGGTGTCCGCCGATGAGAACGCCAACGCCGTGTTCGTCCTCTTCGCCCCCTATGACGATCCCGAGATCGTCATCTCCATGGTGGTGGAGGGGGGCGCCTCCGGCGGCAATCTGGCCAGCGCCGCCGGCGAAATCGTCAACTATTACTTCGGCAGCGAGCATACCATGGAATCAATCGGGACGGAAAATACCTTGATCCGCTGAAGGGAGTCTTTTCTTTGCTGGATGCAATGACCTTTGACAGCCGGGACAGCCGGTACAAGCAGCCCTATGGCGCGGTGCCCTCGGGCACCCGGGTCTCCCTCACCCTGCGGCCGCTGCGGACGGAGGGCTTTTCCCAGGGGGTGCTCATCGCCTACTTTGAGTCCTCCCGGGAGCGGCGGCTGGAGCTGCCCATGGTCTGGGACGGCATCGACGGCGACCGGGATGTGCTCCGGGTCACCCTGGACACCGGGGACCATGTGGGGCTGGTCTGGTACTCCTTCCGCCTGGAGGGGCTGGACGGCCGGCAGGAGGAGCTGGGCCCCTATCAGCTGACGGTGTACGACGGCACCGACCAGGTGCCCGGCTGGTTCGGGGAGGGGGTCACCTATCAGATCTTCCCCGACCGCTTCCGCCGCACCCGGGTGCCCGACCCCACCGGGATGCCCGGCGGGCGGTCCGTCCACACCAGCTGGCGGGAGGAGCCGGAGTACCGGCCCGACCAGAGCGGGGAGATCCGCAACCGGGACTTTTTCGGCGGGGATTTGAAGGGCGTTATGGAAAAGCTTCCCTACCTCCACAAGCTGGGGGTGGAGACCATCTACTTCTGCCCCATTTTTGAAGCGCCGGAGAACCACCGCTACGGCACCGGCGACTATGAGAAGATCGACCCCATGCTGGGCACCGAGGAGGACTTCAGGGCCCTGTGCGACGCCGCCCACAAGCTGGGCATCCGCATCATGCTGGACGGGGTGTTCAACCACCAGGGCTATGTGAGCCGCTACTTCAACGGGGACGGCTCCTACCCGGAGAACGGGGCCTGCCAGTCCCAGGACAGCCCCTACTACAAGTGGTACCACTTCTCCCACTGGCCGGACAAGTACGACTCCTGGTGGGGGATCTACTCTCTGCCCGCCGTCAACGAGGCCGAGCCCTCCTACCGGGACTATATCTTCGGGGACGAAAACAGCATCGTCCGCCGGTGGCTGCGGGCGGGGGCGGACGCCTGGCGGCTGGACGTGGCCGACGAGCTGCCCGACGACTTTGTCCACGGCATCCATGAGGCCGTCCGGCAGACCAACCCCGACGCCATGGTCATCGGCGAGGTGTGGGAGGACGGCTCCACCAAGATCGCCTACGGCGTGCGACGCAAGCACATCCTGGGGGGCCACTGCGACGGGCTGATGAACTACCCCTTCCGCAACAGCCTGCTGGGCTATCTGATGGGAGGCGACGCGGTCCACTTCAAAAACACCATGGAGACCCTGCGGGAGAACTACCCTCCCTTCGCCTTCCACTCCGCCATGAACTTCCTGGGCACCCACGACACCCCCCGTATTCTCACCCTGCTGGGCTACGGCGGGGACGGCCAGGACCACGACAAGGACTGGCGGGCCTCCTACTTTCTCACCCCGGAGCAGTACCTGCTGGGCCGGTCCAAGCTGATGCTGGGGGCCCTGGTGCTCTTTGCCTTCCCAGGCTCCCCCATGATCTACTACGGGGACGAGGCGGGCATCGAGGGCTTTGAGGACCCCTTCAACCGCCGGACCTACCGCTGGGAGATGGCCGACGACGTGCTCCGCCGGTGGTACGCCAACCTGGGGCGGGCCCGGAAGGAGCTGCCCGCCCTGCGGCGGGGGAGCATCCGCTGGTGGAAGGCGGAGGGCAAGCTGCTCTCCTTCCTGCGGGAGGGGGAGGGGGAACCGGTGCTGGCCGCCGTCAACGTCAACAAGGACCTGGAGATGATCGACCTGCCCTGGCCCGCCAAGGACCGGATGACCGGCATGGAGCTGCCCGCCGGTCCGGTGGCCCTTCCCCCCATGACGGGCTGGCTGCTCACTCCCTATCATCCGGAACGCTGGTAACATCAGAAACGGGCCTGCTGCAACCGCAGCAGGCCCGTCTTGTTATTTCAGGTCAATGACCCAGTCCAGATCTCCGTAGACCACGTCGCCCTGGGTGCGGACGATGCCCCTCCTCGTTCCCATAGGTCTCCACCACCTGCCGCAGGCCGCTCTCCTCTGCCATTGCCCTCCCCCCTTTCGCCCTTAACATCCCTGAGGGGCCCCATATGTTGCACGATCCCTCAATTTATTTGCTCCCGCCCCGCCGGGCGTGGTATACTAGGCTACAACAAAGGTATCACACACAAAGGACGTTATCTATGGACAGATTGGTCATCGGTATCCTGGCCCATGTGGACGCGGGCAAGACCACCCTCAGCGAGGGGCTGCTCTACACCTGCGGAAAATTGAAGAAATTGGGGCGGGTGGACCACGGGGACGCCTTTCTGGACACCGACCCCATGGAGAAGGAACGGGGCATCACCATCTTCTCCAAGCAGGCCATCCTGCCTCTGGAGTCGGTGGAAATGACCCTGCTGGACACCCCCGGCCATGTGGACTTCTCCGCCGAGATGGAGCGCACCCTGTCGGTGCTGGACTGCGCCATCCTGGTGGTCAGCGGCACCGACGGGGTCCAGGGCCACACCCATACCCTGTGGAAGCTGCTGGAGCGCTACGGGGTGCCCGTCTTTCTCTTTGTCAACAAGATGGATCTGGCGGGGGCGGACCGGGCCGCCCTGCTGGCGGAGCTGAAAGACAAACTGGACGAGGGCTGCGTGGACATGGCCGACCGGGAGGCCCTCTGTGAGCAGGCCGCCCTGTGCGACGAGGCCCTGCTGGAGGACTACCTGGAGACGGGGAGCATTTCCGGCGCCGCCCTCACCGCCCTCATCGCCCGGCGGAAGCTCTTCCCCTGCTGGTTTGGCTCGGCGCTGCGCCTGGAGGGGGTGGAGGACTTCCTCCGGGGCCTGGAGCGCTACGCCCCCCGGCCGGTGTACGGGACGGAATTTGGTGCTCGCATCTTCAAGATCTCCCGGGACAGTCAGAACAACCGGCTGGCCTGGATGAAGATCACCGGCGGCAGCCTGAAGGTCAAGACCGTGCTGGAGGGCCCCGGCTGGAACGACAAGGCCGACCAGCTGCGGGTGTACTCCGGCACAAAATTTCAGCCGGTGGACGTGGCCCCGGCGGGAAGCGTGGTGGCGGTCACCGGACTCAGTTCCGCCGCCGCCGGTCAGGGCCTGGGCTTTGAGGCGGAGGGGACACCCCCCGCCCTGGAGCCGGTGCTCACCTATCGGGTGATTTTGCCCGACGATCAGGACCCGGTCACCGCCATGCAGAAGCTGCGCCAGCTGGAAGAGGAGGACCCCCAGCTCCACCTGGTGTGGAATGAGCGGTTGGGGGAGATCCACATCCAGCTCATGGGCCAGGTCCAGCTGGAGATTCTACAGCGGCTCATTGCCGAGCGATTCAATATGGAGGTCAGCTTCGGCCAGGGGGGCATCGTGTACCGGGAGACCATCGCCGCCCCCGTCATCGGTGTGGGCCACTACGAGCCTCTGCGCCACTACGCCGAGGTCCACCTGCTGCTGGAGCCGGGGGAGCGGGGAAGCGGCGTCACGCTGGACACCGCCTGCCCGGAGGATGTACTGGACGGCAACTGGCAGCGGCTGATTCTCACCCACCTGGCCGAGCGGGCCCACCCGGGCGTGCTCACCGGCTCCCCCCTCACCGATGTGAAAATCACCCTGCTGGCGGGCCGGGCCCACCTCAAGCACACCGAGGGGGGCGACTTCCGGCAGGCCACCTACCGGGCGGTGCGCCAGGGCCTGATGGAGGCGGAGAATATTCTGCTGGAGCCCTGGTATTCCTTCCGGCTGGAGGTGCCCGCTCCCCAGGTGGGGCGGGCCATGAGCGACCTGCAGCGGATGGGGGGCGACTGCGATCCCCCGGAGACGGCGGGAGAGCTGACCGTCCTCACCGGTTCCGCCCCGGTGGCGGGGCTGCGGGACTACGGCGGCGAGGTGGCCGCCTACACCCGGGGCCTGGGGCGGTTGAGCTGCACGTTGAAGGGCTATTTCCCCTGCCACGATCAGCAGGCCGTGGTGGAGGCGCTGGGCTACGACCCGGAGCGGGATGTGGACAACCCCACCGGCTCGGTGTTCTGCGCCCACGGGGCGGGGTACAACGT
>CALWXZ010000022.1 GCA_944385625.1 uncultured Flavonifractor sp. | reverse complement strand
ATCCCCCACCAGGGCCTGGTCTACGACTGCGCCCAGGACTGGCTGGACACCCCGCCCGAGTGGGAGAGCGATCTGGCCCTGGCCGCCGACGTGGTCTTTGCCGCCTCCGAGGGGCTGGCGGACCACCTGGCCCCCTGCAGCGACAACATCGCTCTGCTCCCCAATGGGGTAAGCTACCCCATGTTCTCCCGCACCAGCGCCGAGTGCCCCCCTCCCCTGACCGACCTGACCGGCCCGGTACTGGGGTTTACCGGTACGCTGTGGGAGGATCTGGACCTGACGCCGGTCATCCAGGCCGCCCGGGCCCTGCCCCGGTGTACCTTCGTCTTTGTGGGGCGGCAGGAGTACAACCCCCAGCTGGACCACCTGGCCCGCCTGCCCAACGTGCGGCTGCTGGGCCTCCAGCTGCCGGTGGACATCCCCGACTACCTGTCCCGGTTTGACGTGTGCCTCCATCTGCTGCGCCGGTCCGACTACGGCGGCGATATCGTCCCCTGCCGGATCTACGAGTACCTGGCCTCCGGCAAGCCCATCGTGGCCATGGTTTACCCCGACCATGTGGAGCACTTTCCAGACGTGATCTACGCCGCTCACACCCCCGGTGAGTTCGTGCGGCTGTGCATCCGCGCTCTGGACGAGCCGGAAGGCTGGGCCTCCGCCCGCCGGCGGGAACACGGCGCCGCCGCCGCCTGGTCGGCCCGGGCCCGGCAGGTGGCCCAAATCCTCTCTGCCAACGGACTTTATTGATCCCACCCCCACGGGCGGCCGAAACGGCCGCCCGGCCTTTGTCTCACCACCTTATCAATCAGGAGGTACGCTATGATTCCTTACTCCACTGTGATCTTTGATCTGGACGGCACCCTGCTGGACACCCTCCAGGACCTGGCCGACAGCACCAACTATGCCCTGGCCCTCCACAAGCTGCCCCGCCGCTCTCTGGATGAGGTACGCCGCTTTGTGGGCAACGGGGTGGGGCTGCTTATCCACCGGGCGGTGCCCGAGGGCACTCCGGAGGATGTGGAGGCCCGGTGTCTGGCCGACTTCCGGGCCCATTACCTGTTGAACATGGAGCACCGCACCGCCCCCTATCCTGGGGTGCTGGAGCTGCTGGACGGGCTCAATCAGGCCGGGATCAGGTTGGCGGTGGTCTCCAACAAATTTGACGGTGCCGTCAAGGGCCTGTGCCAGGCCTACTTCGGGGACCGGGTAAAGGTGGCCATCGGCGAATCCCAGGGGGTGGCCCGCAAGCCCGCCCCCGACACCGTGTTCCGGGCCTTGAAGGAGCTGGGCGTCCAGGCACAGGGGGCTGTCTATGTGGGCGACTCGGAGGTGGATATCCAGACCGCCCGCAATTCCGGCCTGCCCTGTCTGTCGGTGAGCTGGGGCTTCCGGGACGCTCCCTTTCTCGCCCAGCACGGCGCACAGTGGATCGTCCCCTCCCCCGCAGCCCTGCTGGCGCTGCTCACCGGTGAACAAAATGACGAATCCTTTTGCCTCTCTCAGGGAGATTTGTGAGCAGAATAGAAAATTTGCAGGAAAAGAAGGGTTTTCTCCAGCACACGGCGTATAAAGAATAAAGGCTGAAATTTTCTGAGAGGCTGGTGAGCGCCCATGGTACTGCGTGAACAGACCGAAGCCGCCGAGGCGGCCCTGCTCTCCCCCTACGCCTGTCTTTCCTCTCGCTCCCGGGGACGGCTCATCCCCCTGGAGCCCTGTCCCACCAGGACCTGCTTCCAGCGTGACATCGACCGGATCGTCCATTCCAAAGCCTTCCGGCGGCTCAAGCACAAGACCCAGGTCTTTCTGGAGCCGGAGGGGGACCACTACCGCACCCGCATGACCCACACCATCGAGGTCAGCCGTATCGCCCGCACCATCGCCCGGGGGCTGCGCCTCAACGAGGATCTGGCGGAGGCGGCCGCCTACGGCCACGATCTGGGCCACACCCCCTTCGGCCACGCCGGGGAGCGGGTGCTCAACGAGATTATGCCCGGCGGCTTTGCCCACAACGTCCAGTCCCTGCGGGTGGTGGACCGGCTGGAGCGGGACGGGGAGGGGCTTAACCTGACCTATGAGGTGCGCCGGGGCATCCTGTGCCACACCGGCCCCGACCAGGCCGAGACACTGGAGGGCCGCCTGCTCCGCCTGGCCGACAAAATCGCCTACATCAACCACGATATTGACGACGCCATGCGGGGCAAGATCATCTACCCCATGGACCTGCCCCTCTCGGTGTCCCAGGTGCTGGGCTTCACCCACTCGGAGCGCATCAACACCCTGACCGTGGACATTATTACCCAGTCCGCCGGGAAAAACGACATTGTGCAGTCCCCCGCCTGCCGGGACGCCATGCAGGAGCTGCGGGAGTTCATGTTTGAATACGTCTACCGCAATCCCGTGGCCAAGGGAGAGGAGGGCAAGGCCCAGGATATGATCCGCCGCCTGTTTGAGTTCTATGTCAAGGACCCGGACAAGCTGCCCCCGGAATACCAGGACATCCGGGTGGAGGAGGGGGTGGAGCGGGCCGTCTGCGATTACATCTCTGGCATGACCGACAAATATGCCGTGGACCAGTTCAGCGACGCCTTCATCCCCAAGTCCTGGAGCGTAAAGTAGATGGGCTTTCATGCCCTGGTATGAAAATGGTATTGATTGGAAAAGATAGTCGGAAGGAGGATGCCTGTGGCGATACCAGAACAATTTATTGACGATCTGGTGACCCGCAGCGACATTGCCGACGTGGTCTCTTCCTATGTACACTTGACCAAGAAGGGCAGCAATCTGTGGGGGCTGTGCCCCTTCCACAATGAAAAAACCCCCTCCTTTTCCGTCTCCCCCGACAAGCAGATCTATCATTGCTTCGGCTGCGGCAAGGGGGGCGGTGTGATCTCCTTCGTGATGGAGATGGAGAACCTGCCCTTTGTGGACGCGGTGAAGCTGCTGGCCAGGCGGGCGGGGCTGGAGGTGCCCGAGTCCGGCGAAAACGAGGCCTACCGCAAAAAGCGGGCCCGGCTGCTGGAGCTGTCCCGAGACGCCGCCCGGTTCTATCATGACTACCTCACCGGCCCCGGCGGCCAGCGGGTGCGGGACTATATCGCCCAGCGGCAGATCTCCCCCCGCACCGCCACCCGCTTCGGCCTGGGGGCCGCCCCGGATCAATGGGACGCCCTTACCAAGGCCATGACCGCCAAGGGCTACAGCAAAATGGACCTGATCGACGCCGGTCTGGCGGTGGCGGGCAAAAACGGCGGCATTTACGACAAATTCCGCGCCCGGCTGATGCTCCCCGTCATCGACGTGCGCGGGGAGGTGGTGGGCTTCACCAGCCGCATTCTGCCCGGGGAGGAGGGCGCCAAATACCTCAACACCCCCGAGACGGTGCTCTTCAAAAAGGGCCGCCTCATCTACGCCCTTAACTTTGCCAAAAACACCAAGCGCCCCAATCTGGTGCTGGTGGAGGGCAACATTGATGTCATTACCCTGCACCAGGCGGGCTTTGACAATGTGGTGGCCACCATGGGCACCGCCCTCACCGAGGAGCACGCCCGTATTCTGGCCCGGTACACCAAGGAGCTGGTGCTGTGCTACGACAACGACACCGCCGGCAAGCAGTCCACCGACCGGGTCCTCAACATCCTGAAAAACGCCAATCTCACCGTCCGGGTACTCCAGCTGCCCAACGCCTTTGACGCCGAGGGCAAGCCCATTAAGCAGGACCCGGATGATTTCGTCAAAAAATTCGGCCCTGCGGCCTTTGAAAAGTGTCTCAACGGCAGCGCCGGGCAGAACGACTACCGGCTGGACAGTCTCCAGGCAAAGCACGATCTGTCCAGCGAGGAGGGGCGGCTGGCCTACCTGAAGGAGGCGGTGGCCACCGTCGCCGCCCTCCAAAGTCCCATTGAGCGGGAGATCTACGGCAACAAGGCGGCGGCCGCCGCCGGTATCTCCGGCACCGCCATGGCTCAGGAGGTGGCCCGGTACCGTAAGGACCGGGCCTGGAGGGCCCGAAAGATTCAGGCCAAAAAGGACTTGACCCCCGCCGTCCAGCTCCAGCCCAAGTCCAGGCAGCTGCGCTATGAGAACATCCGCTCCGCCCGGGCGGAGGAGGGGGTAATCCGGCTGCTTCTGCTGGACCCGGCGCTGCTGCCAGAGACGGATGGACTGGACCCCTCCCAGTTCTCCTCCCCCCTGCTGGCCAAGCTTTATGTGCTGCTCCGGCAGCGCCACAGCCAGGGGCTGAGTCTCCATCTAGGGGCGCTGTCCGGTGCGCTGGAGCCGGAGGAAATGAGCCACATCACAGGCATTTTGGAGCAGCCGGAGACCCGCTCCAACCGCAGCCAGGCGCTGCACGACTACTTAGAGATTATCGAAACAGAAGCCGCCAAACGGGGCGGCGCCGGGTTGGACCCCCTGCTGGCGGCCCGGGATAAATTCAGAGAGAAAAAATCATATGGAGGACAACCGCATGAGTGAAAAAAAGACCACCGGCAAGAAGGAACTCACCCTGACCCTGGAGGATCAGGCCAAACTGGCCCGGGACAATGCCAAGAAAATGGAGCAGGGCAAGATCGAGGTCATGAAGGTGGTGGAAGGCGTCCAGGGCGCCGAGAAGCTGGCGGAGCTGATCGAGCGGGGCAAGAAAAACGGCAAGCTGTCGGCCAGCGAGCTGATGGATGTGCTGGAGAATATGGACCTGGAAAGCGAGCAGATGGACAAGATCTACGATACCCTGGAAAATCTGGGCATCGACACCGTAGGCGACGACTATCTGCCCGAGCTGGCCGACGATACCATGCCCCCTCTGGAGGAGCTCAACGAGATTGAGGACCTGCCCGAAGAGGAGATCGTGGACCCCAACACCCTGGTAGACTCCTTCGGCATTGACGATCCGGTGCGGATGTACCTGAAGGAGATCGGCAAGGTCAACCTGCTCACCCCCGACGAGGAGGTCCAGCTGGCCCAGGATATGGGGGCCGGCGACGCCGCCAAGGAGCAGCTGGACGATATGGAACGATCCAAGGAGGCCGGCGAGGAGGTCGCCCTGTCCGAGGACGATATCAAGGAGCTGCGCCGCCTGGTGAAGCGGGGCGAGGCCGCCAAGCAGCGCCTGGCCGAGGCCAACCTCCGGCTGGTGGTGTCCATCGCCAAGCGGTATGTGGGCCGCGGAATGCTGTTTCTGGACCTGATCCAGGAGGGTAACCTGGGCCTTATCAAGGCGGTGGAGAAGTTTGACTACACCAAGGGCTATAAGTTCTCCACCTACGCCACCTGGTGGATCCGGCAGGCCATCACCCGGGCCATCGCCGACCAGGCCCGCACCATCCGCATCCCCGTCCATATGGTGGAGACCATCAACAAGGTCATCCGGGTCTCCCGTCAGCTGCTCCAGGAGCTGGGCCACGACCCCTCTCCCGAGGAGATCTCCGAGGAGATGAATATGCCGGTGGACAAGGTGCGGGAAATCCTGAAGATCGCCCAGGAGCCCGTCTCCCTGGAGACCCCCATCGGCGAGGAGGAGGACTCCCATCTGGGCGACTTCATCCCCGACGAGGATGCCTCTGAGCCCTCCGAGGCCGCCTCCTTTACCCTGCTGAAGGAGCAGCTGGTGTCCGTGCTGGGCACCCTGACCGAGCGGGAGGAGAAGGTCCTCAAGCTCCGCTTCGGCATCGAGGACGGCCGCACCCGCACCCTGGAGGAAGTGGGCAAGGAGTTCAAGGTCACCCGTGAGCGTATCCGTCAGATTGAGGCCAAGGCCCTGCGCAAGCTCCGCCATCCTTCTCGCTCCAAGAAGCTGAAGGACTTTTTGAACTGATCGAAAGCCCGGGCGTACCGCCGTTTAGCGGTGCGCCCGGGCTTTTGTTATTTCATAGTGTCCGACAGGACCTTGAGGCGGAACTTTCTCCGGTCCGCCTCCAAAATTCCCTCCCGCTGAAGCTGTCCGATGGTGCGGGACAGGGCGCTGCGGTCCACGCAGAGATAGTCCGCCAGGGCCTGCCGGTCAAAGGGGACCATCACGGTATCCCGGCCGGTACGGGCGGCCTCCTCCTCCAGGTAGGAGAGCAGCCGCTCCCGGATGGTCCGGCCGGACAGATGGTCCAGCTTCCCGGTTAAAAACAGGTTCTTCTCCGCCAGCACCCACAGCAGATTGTGGATCAGCGTTCCATGGGCCCCGCAGGCGGCGGCGCAGGGGGTGGACAGCCGCCGGCAGTCCAGCAGCAGCACCGCCGAATCTGCCGAGGCCGTCACCGTAACCGGGAGGCTCTCCGCTCCGGCGCAGGCATAGGACTCGGCAAACAGCCGCCCCGGCCCCATCTCCCCCATTACAATCCGCTGCCCATCGGGCCGAATACGGCTCACCTGCACCTGCCCGGCCAGCACCACCCCCAGATGGGTGGCCGGGTCTCCCGCCCGGAGCACCGCGGTCCCCCGGGGAAACCGCCGCACACCGCCCCCCAGACAGTCCAGCAGCGCGAACAACTCCTCCTCTTCCATCCCCCGAAACAGCGCCGTCCGCCGCAGCGCCCCTCCATATTCCCGCATGGCCATCCTCCTCAAAGCCTCGCCCCTGATCCAATTTCCCTGTTATCCTATCAGATGTTTCCGCCAAATACAAGCAGCTCTTGCAATGCAAGGCCAGAACTGGTAAGATGAACATACTACACAAGAAACGGCGGGTGAAACCACGATGGTCTATTTCTCCCTGGGCGCCCTGTTCCTGATTCTGGGCCTGATCTTCCTGCTGGTCCCTTTTGAAACGCTGAAAACCGTCTTTCGGCGGATGCGCTCCGGTACCACCACGAAGGTGGGCGGAGCCGTTCTGCTGGCGGCCGGAATCATCACCATCATAATGGGTCTGGTTCAGTAGTCTTGCTGCGCCGGCGGGAATTCCCCGCCGGCGCATTATTTGATCGGTTTTGCTTATTATTTGCGGTACGTTTTCTTTTTTGCCCGGATTTTGCCAGGCATTTTTCGTTTTCTTTCGTCAGACTGTCCAAAAAACAGTCTGTTTTTTTGTGGGCAAGTTTGATTGTTTTTGATTGACTATGATTGCAATCGATGTTATATTGTTGTCACAAAAATGATCGGTCAATTTCAATCAGAACAGAACAGCAGGAGGAGGAATGTATATGTTGGCAGAGCAGCGCTTTGAGGCCATCCTCCAGGAGCTGGCCGTCAGCCGGGCGGCCAGCGTAACCCGGCTGTGTGAGCTGACCGGCGCCTCGGAGGCCACCATCCGCCGTGATCTGACCACGCTGGCCCGCCAGGGCAGGTTGAACAAAGTTCACGGCGGAGCGGTCCTGGCCAACAGCACCTTTCAGGGTGAGGAACCGGATGTAGGCACCAAATCTCTGCTCCACCGGGATGAGAAGGAGGCCATTGCCCGCTACGCCGCCGGGCTCATCAGCGATGACGACGTGGTGTATCTGGACGCCGGCACCACCACGGTGCGGATGACGGAATATCTAAAGGGTTCGGCCGCCACCTTTGTGACCAACGGCATCGCCTGCGCCCAGCGGCTGATGGAACTGGGGCTGCGGGGCTATGTGCTGGGTGGCTATCTCAAGCCGGGCACCTGGGCGGTGGTGGGCACCGGCGCGCTGGCCGAGCTGGGCAGATACAACTTCACCAAGGCCTTCCTGGGTATCAACGGCATCTCCATCCGCCAGGGCTTTACCACCCCCGACCCGGAGGAGGCCGCCATCAAAACCAAAGCCGCGGAGCAGGCCTATCTGACCTTTGTTCTGGCAGACAGCAGCAAGTTTGAACTGGTATCCGCCGTGACCGTGCTGCCGCTGGAAAAAGCCACCATTATTACCGAGCGCCTGCCCGATCCAAACTATCTGGAGCATACGGTCATTAAGGAGGTATCCCCATGATCTATACAGTAACCTTTAACCCCGCTTTGGACTATGTGGTGTGGATAGACGCCCTGCATCCCGGCCAGATCAACCGCACCCAGAATGAAGAGATCCAATACGGGGGCAAGGGCATCAATGTGTCCACCGTTCTGTCCGCCCTGGGCGTGGAAAACGTGGCTCTGGGTTTTCTGGCCGGCTTCACCGGCCGGGCTCTGGAGGAGGGCCTGCGCAGCCGGGGTATCCGCACCGACTTCATCTGGCTCCCCGAGGGATTGACCCGTATCAACGTCAAGGTCAAGGGGAGCGTGGAGACCGAGATCAACGGCCAGGGCCCCACCGTAGGCCCGGTGGCCCTGCGGGCCCTGCTGGACAAGCTGGACCGGCTGGAGGCCGGGGATATCCTGGTCATCTCCGGCTCCGTGCCCGCCGCCCTTTCCCATGACGTGTATGAACAGATTCTCGCCCGGCTGGAGGATCGGGGCATCCAGTTTGTGGTGGACACCACCCGGGATCTGCTGTGCAGCGCCCTGCCCTATCACCCCTTCCTCATCAAGCCCAACAATCTGGAGCTGGGCGAGATCTTTGGAAAAACCCCCATCACCGACACCGAGATCCGCCACTGCGCCCTCCAGCTCCAGGAGCAGGGCGCCCGCAATGTGCTGGTATCCATGGCCGGGGAGGGCTCCCTGCTACTGGACGAGCGGGGCGGCTGCTACCGGCTGGGGGTGCCCCGGGGTAAAGTCCGCAACTCCGTGGGGGCGGGCGACTCCATGGTGGCCGGCTTCCTGGCCGGCTGGCTGGAGCGCGGGGATTACTCCTATGCCCAGCGGCTGGGCGCCGCCGCCGGTTCCGCCACCGCCTTCTCCGATGGGCTGGCCACAAAAGAACAAATCATGGCACTGATCCATACCTTTTAAGTTAGAAAGGAGCTCACTACCATGCGCATCGTCGACCTGCTGAGCCCGGAAAAAATCGCGCTGGGCGCCGCCGCTGCTGACAAGGAGGGCGCCATCGATCTGCTGGTGGACCTGCAGAACAAAAGCGGCTGCCTCACCGACCGGGAGGCCTACAAGCAGGCCATCCTGGCCCGGGAAGCCCAGACCAGCACCGCCATTGAAATGGGCATTGCCGTGCCCCACGCCAAAAGCACCTGCGTCACCGCCCCCAGTCTGGCCGCCTGTGTGCTGAAAGAGGGGGTGGACTACGGGGCTATGGACGGCCAGCCCTCCGACCTCTTCTTCATGATCGCCGCTCCCATGGACGGGGATCTGCACCTGGAAATTCTCTCCCACCTGATGGTCCTGCTGATGGACTTCAACTTTGTCAGCGAACTGCGCGCCGCCCCCGACGCCAAGACCTTTATGGAAGTCATCGACAAGTTTGAAACCGCCAAGTTCCCCGAGGAGGTCCCCGCCCAGGCCCCCGCGCCGGCGGAGGCCACCCCTGCCGGTCCCCGCATCCTGGCGATCACCGCCTGCCCCACCGGCATCGCCCACACTTATATGGCCGCCGAGGCCCTGGAGAAAAAGGGCCGGGAGCTGGGCATCCCCGTCAAGGTGGAGACCCAGGGCTCCGGCGGAGCCAAAAATATCCTGACCCAGGCGGAGATTGACGCTTGCGACGGCATCATCATTGCCGCCGACAAGGAGGTGGACCTGGCCCGCTTCGACGGCAAGCATATGCTGCGGGTGCCCGTCTCCGACGGCATCTATAAGCCGGAGGAACTGATCCGTCAGGCCCCCACCGCCCCCATCTACCACCACTCCGGCCAGGCGGTCCGGGAATCGGCCAGCGAAAGCGCGGGGCGCAAGCTGTATAAGCAGCTGATGAATGGGGTAAGCCATATGCTGCCCTTTGTCATCGGCGGCGGCATTCTCATCGCCCTGGCCTTCCTGCTGGACGACGCCTCCATTGACTACGCCAACTTCGGCACCAATACCCCCATCGCCGCCTGGTTTAAAAATATCGGCAACACCGCTTTCAACTTCATGCTGCCCATTCTGGCTGGGTACATCGCCATGTCCATTGCCGACCGGCCGGGCCTGATGGTGGGCTTTGTGGGAGGCGCGCTGGCCGTATCCGGCGCCACCTTCCTCTCCCCCGCCGGCACCTCGGTCTCCGCCGGGTTTTTGGGCGCCCTCATCGCCGGTTTTGCCGGGGGCTATCTGATGCTGGGTATGCGCAAGGTATGCGACAAGCTGCCCCGGGCCCTGGAGGGCCTCAAACCCATCCTGATCTATCCCGTGGTGGGCCTTCTCATCATCGGGCTGTTCATGTGCCTCATCAACCCCATTGTGGGGGCCATCAATACCGCCCTGTACTCCGGTCTGGAGGCTATGGGCGAGGGCAGCAAGATTGTGCTGGGTATTGTGCTGGCCGGTATGATGGCCGTGGATATGGGCGGGCCCTTTAACAAGGCCGCCTATGTGTTCGGCACCTCCACCCTGGCCGCCATGGCCGCCGGACAGGGCTCCGACATCATGGCCGCCGTCATGATCGGCGGTATGGTGCCCCCTATCGCCATCGCCCTGGCCACCACCTTCTTCCGTAACCGCTTTACCGCAGACGAGCGCAAGTCCGGCGTGGTGAACTATATCATGGGCCTGTGCTTCATTACCGAGGGCGCCATTCCCTTCGCCGCCAGCGACCCCCTCCGGGTTCTGCCCTCCTGCATCGTGGGCTCCGGCGTGGCCGGCGCCCTGTCCATGGCCTTTGGCTGCGCCCTCCCCGCGCCCCACGGCGGCATCTTCGTGTTTCCCGTCATGACCAACGTGCTGGGCTATGTGGTCGCCCTGGTGGTGGGCTCCCTGGTGGGCATGATCCTGCTGGGCCTGCTGAAGAAGAAAAAAGGATAAAAACTTATTATATGATAAAATAAGGAAAGGAAGTATCACTATGGTTACCGCCAAGACCAAGATCGTCAATCCCCAGGGGATGCATATGCGTCCCGCCCAGCTCTTTGTCAACACCCTGGCCAAGTACAAGAGCGACGTCACCATTATCTTTAACGGCAAGAGCATCAACGCCAAGAGCATCATGCACCTGATGGCCGCCTGCATCAAGCAGGGCAGCGAGATCGAGATCCAGTGCTGCGGTGAGCAGGAGGCCGAGGCGCTGAAGGCCGCCGTGGAGCTGGTGGAATCCGGCCTGGGCGAATGACCGCCTGGGCCTCTGAATGGACAAACAGGAGGAGACCACTATGATCTTACGGGGCATTGCCGCTTCGGACGGGATCGGCATCGGCAAAGCCGTCTGCGTCCGGGAGCAGAGCCTGGACTACTCCGCCGTCAAATACGGCGGCAAGGATGGGGAGAAGGCGCGGCTCCAGTCCGCCATCGCCCACTTCAACGATAAAACTACCGCCATGGCGGAGCGTATCCGCACCCAGGTGGGGGAAAAGGAATCCGAGATTCTCACCGGCCAGATCATGATGCTGGGCGACCCCTATATGCAGAGCCAGATGGAGGAGGCCATCGACGCCGGTCAGTGTGCCGAGGCGGCGGTGGATCAGGTATGTACCATGTACGCCGAGATGTTCGCCGGGGTGGACGACGAGTTGATGCGCCAGCGGGCCACCGACGTGCGGGACATCCGCAGCCGGATGCTGGCCATCCTGCTGGGGGTCGCCGGGGTGGATGTGAGCCATCTGCCCGCCGGCAGCGTACTGGTGGCCCACGATCTGACCCCCTCCATGACCGTGGGGCTGGACAAGGATCATGTGGCCGCCATCCTCACCGAGGTGGGCGGCCGTACCAGCCACTCCGCCATTCTGGCCCGGGCCCTGGAGCTGCCCGCCGTACTCAGCGTCCCCCATGCTATGGAGCAGTTGCAGGATGGGGACAGCCTGATTGTGGACGGCGGCGAGGGAATCGCCCTGGTCAACCCCGACCAGGCCACCCAGGCCCAGTACCTGGCCAAACAGGAGGAATATCTCCGCCGGAAGGCTCTGCTGTCCGTCTACCGGGACCGGGAAACGGTGGACGCCGAGGGCAAGCGCTATGCCTTGTACGCCAACATCGGCTCCCCCGCGGAGGCCGGGGCCGCCGCGGAGGCGGGGGCGGAGGGCATAGGTCTGTTCCGCACCGAGTTTCTGTTTATGGACCGGACCGGTGCGCCCACCGAGGAGGAGCAGTACGAGGCCTACCTGGCCGTCTCCCGCATCATGGCGGGCAAGGAGGTCATCATCCGCACTCTGGACGTGGGCGGCGACAAGGCGGTGGAGTACCTGGGCATGGCCCATGAGGACAACCCCTTCCTGGGTCACCGGGCCATCCGTTACTGTCTGGACAACCCGGAGCTGTATAAGGTCCAGCTCCGGGCCCTGCTGCGGGCCGGAGCACAGGAGAAGAACATCAAAATTATGCTGCCCCTGGTCACCTCTCTGGAGGAGATTCGCGGCGCCCGTGCCCTGCTGGAGACCTGCAAGGCCGAGCTGGAGGCCGAGGGAGTGCCCTACCACAGGGATATCCCCCTGGGCATCATGGTGGAGACTCCCGCCGCCGCCCTCATCGGCGACCTGCTGGCCCGGGAGTGCGACTTCTTCTCCATCGGCACCAATGATCTGACCCAGTATACCATGGCCGTGGACCGGGGCAACGCTCTGGTAGAGCAGCTGTACACCACCTTCCATCCCGCTGTGCTGCGCGCCATCCGCGGCGTGATCGCCGCGGCAAAGCAGGCCGGCATTCCCGTTGGAATGTGCGGCGAGGCCGCCGCCGACCCCCGGCTCATTCCTCTGCTCATGGCCTGGGGCCTGGATGAGTTCTCCGTCAGCGCCTCCGCCGTGCTGGCCACCCGGGCCCAGATCCACCGCTGGTACACCGCCCAGGCGGACCAGGTGGCGCAAAAGGCTATGGCCCTGCCCACCGCCTCCGGCGTGGAGGACTGTCTCCAGTCCGCGGTACACGAATAAAGAAAATAGTACAAGGCCCTCCGGCGCTGCCGGAGGGCCTTGTGGCGTCTGATTGGAATCAATATCCCTGAGGGGTCTGCCCCTTCACCAGCTTGACGATGGCAGAGGTGCCCAGGCGGTCGGCGCCCAGGTTGATAAAGTCCTCGGCATCCTGAAGGGTGCGGATGCCGCCGGCGGCTTTCACCCGCACCTCGGGACCCACATTGGCCTTGAAGAGGGCCACATCCTCCCGGGTGGCGCCGCCGGTGGAAAAGCCGGTGGAGGTCTTGATATAGTCGGCGCCGGCCTCGGTAACGATCTGGCACATCTTCACCTTCTCCTCCTGGGTCAGCAGGCAGGCCTCCACGATGA
Organism: uncultured Flavonifractor sp.; assembly: GCA_944385625.1. Lineage (GTDB taxonomy): Bacteria > Bacillota > Clostridia > Oscillospirales > Oscillospiraceae > Flavonifractor. The sequence continues at coordinate 12,600 of CALWXZ010000022.1, read as the reverse complement.
CCTTCAAAATACGCCCCTGGCAGGAAGCCTTGATGGTCTTGATCTCCTCCAGTACGTCCTCCCACCGCTTGTCCTTGACCCAGCCGATGTTAATGACCATATCGATCTCATCGGCTCCGTTGCGGATGGCGTCCTCCGTCTCAAAGACCTTGACGGCCGTGGTGGAGTAGCCGTTGGGAAAGCCGATGACAGTGCAGATCTTAAGATCGTTGCCCACATAGTCGGCGGCCTGTTTCACATAGCCGGCGGGGATACAGACGGAGGCGCAGTCGTACTTCAGGCCGTCGTCGCATACCTCCTTGATCTGCTCCCAAGTGGACTCCGGCTTGAGCAGGGTGTGGTCGCAATGGGACAGAATCTCCTTTACGTCCATGTCAAATCTTCCTTTCTTTGGGCGTTATTTTACTTCGATGAGCTCATAGCTCCGGGTACCCACGCCGATCTTCTCACAGTGGGCCAGGCAGACCTTCCAGTCGGTCTCAGGCATACTGTTGATAAAATGGTCGTGGTGGTCGCAGAAGCCGGGCTTGTGCATCTGCTCATCCAGTAAGGAGCCGGGGATGGGGGGCTGGCGCAGGCAGGCGTCGGCGCAGGCCTGATCCAGCGCCACCGGATCGAAGGAGGCGAACATACCCACATCGGGCAGGATGGGCACATCGTTCTCGCCGTGGCAGTCGCAGTAAGGGGATACGTCGATCACCAGACTGACGTGGAACTGAGGACGGCCGTCCACCACCGCCTTGGCATACTCGGCCATACGGCAGCACAGCTCATCCATGGCCGCGTCATAGCTGGTGTGGATAGCGTCCACGTTGCACACGGCGATGCAGCGGCCGCAGCCCACGCACTTCTCCAGATCGATGGAGGCCTTGCGGTCCTCCCCATAGGAGATGGCGTCATGGGCGCATTGGGACGCGCACTTCCGGCAGCCGACACAGCGCTTCTGGCTTACGGCCGGCTTGCCCTGGGCGTGCTGTTCCATCTTGCCCCGGCGGGACCCGCTGCCCATACCCAGGTTTTTGATGGCGCCGCCGAAGCCGGTCTGCTCATGGCCCTTGAAGTGGGTCAGAGAGATCACCACATCGGCCTCCATAATGGCCTTGCCGATCTTGGCGGTGGTAATATGCTCCGCCCCCGCCACCGGAACCTCCACGTCGTCGTTGCCCCGCAGGCCGTCGCCGATGATGATCTGGCAGCCGGTGGACAGCGGGGAAAACCCGTTCTCAAAGGCGGCGTCCAGATGCTCCAGGGCATTCTTTCGCCGGCCGGGGTACAGGGTATTGCAGTCGGTGAGGAAGGGCACGCCGCCCAGGCTCTTCACCACGTCCGCCACTACCTTGGCGTAGTTGGGCCGGAGAAAGGCCAGGTTGCCCGGTTCTCCAAAGTGCATCTTGATGGCCACCAGTTTGCGGTTAAAATCAATCTCCCCAATCCCCGCGGTTCGGATCAGCTTTTCCAGCTTGTTGAGCAGGTTTTTGCCGGGCTGGCACCGCAAATCAGAGTAATATACCTTCGCCTGTTCCATGGATTTGACATTCCTCCCAGTTTACACTGTAATGTTAATTCACCTTATTTTATACCGGTTTTTCAGCAACCGCAAGTGCTTTTCTTGTCTTCCTCCTGTTTGTGCCGGAGTTTGAAGGAGCTTGTCCCCGCTCTTTCATTCGCGCTCCGTTTTAATGTTATGTCATCGAAAACCAGCTGGTTTATTTTTATTTCAACCCTCCAATGTGGAAATCTCTGTGGAAATGTGGATAGATCCAGCAAGAAACCGGACTGTTTGGTACGGGCAAAGCATCATTCCTCTTAAAATTTTATTTTATGTAAACTCAGCTTTCTTTTCTGAATAGAGTCACAGGTTGCGTAGTTTCCCATATTTTTGCCAAATGTGTACTCTTTGCGCGTTCTCATTTTATTGTCTCTTTTTTCCCGACAGATTGACGAAGGGGTTTTTGCAGTGGGTCCTTCATTTCCTCCTACGGTCCGCCCTTTTCCTACATAGATCCGCCGGTTCCGGCGCACCCTAGATCCGGGGTGATTTAATGAGAGCCTATTACCGCGATCTCTACGTTCTGTTCCGACACGACTCCAGAGCCAGGGAATATTTTGACAACCTGCCTGCCCATGTACAGGACCGCATCAGCGCCCAATACCGACAGATCGACACCATGGACCAGCTGGAGCGCTTTGCCGCCCGGTATCACACGCCCCTCTTTCCGCTGGAGGGGATCGGCGGTCACACCTTTCTGCCCCCTCCGGTACAGCCATAGTCACACTTTGCATTGGCGCCGCTTCTGTGCTATAATGACCAAAAGCACAAAAGGAGGCCAAAATCATGGAACTGACCAGAGCCCAGGCCCTGGACCTGCTGAAAACATACAACAAGGAGCCCTTCCACCTCCGCCACGCCTTTACGGTGGAGGCTGTCATGAGATGGTTTGCCGGTCAGCTGGGATATGAGGACCAGGCCGACTTCTGGGCCGCCGCCGGCCTGCTCCACGACCTGGATTTTGAGCAGTACCCCGACCAGCACTGCGTCAAGGTCCGCCAGATCATGGAGGAGCAGAATCTGGACCCCGCTCTCATTCACGCGGTGGTCAGCCACGGCTGGGGCATGACCGAGGGCAACGTGGAGCCGGAGCACCAGATGGAGAAGGTCCTGTTTGCCGTGGACGAGCTGACCGGACTCATCGGCGCCGCCGCCCTGATGCGCCCCTCCAAAAGCGTCCAGGACATGGAGCTGTCCAGCTTGAAAAAGAAGTATAAGGACAAGCGCTTTGCCGCCGGCTGCTCCCGGGAGACCATCGCCCAGGGGGCCCAGATGCTGGGGTGGGAGCTGAACGACCTGTTGGAGCGCACCCTTCAGGCTATGAAGGATTGCGAGGCCGACATCGAGGCCCAGTGCGCCGGTCTCTGACCGGTCTTATCCAGCGGACCTGCCGCAAACAAGACGCGGCAGGTCCGCTTTTTCTTTGGGCCGGCTGTCTTTGATACAAAGGCACAAAAGGGATGTCCCTTTTATCATATTATTTTACTATGATTTTTTCTCGTTTTATGCTATACTGGAGCTGCTGTATACTCTGAGAAAAGGAGAAGATCACCGACCTATGGATCTCATTTTGACCGACAGGCACCTCCCCTCCCTTTCCCTCCCGGACAACACCCCCGTCATCCATGTGGCGGAGCAGAAGATTGCCCCCTGCGTGGGCTGCTTCGGGTGCTGGATCAAGACGCCTGGCCGCTGCGTCATTCGGGATGACGCCCCGGCCATCTACCCTGCCATCGCCCGCTGTGACCGGCTGCTGGTGGTGAGCCGGCTCCTGCTGGGCTGTTACGATCTGCCCATGAAACGGCTGGTGGAGCGCTCCCTCCCCAATCAGCAGGCCTTTATCCGGCTTCACCACGGGGAAAGCCACCACGTCCAGCGCGCCGTTCAGCCCAAACAGCTGACCGTGGTGGCCTATGGCGCCCAGGACCAGGAGGAGCGGGATCTTTTCCGGCGCTGGCTGGGCCGCAATTCGCTGAATACACTGGCCGAAGATTACACCATCCTCTTTGCGGATTCTGAGGCCCAGGCGGAGGAGCTGGCCGGAAAGGTGGTGCGAGCATGGGTAAACTGATGATTGTCAACGGCAGTCCCCGGGCCCCAAAGTCCAACTCCAAACTGTACATCCAGGCCTTCCTGTCCGGCTGGTCCGGGGCATATGAGCTCTACAGCCTGACCCAGCGGCGGCAAGAGGACTGCCTTGCCAGTCTAGAGCAGTGCTCCGACCTGCTGCTGGTCTTTCCTCTCTATACCGACGGCCTGCCCTCCGGCCTGATGGCGTTTTTGCAGGCCCTGCTGGCCCAGCCGCCCTCCCATCCGCTCCGCGTACACATGGCCATCAACTGCGGTTTTCTGGAGCCCAGCCAGAACGACGTGGCGGTGGATATGATCCGCCTGTTCTGTAAAAGAGGAGGCCATTCCTTCGGCGCCTGCCTGCGCATCAGCTGCGGTGAGGCCTTCCCCACCACACCCTTTATGGCGATTGCCAGACGAAAGCTGAGAAAATTGGCTTCTGCCATCGCAAAGGGCCGCCCTGTCCAGCTGACCGCCTCCATGCCCTTGACCAAGCGGATGTTTCTGCGGGCCGCCCAGCGGTATTGGCTGGGCCGGGGCCGGAGCTTCGGCGTCTCGGAGGAAGAGATGTCCACCCTGGAGATTGAGGGACCGTGATGTATATTGCCCCGGCAGTCGGTATATACTGATGCCAGGTGATGGTATATGAAACACGTTCCCTGGAAAACCTACGCGCTCTTTATCCTGCTGACAGAGGCGGTGGGATTTCTCTCCGGCTGGCTCACCCGGGACGGGGCCAAGGCTTACAGCCAGTCCATCCTCCAGCCGCCCCTGTCCCCGCCCGCCATCGTATTCCCCATCGTATGGGGTATCCTGTTCGTCCTGATGGCGGTGGCCGCCGCCCGGATCTGGCTCTCTCCCCCGTCGGATCTCCGCACCCGGGGACTGCTGCTCTATCTGGTGCAGCTGGCCTTCAACTTCTTCTGGAGCATCCTGTTTTTCAACCTCCAAGCCTTCGGCTTTGCCCTGATCTGGCTGGTGATCCTGTGGGTTTTGATTTTGTGGACGCTGCTCACCTTCCGCAAGATCGACCCCGCCGCCGGCTGGCTGATGCTCCCCTATCTGCTGTGGGTGAGCTTCGCCGCCTATCTCAACCTGGGCGTATGGTATCTGAATCGATAAAAAAATCCGGCGGGCGGTGTGCCTGCCGGATTTTTTCATTCAGTTCTGGCCGAAAAACAGTTTCATGTCCTCTTCCACGGTGCCGATACCGGCGATGCCGAAGTTGTCCACCAATACCTTGGCTACGTTGGGGCTGAGGAAGGCGGGGAGGGTGGGGCCCAAATGGATGTTCTTCACCCCCAGGTAGAGCAGGGCCAGCAGCACGATGACCGCCTTCTGCTCATACCAGGCGATGTTGTAAACGATGGGCAGATCGTTGATATCCTCCAGCCCAAAGACCTCCTTCAGCTTCAGGGCGATCACCGCCAGGGAGTAGGAGTCGTTGCACTGGCCGGCGTCCAGCACCCGAGGAATGCCGCCGATGTCCCCCAGATCCAGCTTGTTGTACTTGTACTTGGCGCAGCCGGCGGTGAGAATCACCGTATCCCGGGGCAGCGCCTGGGCAAACTGAGTATAGTAGTCCCGGCTCTTGGCCCGGCCGTCGCAGCCCGCCATGACCACAAACTTCTTGATGGCGCCGGATTGGACGGCCTCCACCACCTGGTCGGCCAGTGCCAGGACCTGAGCGTGGGCAAAGCCGCCCACGATCTCGCCGGTCTCGATCTCCTGGGGAGGAGCGCAGCGCTTGGCGTGCTCAATGATGGCGGAGAAATCCTTCTCCTGGCCGATCTCGCCGGGGATGTGCTTGCAGCCGGGGAAGCCGGCGGCGCCGGTGGTGTACAGCCGGTCCTTGTAGCTGTCCCTGGGGGGCACGATGCAGTTGGTGGTCATGAGGATGGGGCCGTGGAAGGCCTCAAACTCCTCCTTCTGCTTCCACCAGGCGTTGCCGTAGTTGCCCACAAAGTTGGGATACTTCTTAAAGGCGGGGTAGTAGTGGGCGGGGAGCATCTCCGAGTGGGTGTACACGTCCACCCCGGTGCCCTGAGTCTGCTCCAGCAGCATCTCCAGGTCCCGCAGGTCGTGGCCGGACACCAGGATGCCGGGGTTCTTGCCCACGCCGATGGAGACCTTGGTGATTTCCGGGTTGCCGTAGGCGGTGGTATTGGCCTTGTCCAGCAGGGCCATGCCCTGGACTCCATACTTGCCGGTCTCCAGGGTCAGGGCCACCAGGTCATCGGCGGTGAGGCTGTCATCCAGAGTGGCGGCCAGAGCCCGCTGGAGGAAGGCGTCCACCTGACCGTCGTCCTGCAGCAGGGCGTTGGCGTGCTTGGAGTAGGCGGACAGGCCCTTCAGGCCGTAGGTGATGAGTTCCCGCAGGGAGCGGATGTCCTCGTTTTCCGTGGAGAGCACCCCCACCTGGGCGGCCTTGGCCTCCCAGTCGCCGGTACCATCCCACAAAGCGGCCTGGGGCAGGGCCTCCTTCCCCTCCACCTGGGACACCAGCTCCGCCCTGACCGCCAGGGTGGCGTGGATACGCTCCTCAATGGCCTCCTTGTCAAAGTTGGCGTTGGTGATGGTGGTAAAGAGATTCAGCGTGATGAGATGATTGGTCTCCGCCGCCACCGGCACGCCCTGTGCCCGCAGGGCGGTGGTCACGGCGGACAGCCCCTTGGTCACATAGACCAGCAGATCCTGCATGGCCGCCACATCGGGCTGTTTGCCGCAGACGCCCACCCGGGTACAGCCGGTGCAGCCTGCGGTCTCCTGACACTGATAGCAAAACATCTTGTGTTCCATTGATTTGTCCTCCCTGGTTTTACGGCCTGCTTGCCGTTGTGGCCTTAGTATAGTATAATAGGGACAACAAGTATGTTGTTATAACAACACTTCGGAGGAAAACATGACAGGTGCTTTATTGGCAAATACCGCCCTGTTCCGGGGCGCCTCGCCTCAGGAGGCGGAGGCCATGCTCAACTGCCTGGGGGCTGTGGAGCGGTCATATTGTAAAGGGGAGCGAATCTGCCGCAGCGGCGACTATATGACCGACCTGGGCATGGTGCTCTCAGGCAGCGTCTTGATCCAGACCGACGATCTGTGGGGCAATACCACGGTTTTGGACAAGGCCGGTCCGGGCCAGATTTTTGCCGAGACCTACGCCTGTGTGCCCGGGGAGCCGCTGATGGTGGACGTGGTGGCGGCGGAGGCCGCCCGCGTCCTCTTTCTCAAGGTGGAGCGGGTGCTCCACGTGTGTTCCCACACCTGCGCCCATCACAGCAAGCTGATCCGCAATCTGCTGCTGCTCTCCGCCCAGAAGAATCTGAATTTGTCCCGGAAGATCTTTCACACCTCCGCCAAGACCATCCGGGGCCGGCTGCTGTCCTATCTGTCCTACCAGGCGCGGCGGTCCGGCGGCCCCAGCTTCTCCATTCCCTTCAATCGCCAGCAACTGGCCGACTATCTCAATGTGGAACGCAGCGCCCTCTCCAATGAGCTGAGCAAAATGCAGCGGGACGGACTGATCCGGCTGGAAAAGAACCAATTTACCCTGATACAGGATGTCTCAGGCCTGTCCTCCCGCGTCTAAATGCAAAAAATGAGCCCGCTGCACGGTTGCAGCGGGCTCATCCACATCTGTAGCAGGGTTACAGATCGTAACGGTATACCTTTTCGGTGGCGCCCTCCCCCACCGGGATGCGCTCCACAAACTTCCAGCCCAGCTTCTCGTAGTAGTTGTCCAACTTGGTGATGAGGTAGAGGCAGGGATAGCGGTTGAGGGCCCTGACAGCCTCGATACTGGCCGTCTGGAGCCGCTGCCCGATGTGAAGATTGCGGTACTCGTTCTTCACATACAAGGTAGCCATCCAAGGTGACAGATCCTGTCTGGTCTTGGCGTCGTTGAGCCACAGAGATACCACACCCACCGGCTTCTCTCCTATAACTGCCACCAGCATCTGGGGCACGGTGTCCCGCTGGGAGGCATATCTGGTGCGGTAAATGATGTCTTCCAGGGAATATCCGTCGGCCTTGGCCCATTCCAGCCACAGCCAGCGGGATACCTCCTCCATATACTCCGGCACATCGGCCAGATTGAAGATTTTGATCTCTTCCGGCATGACAGCCCTCCTATCCATTGGTGTACCTATGGGGACGGCTCCATTATAGGGGTAATCCCCACTTTCGTCAAGAACAGGCGCGAGAGAACTTCATTCCCGCGAAAAGCGCCGGGCACTTTCGTGTCCGGCCCCCTCAACGCGGATTTTTGTCAGCCGTCTTATGGAGCGGGAAAGGTAAGCGTATCCAAAAACTCCTCCCATTCCTCCGCGTGCTGGACAAAATACCGGGGGCACTCCTTGCCGGTGACGTCATAGTGGCGGAGAATGTCCTCCGGCCCCAGGTCATAGACCTCAATGAGCCAGTTCAGCAGGCGGGTGAGGGAGTTGATTGTCTCCTGGGTGAACTGTCCGGTCTCGTCCGGGTGACAGCACTCGATGGCGATGGTGTCCCCATTGCGGTCGTTGGAGCAGTAGGAGATCTCATTAAGGGGCACACACTGTAAAATGGTACCGTCCATCCCGATGAGAAAGTGGCTGCTGACGTAGGTCTCATGGGTCTCGGCCAGGTTGGCGTAATAGCTGCGGTTTTGCTCCGCCGTGGTGCCGGGGTTGCCCACATAATGTACCACCACGCCGTTGACCTGGGGTAGGTCCTCCCCGGGGCGGGAGTATTCATTGAGCGGCAGGAGATCCTGGGTGACCCAGTCAGGAGGGGTAATTTCACCCTCGTTGTTCCCCTGCTGCACCGGATCAGCCCGAGATGTATCAGAGGCGGCCCCGGCAGACACAGAGGAGTTGGAGGAACTTTCCGGTGTGCCTGGGCGACCCGACGCTATTTCAAAGGGACGGTTTTTCCACAAAAAGAATGCTGCGGCAACCAGCACTGCCCCGAGAAGAAGCCACCCAAAGGGCCGGAAGCGCCGCCTCCTCCGGCGGTAGCGAGTCCCTCCACCGGAGCAGGTCGTGAGGCAGGATGGCGGTCTAGCCGGCAGCCCAGAGCTCCCCTTGGGCTCCGGCTGGGATTCGTCTCGGTTTGGGTCGTGTAAGTAGGGCATGGCAATGACCTCTCCTTTTTCAGCACCCAGAAAAGAACGTGTCCCTTGCCGGGCGTCATGTAGAATCTGTCTACACTATCCCCCGGAAAGGGACACAAAGTCATCCATGAAGTTGTATCAAAGTTGTAAAAACTCGAAAAACGGGAATACCAGCCCACTCCCGCCCAGGCCGTCTATTGGCTGACCCCGATGCCGGAATAGCAGCCCAGCTGGACATCGTAATAAAAGCCCAGAACGGTCCCATCTGAACAGCTCAACAGCACCACGATCTGCTCCTGGGTGGTGATGAGCTGCACCGGGCAGGAGAGGCCGTCGAAAAGCTCCAGCAGGTCATCCAGAGAGGGCACTTCCGAAAATTGGCTCCACGTCAGTTCACTGACGGTCATGAGAAAATCCCTCAGAGAGTAGCTATCCAACAAGGGGCAGCAGCCGGCGTCGGGGCGCAGATAATTTCGGAGCAGCGGCCCCAGCTTATGGGGCATATCGGGATCGGCACTCTCCCCGCCGTCGGCCACATCCGCCAGATAGGAGCTGTACAGCTCCTCGTCAGTGATCTCATAGTCCAGGTAGAGCGGATTGAGCAGCAGATCCAGCAGGTCACCCCGCACCACAGCCAGAGCGGCCTGCTGTTCCGCCTGTGTGAGCTCCCTGTGCTGGGCGGGGCGAATGAGGAAACTGTAATCCGCCCCGGTGCTTCCGTTGCTTGCGGCCATGCTCAGGGTGACGGGGATCTGCCCCTCCTTCAGCGTGGCGGGGTATTCGGACAAAAAGAGGTGGGTTCCGCCCGCAGGGGGAGAGCCGTCCGGGCCCGCGTTCCACATCAGATGCTCCAGCAGGCCGGAAACATCGCACTCCACCGGCCCGGCAGGTAACTCAAATGGAAGCAGCAGGGCAGCCACGTCGCTGCTGTATGTGTGTTCATAGAGCACACCGATGGTCTCCGGCCCGAAGGCCTCCAGCTCTTCCATCCCCATGCCTGCAATCTCGGCCAGGCGTTCCTTCCCCACCGGAGTGAGGGTCTCATAGTGATAGACCGCCCAGGGGTAAAAGAGGACTTCCTCGGCGGTCTGCCCCAGCACGGTGGGGATGGTCACCACTCCGGCGGAGTGAATCTCCCCTACAGGCGGGGAAATCACCGCGCCAGCGGCCAGTCCGGCCGCGATAGCTCCAGCCAGCAGAATGGCGGCGGCAGAAACCGCAAATTTCCGGTTACGCATGGGGCTCCCCCCTCTCCAGACGACTCGCGGGGAAGGTCAGGGTGATGAGGGTACCCTGGCCCAGAACGCTTTGAATCTCCATGGTTCCCCTGTGGATGCGGACAATTTCCTGGCATAGGGCCAACCCTAGGCCCGCACCGCCCGCTTTCCGGGCGCGGCTTTTGTCCACCATATAGAAGGGCTGGGTAATCTTTTCAATCTCCTCCCGGGGAATACCCCGCCCATAATCCCGGACCAGGATGGTCACCCGCTCTCCCTCGGTCTGGGCGGTCAGTGCCAGCTGCCCGCCCTGCCGGCTGGCTTTGCGGCCGTTGTCCAGAAGATTATAGAGAAGCGATTTAAAGAGCTCCCGATCCATGTCAACGGACACATCCGGGCAGTCCACCTGGAGCGTCAGGCTGCTTTGGGCCATGATGGGCTGTAAGCTGAGGGCCACCTCGTCGGCCACCGTCCGGAGGGACGCCGGCTCCAGCGTGAGATTGGTGCTGCCCAGGGTGATGAGCTCCAGCAGCTTGCCGGACAGGGAGCGCAGACGCTTGGCCTCCTCGGAGATTACCTGGGCGTACTCCACCCGCTGCGCACCGCTGACCTCTTTGGGCAGATACAGCAAGTCGGCAAAGCCCAGAATACTGGTGAGCGGAGTTTTCATCTCATGGGCCAGGTTACCGATAAAGACCTTCCGGTCCTCCGCCACCTGCTCCAGCTGCCTGACCCGATCCTGTACGGCCTGGGCCATGGCGTTCATATCCTGGGCCACACCGGCCAGCTCGTCCTGGCCCCGGACAGCCACCCGCTCGCTGTAATTCCCTTCCGCAATGCGGCGGGCGTTTTTGCCCAGCTCGCTCAGGGGCCGGAGCAGGAACCACACCAAAAGCAGCAGCGCCCCCGCCCCCACCAGGCTGAGCGTCATACACAGGGTCACCGTTTCAACGGCCTGTGCGGTGAGTTGTTCCGGAAGGTCCCCCACAAAATAGGCCGCACCCAACTGAAAGGGAACAGATTCCAACATAACCGGCATGGCGCAGATAAGAAGCCACTGATCCTCAGAGTCGGGGAATTCCCGAAGCTCATAGACTGTGGCGTCCGGGTCATCCGGCGGCGGGGCGGGCAATTCCAGGCCGGAGAGGCTCTCAGGCATCGTGTTATAAAGCGACTTCCCGCCGCCGTCCATTAGGATGAGCCCCCGCAGATAGTGATCCGGAATTTGCTGAGACAATACCTGGACCGCGGCCTGTCTGGTCTCCTCCTCCTCCAGCTGCACCTGACCCAGCTGGAGCCGGTGGCTGATTACCCCCGCCCGGAGCATTCCGGCCAGATATTGCTGCTGGGTCACTGCACGCTGGCCCTCACGCTGCCACAGGGCGTCCTGGCTGCTGTTCAGCAGCAGTATGGAGACCAACGTAGTGGACAGAACCATCAGGGTCAGGGTGGCCAGGAAAATCTTCTGCCACAGCTTCATGTCAGCTTTTCCAGCCGGTAGCCGATGCGGGGCAGGGTGACCAGCTTGTCCATCAAATCCAGCTTTTGGCGCAGACGCTGGACGTGAATATCTACGGTGCGGCTCTCTCCAGTATATTCATAACCCCAGACCATGGACAGCAGCTTGTCCCGGCTGAGGGCCAGATTCTGATGCTGCAGAAACACCTTGAGTAATTCAAACTCTTTGGGCGAGAGGGCGACCGGCTGTCCTGCCAGAGTAACGGTGTGGCTGCCCAGATCCTGCCGGATAGAGCCGTATTCCAGCAGATTTACCCCCTGCCCCCGGCGGCGGAGCACCACATCGATGCGGGCCAGCAGCTCCAGAGGCTCAAAGGGTTTTGCAATGTAGTCCTCCGCCCCCAGACGAAGGCCGCGCACCTTATCTGCTACCTGTTGCATGGCAGACAGGAAAATCACCGGAATGTCCAGTCCCTGGATCTGGCTCATGATGGAAAAACCGTCCAGACCGGGCAGCATCACATCCAGCAGCACCAGATCAAAGTGCCCCTCCGCGATGCGGGCCGGGACTCCGTCTCCGCCAGCGCACCACACACTGGTGTGTCCGCCCAGCGCCAGGGTGGCGTCAATCATTCTTGCAATGTGCTCCTCATCCTCTACAATCAAAATATGCGCCACGCGGTCCCTTCCTCCTGTCGCTGGTTTGTCGTTTCAGGAAAAATTATAACATTTGCGGAGATTGGACGCAAGATACAGGACATAAAGGGAGCAGCTACACAACTGAAGACTGGATATCATGAGACCCGTTCTTGATACCCCACAGAAACCCCCATTCACTTAAGCGGAGACTAAAAGGGCCTTGATTTGCCCATCTATCTCCAAAAAAGGAGCCCAAGGCAATCAATACGATTACCTTGGACTCCTTTTGAGTCATGATTGAGTGGACAACAAAGCTAAGATGCAGGGGACAAGCACATCATTTGTGGTCGTCCCACTCCAACCTGGTCGTTTGTCCAGGAATTTTGACCACAAGCTGCTCGCCCAATTTCTTTCTCAAAAAATTCTAAATTAGTTCTAAATCAAGCCAAAACCCGGGCTAAAAACAGAAAAGAAATAAAAAAAGAGCCCGGGGAAACGAATTTTGAACTGCACCCCATTTGTTAGACAGTATGATATACTGGATAACAAGTGGGGTGCTTTATTATGCCAAAAGGGAT
>CALWXZ010000021.1 GCA_944385625.1 uncultured Flavonifractor sp. | reverse complement strand
TCCATGGGCGGCCGGGCCGCCGAGGAAGTGGTGCTGAACACCATGACCAACGGCGCGGCCCAGGACATCCAGGACGCCACCAGCGTGGCCCGGAGCATGGTGGCCCTCTACGGCATGAGCGACCAGTTCGGCATGATGGCCCTGGCCTCCCGCCGCAACCAATACCTGGAGGGGGGCTACGGCATGGACTGCGCCGACGACACCGCCGCCGGCGTGGACGCCGCCGTGCGGGAGATTCTGACCCAGTGCTACGACCAGGCCGTCCAGGTCATCCGGGACAACCGGGAGGACATGGACAAGGTGGTGGCCTACCTGCTGGAGAAGGAGACCATCACCGGCGCCGAGATGGTGGCCATTCTGGAGGGCCGGGACCCGGCCCTGGCCGACCAGTACGCCGATGGGGAGGAGAAGAAGCTGGCGGACAAGTCTGCCGAGACGCCCCAGGCGGCCATCCCCCTGGGCGGAGAGGTGGAGCCGCCCAAGGCGGACCAGAAGCCGGAGCCATAGGCTTATCATTGAATAAAATAGGGCCTGCTGCAAACACCGACTTTGCAGCAGGCCCATTTTTCATGCCTTGAAGTTGTAGGGGCGGTAGGGGAAGTGGAGATAAAACTGGGTGCCCGTCTTGGGAGAGCTGTCGATCATCCAGTCAAAGGAGGAGCCGAAGACCGAGTTGAGAATCTGCATGGAATTGCGGATGCCAATGGAGGAAGAGGGGGAGTCCGGCATGGTATAGCCGTTTTCCTTCAGCGCCTGCAGGGACTGCAGCGTCTCCAGATCCATGCCGCAGCCGGTATCACAGATGCTGATCTGCAACATCCCCCGGAATTTTTTGATGGATATGGAAATGGTGCCCCCTTCGATTTTGGGGTCCAGCCCGTGAACCACCGAATTTTCCACCAGGGGCTGGATGGTGAAGGGAGGACAGGCGGCGTCCAGACAGGAATCGTCCACATCCCACTCCACCTTGAGCCGGTCGCCTGTGGATACCTGGGCGATGTAGAGATAGTTTCTGATCTGGGACAGCTCGTCCTCCAGGGTGCTGGTCTCATCGTTGATGGCCAGGGTGCGCCGCATGATACTGGACAGGGCCTGGATCAGCTTGGGCGTCTCCACGCCGCCTTCCAAAATGGCGGTTTGATTGATGGTATTCAGGGCATTGAATAAAAAATGGGGGTGCATCTGGGCCTGGATGTTGCGCATTTTTGCATTGGCAATGTTGCGCTCCAGATCCGCGTTGATATTGCGCTCCCGCAGCAGCGAGGTTTCATACTCGCTGATTTTTTTTTGCGTAATGGAGCGGTAGCCGATTTCCGCAATGTAGTTGGTCACCAGGAAAAGCAGATTTGCAATGGCCTGGAGCCGGCTGAGGGTGTTGGGCACCAGTTTGGAAGGCAGCTGATCGCACAGCTGCTTCTGCCTGGCGGTCAAGCAGGAGTTGCATTTCACAAACTGGGGCAGGGAGGCCATCTCCTCCGGCGGCAGCAGGGAGTGACCGGTGAGCACACTGCCGTAATAATGGCCGCTGACAATGATGGGACTGACGGCCTCGGCCGCCCCCAAATGGCACAGATAGATGATAGGGCGGCCCAACCGGGCGGCCTCCAGCCCGGCGTAGGCGTCGCTTTGGGCGCACATTTCGCCCAGTTCGCTGAAGCGGATATCGTGACAGGGGTCATATTCCCCCTCTACCTCGAAGCCGTCATAGAGAACGCCCCGATAGTCGGTTACCACGGTCCTCAGACCGGTTACATCATGTACTCTCTTTATGATCTCGCGAAAGGTATCAAAAGGTACCAATTCTTCCAAAGTGTAAGGTGTTTTTCCCGTCATATTGAAACCTCCTTACAAAAGATCGCCATAAAGGGACCGGCGTACCGGGCGAAAAACCGGCACGGGAAATATGTGTGTATACAAATACATTATATCACAAATTTTGACCGGAAGGCAAAACATTTCTGATCTCCGGATAGCCAGACTGCAAAATAAGATAGGTATGCTGCAAAATAAGCCCCATCTGCCCGGATGTGAAAAATGCAGGGAAAAAAACCATGAAAAATCAGAACAAAAAGAATGGCGTTTATAACAAGAATGAGGCAAGACGAACCGGCGTTTTGTGGATATAATGCACATAATCGAAGCGATTGTCAACAATAAATCATTTGAGTAGGGAGTGAAGACGAATGGAACTGGAAACTTCTCAAATTGAGAACTTGGTTACCAAAATTCTCAATCAGATGAAGAGCGAAAACAAGACGGGGGCGGCGGTTCCGGCTGCGGGTCATGGTACGGGTACATCACCCACATACCCCGGTCAGGAGAAGCTGGGCGCCGGCGGCAACGAACCCTTTGATCTGGAATACGGGATGATGGACACCAGCGGCAAGACCTATGCCTCTCCCTATCCCCGGATCGTAAAGATTCTGGACCGCCTGCACCACACGCCCATGACGGTGGACGCTGAACGGGCCATGCTGTATACCAACGCGTATCAGCTGTATGAAAACGACCCGCAGACCCTTCGGATGGCAAAGGTATTCGCGTACATCCTCAACAACATTACCATCCGCATCCATCCGGATGAGCTGATTACAGGCGAGGTGGCGGCCCCGTCCCGCTCGGCGCCCATCTACCCGGAGTTTTCCTACGACTGGATCGTGGAGGAACTGCACAGCGGCGTGTGGTCCAAGCGCAACAACGATGTGTACTACATCTCCGACGAGGACAAGAACAAACTGCTCTCCATTGAAAAGTATTGGAAGGGCAAGACCAACTCCGACGCCATCATCGCCATGCTGAGCGATGAGCAGGCCTGCGGCTCCTCCCTGGGGCCCAAGCCGGTGTTTTTCCCCAATCTGCATCTTTGGGGCGGCATTGGTCACATTATTCCGCGCTATCAGAAATTGTTGAAAATCGGCTTCATTGGACTGAGAAACGAAATTGTGGACTGCCTCAATAAGTTGGACGCCTCTACGGCGGCGGGCCTGGAAAAGCGGGAACTGTACGTCGGGATGCTGATTATCCTCCAGGCGATCAAGGACTACCATATGCGCTGGGGCGCCCTGTGCAGGGCGGAAGCGGAGCGGGAGACCGACGCCCAGCGCAAGCGGGAACTGCTGACCATGGCGGAAAACAACGAGTGGATCAGTGAACAGCCTCCCAGAAACTTCTGGGAAGCCATGCAGATGACCTATTCCATCACCGCGCTGGTGACCATCGAATCCAACGGCCAGGGCGTAAGCTGGGGCCGTCCGGACGAGTATCTGTATCCCTTCTATGAGAAGGACATGAAGGAAGGAAAAATCACAAAGGCCTTCGTGGGCGAGCTGTGGGAGCAGCTCTACCTGAAGATCCATGAGATGAACCGCATCCGGGACGACGAGACCTGCCGCCTGAACAGCGAGCACGGCATTGGAGGTCCCCTGCTGCTGCTGGGCGGCTGCGACGGCACCGGAGCGGACATGACCAACGATCTGACCTACATCGGCCTGGAGGCTCACGCCCATACCCAGCTGCCCGACCCCTGGCTGGGCGTGCGGTGGGGCATCGCCTCCCCCTGGGAGTACAAGGTCAAGGTAATCAATACCATTCGGGTGGGCACCAGCCAGCCCAAGATCTTCAACGACGAGTGCATCATCCCCAACTGCCTGCGGATCGGCCGGTCTCTGGAGGACTCCAGAAACTACTCGGTGGTGGGCTGCGTGGAGATCGACTCCGGCGGCCGGGAATACGGAGAGCACGACGCCAGCTACTTCAACCTGGCCAAGGTGCTGGAGCTGACCATCAACAACGGCCACTGTGTGGACTGCTCCGCCAGCTGTCCCAGATATGCAAAGTGCGCCGGCGCCAACCGGCCTCTGGGCATTGATACCGGCAACCTCACTACCTATAAGACCTTTGAAGAGCTGAAGGATGCCTATCGCAAGCAGATGGCCTACTGGGTGACCCAGATGGCGGCCGTTGTCAATGCCTGCGATGTGGCCCACGCCAGGAACAAGCCCCTGCCCTACGCCTCCATGCTGATCGAGGACTGTATCCAAAACGGCAAGGACCTGACCCACGGCGGCGCCCGCTACAACTTCACCGGTCCCCAGGCCATCGGCGTGGGCACGGTGGCCGACAGCCTGTCCTCCATCAAAAAGCTGATCTACGAGGATAAGCGAGTGGCGCCCGGCGATATGCTGGACGCGCTGAAGAGCAACTGGAAGGGGCATGAGCAGCTGCTGGCCCTGGTCAACGGCAATCAGGTGCCCCACTTCGGCAACGATGACGATTATGTGGACTCCCTGGCCCGCTTTGCCACGGATGCGTACTGCGACGAGGTGGACAAGCACCGCAACTGCCGGGGCGGCAAGTTTACGCCGGGCATCTACTCCGTCTCCGCCAACCTGGGCATCGGCATGACCCAGGGGGCCACGCCGGACGGCCGGGGCAACTATGAGGCGCTGTCCAACTGCCTGGGTCCCGTGCAGACGGCGGCCAGCGGCGGACACGACGTAAGCGGTCCCATCGCGGTGATCCGCTCGGCGGCCAAATGCGATCAGATGCGGGCCGGCAACGGCACCCTGCTGAACATCCGCTTCTCCCCCTCCATCACCTCCGGCGACACCGGGCGGGACAATATGATCGCCTTTGTGGAGGATTACTTTGCACGCAAGGGCCTTCACATCCAGTTCAACATTGTGGATACCGAAACCCTGAAAGACGCCCAGGTACATCCCGAAAAGTACCCCACCCTTCTGGTGCGGGTGGCTGGATACAGCGCCTACTTCACCAGGCTGAGTAAGGAACTTCAGGACGACCTGATCGGGCGCAGCTCCTACAAGTCCTTTGACTGACCGGACGGCCGGGGCGTAAGAGAGGGGGGATCATGTTGAGCAACCCTGAATCCGGCATCAAAGGCATCATTTCCAACATCCAGCACATGACGGTCCATGACGGCCCGGGGGTGCGGACGGAGATCTTTTTTAAAGGCTGTCCGCTGCGGTGCCGGTGGTGCAGCAACCCGGAGGGGCTCAGCCCGGAGCCTGAGGTGGGCGTGTTCGGACACGACTGTATCGGCATCGACGTCTGCGGGGCCTGTCTGAAGGCCTGTCCCACGGGGGCTCTGATGGCGGGCGAGAACCGAATCATGGCAATTGACCGGCAGGTGTGCAAAAAATGCCTGCGCTGCGCATCGGCCTGTCCCAACAACACCCTGGTGGTCTATGGGGACCGGATGACGGTGGATCAGGTGATGGATGAGATTCTCAAGGATCGCTCCATCTATATGCGCACCGGCGGAGGAGTGACTCTGTCCGGCGGAGACTGCCTGTATCAGCCGGAATTTGTACGCCAGCTGCTGGAGGCGTGCAAAAAGGCGCGGATTCACACCTGCGTGGAGTCGGAGGTTGTGTGCGCCACCTCGGTGCTGGACAGCATCCTGCCGTACACGGACCTGTTTATCACGGACATCAAACACATGGACCCGTACAAGCACAGGGACTACACCGGCTTCAGCAACCGGCAGATCAAGAAAAACATCGAGTATCTGGCCCTCAAAAGCACGCCGCTGATCGTCCGGCTGCCCATCATTCCGGGCTGCAACGACGATGAAAAGAACCTGCGGGAGACGGCGGAATTTTTGACCCAGACCATGCGCGGAAACCTGCTTCAGATCCAGATCATTCCCTATCGCCCGCTGGGCATCGAAAAGTATCAGGCGTTGGGCATTGATTATCCGATGAAGGAGCAGAGCAAAACCAAACCGGGGGAGTACCTGGAGCGGATTCGGAAGCTGGCGGAGGAGTTCCGCAGCTACGGCCTTCCGGCCCAGGCGGGTACTACGGTCAAGTCATAAAAACGAGATCAAATCAACAAAAACATGATAAAGGAGCGATTGAACCATGACAAAGGAAGCTTTAGGGATGATCGAGACCCGGGGTCTCACCGCCAACATCGAGGCCGCCGACGCGATGGCCAAGGCCGCCAACGTGACTCTGGTGGGCAATGAGAAGATCGGCGCCGGTCTGGTGACCGTTATGGTGCGGGGCGACGTGGGCGCCGTGAAGGCCGCCACCGACGCGGGCGCCGCCGCCGCCGCCAAGGTGGGCGAGGTGGTTTCCGTCCATGTGATCCCCCGTCCCCATACGGACACCGAGCTGCTGATCCCTCAGCCCAAGGAGTAAGGGAAGCGCAGAGCGACTTTAGTTACGGGAGGAACGAAGTGTGGAGAAAGAGCAGATTGTCCAGCGGGTATTAAACGAACTGCTGGCCCAGCAGGGAAACACTTCGTCTAAGGCTGGGGCGCCAGGAACGGAGTCGTTCCTGGCGCCTCTGGCAAAAGGCCATGAAGAGCGGAATGCGGGCTGTGCGCTGCCGGAATTTGTGGGCAATGGTCCATATGGAGACAGCCTGGGGCTGGTAATCCCCAATCTGGACCCCGCCCTCCATCGAATTCTGGGGCTGCCCGAGCGGTTCCGGTCCATCGGGGTCGTGACGGCCCGCAGCGGTGCCGGTCCGGAGATCATGGCTGCGGACGAGGCTGTAAAATCCTGTAACGCTGAGGTAGTGTTTTTCGAACAGTCCAACGATACCAAGGGCGGCGGCGGCCACGGCAGCATCCTGATGTTCGGCGCGGAAGATGTGTCGGACACCCGCAGAGCGGTGGAGGTGGCGCTGGAAGCCCTGGAGTGGAGCTATGGAGGCATTGTAAGCAATGGGACCTCCTATGTGGAATGCCAGTATACCGCCCGAGCCAGCACCGCGCTTGAGAAATATATGCACGCCGAGCTGGGCAAGGCCTGGGGACTGGTCAACGGCTGCCCGGCGGGGATCGGCGTGCTGATGGCCGATACCGCGCTGAAGGCGGCGGATGTGAAGCTGGTGGCGTACGGCAGCTCCAACACCGGCGCCAACGAGGCGGACACCAACGAGTTTATCACCATGTTTGTGGGTGACTCCGCCGCGGTGCTGCAGGCGGTGCGGGCCGGCCGCGAGGCGGGAATCCAGCTGCTGCGTACCTTGGGCGACGAGCCGGTACCCACCGGCACGGAGTACTTCTAGGAGGGGATTTGGACGATATGATTGGAGAGACATATCCCACCGAGATCCAGGATCTGGTGGAACGGCATATTTCGTCCGGCTTGAGCGGGACCCCCGGCAGGGGCACCGGACCACACCTTGTGCCCGCGGGGGTATCCAACCGCCATATCCATCTTTGCAGAGAGGATCTGGACACGCTGTTTGGCAAGGGCTACGAATTGCAGCCCATGAAGAGCCTGTACCAGAAAAATGACTTTGCGGCCAAGGAGACGCTGGTGGTGGCTGGCCCCAAGGGCGCCATCGGCAAGGTGCGTATCCTGGGTCCCCTGCGCAGCTATACCCAGGTGGAGCTGCTGGTTTCCGACGGCTACACCTTGGGCATTACGCTGCCCATCCGGGATTCCGGCTCCCGGGCCGAGTCCCCCGCCGTGACCCTGATCGGTCCCGCGGGCAGCCTGGTGGTTCACGCCGGGGTGCTGGCCGCCTGGCGCCACCTGCATCTGGGCCAGTCGGACGCCCAGCAGCTGGGTGTGCAGGATGGGGACATGGTGCAGGTCCGTACCTGCGGAGAGCGCAGCCTGACGTTGAACAACGTGAAGATCCGGGTGGGGAAGTTTATCCCGGAGCTCCATATCGATGTGGACGAGGCCAACGCCGCGCTGGTCAAAACGGGAGATCAGCTGGAAGTGGTGAAACCCTTCTAGGCGGGCCTGTGGACAGACGGAGGTTCGTATGACGCAAAACGCCCTAGGCATTATTGAGACAAGGGGGCTGGTGGGTCTGATCGTGGCGGGCGATACCATGCTGAAGGCCGCGGACGTCAGGCTGGCAGGATATAAGGTGATCGGCTCCGGCCTGGTCACCATTATGGTGCGCGGCGACGTGGCGGCGGTCCAGGCCGCCACGGAGGCGGGCGCCCAGGCGGCGGCCCAGGTGGGCGAAGTGGTCTCGGTCCATGTGATCCCCAGACCCCATATGGAAACGGAACGTATGATTCCCGAATAAGGGCAGCGCTTCGGTACTGCGCAGGGAACGGGAAATGAATGTGACGCAGATTTTCTGCTGCCTGAAAGGGAGAAAGGAGCAATTATGAATATTGATCGCGATGCGATTGCCGTAATCGTTGAGCAGGTGCTGCGCCAGGAAGCGCAGCAGCAGGCCGCGTCAAGCGTCAATTCCAATCAGTTTTTCAAGGACGCCGACAGTGCGGTCGCCTCGGCAGTCGCCGGCTATAAGGCGCTGAGCAAGATCTCCATCGCCCAGCGCAAGGAGTTTATTGAAGCCATCCGGGAGACCATGCACGCCCATGCCCAGGAGCTGGCCCGCATGGAGGTGGAGGAGACCCGTATGGGCCGCTACGAGGATGAGGTGTCCCGCATCATTATGACCGCGGACAACACCCCCGGCACCGAGGACATCAAGCCCACCGCCTATGTGGGCGACTTCGGACTGACGGTGGAAGAGCCCCAGCCTTACGGCGTGACGCTGTGCATCACTCCCTCCACCGCCGCCTGCACCACCCCCATCGGCAATGCCATCTGTATGATTGCTGCCGGCAACAGCATCGTACTCAGCCCCCATCCCAACGCCATCAACTGCACCAAGCGCACGGTGGAGCTGATTAACGAGGCCATTGTCCGCGTGGGCGGCCCCTCCAACCTCATCAACTGCATGGACAAGGCCTCCTTTGAGCAGACCGACCGGCTGATGTCCCACCCCGACGTGGACCTCATCGTGGTCACCGGCGGCCCGGCCATCGTAAAGAAGGCCCTGTCCTCCGGCAAGAAGGCCATCTGTGCCGGCCCCGGCAACCCGCCGGCGGTGGTGGACGACGGCGCCGATCTGGTCAACGCCGCCCGGTGCATCATCGCGGGCAACTATTTCATGAACGGCATCCAGTGCATCTGTGAGAAAGAGATCATCGCCCTGGAAAGCGTGGCCGACCGCCTCATTACCGAGATGGTGAATCAGGGCGCCTATTTCATCCATGACAAGAACGTGATTGACCGCCTGACCAACCTGGTCACTGGCCCGGACGGCGAGCCGGTCAAGGAATATAACGGCAAGGACCCCACCATCATTCTGGCCGCCCTGGGGATTCAGGCCGCCCCCGGCACCAAGAGCATCGTCTTTGAGGTGGACCGGAACCACCCCATCGCCCGGGGCGAGTATCTGATGCCCCTGCTGCCCCTGATCCGGGTCAAGACCTTTGAGGAGGCGGTTTCTCTGGCGGTGGAGCTGGAGAAGGGCAACCATCACACCGGCGTGGTCCACTCCCAGAACATCTCCCACCTGTCCGACTTTGTGAGAGCCATGGGCTGTACGGTGATGGTAAAGAACGGCCCCTCCTTTGCCGGCAACAGCAACGGCGGAGAGGGCGTGACCGCGGTCACCATCGCGGGGTCCACCGGCGAGGGTATCACCACGCCCCGTACCTTTACCCGTATGTCTCGCTGCGTCATGGTGGGTGAGTTTAATCTGCGCTCCTCCTCGCTGTGAGCGCACCCTTAAAAGCAGGTGACGCAACCCATGAGAGCAATTGGAGTTATCGAGACCAAAGGACTGGCCGCGGCGCTGGAGGCGGCGGACGCGGCGGTGAAATCGGCCAATGTGACCCTTTTGGGCTATGAGTTAAGCCGAGGCGCGGGGCAGGTTACCGTCAAGATGGAGGGAGACGTCAGCGCGGTTACCGCCGCTGTGGAGGCGGGGGCCCAGGCGGCGTCCGCCGTCAACCAGGTGATAGCCACCCTGATTATGGGCAGACCCCATGACGACGTCCGGCCGCTGATCTACTCTCCCTTTATGGTGGGGCTGCCGGAGCAGGCCCAGGAGGAGGCCGCCCCGGCGCCCGATGAACCTGAGGAGCCGGCCGCAGCGGAAGAACCGGACGGAGGCGAACAGGTCCAGGCCACCTGTAATCTGTGCCACGATCCGGCCTGTCCCCGGTCAAGAGGGGAGCCCCGCGTCAACTGTATTCACTACAACCCGTAAGCGCAAAAGAATGGATTAAGCGGCGGCAATTCTAACGCAAGGAGGGGGCGGAATGGAGCTTACACAGGCCCTGGTGGAGCAGATTGTGGAGCAGGTGCTTCAGATTCTGAAGGGGGCCGGACAACCGGCGGACCATGCCGGAAAGCGGATTACAGCGGTTTTTTCCGCCGGACTGTCCGGCGGGGAAACGGCCTGCCGGGCCCTCCGCGGTCTGACCGGCCGGGGATATTCCGTTCAGGCCCTGTTCACGCCCTGCGCTCAGACGGTCAATGGGCCGGCCTGGCTGCTGGAGCGGGCCCCCGCTGTTCAGATCTGCGGAGAGAGCGCCTGTTCCCCGCGGGCCTGGGTGGAGGAGACGGATCTGGTCCTGATCCCCGTCCTCACGGTGAACAGCGCGGCCAAGCTGGCCCATGGCATAGCGGACAATCGGGCGCTGAGCACGGTGATGGCCGCCCTGATGGCCCGCAAACCGGTCATTGCGGCCGTGGACGCCTGCACGGGCGATCCGGACGTGCCGGTGGTGGCGCGGATTTGGAACCAGAATTTGCGCCTGCTGCATCAGTGTGGGATTCAGCTGGTTTCGGCCGCCGATCTGGAGGTCAGCGTCCGGAACCGGCTGGAGTCCGGCGGCCCGGCCGGGTGCGCCGTGCCGGGGCCCAGCCCGCGGTTTGCAGGGCGGGTGCTCAGCATCCGGGACCTGCGTCAGATGGGGGCGGGCCGGCTGTATGTCTCTTCCGGCACCATCGTCACGCCGGCTGCCCTGGACGAGGCCAGAAACCGAAACATTGAGATCATACAGGACAATCCGTGAGAGAGGGAGTCAATATGCAGATTGCCAAAGTCGTGGGTCATGTCGTTTCCACCCAGAAGGATCCAAAACTGGTTGGCTACAAGTTGCTTACAGTTGCTCCCATGATACGGGATGGCGTGTTTGGCGAGTCCCTCTTTGTAGCCGTGGACGCGGTGGGAGCAGGGACGGGAGAATTGGTTTTGATCGTGTCCGGGAGCGCCGCCAGGTGCGCGCTGGATAATACCATACCGGCAGATCTGGCCATTGTAGGAATTCTAGATCCGCAGGTGCCGTGACCGGATATCTGGCGGGTATAGAGCAGGAGCACAGGCATAGAGCCTCAGAACATTCAGAAAAGGAGAATGGAAAATGGACTTTAGGCTGACCGAAACCCAGGAAATGATCCAGAACCTTGCCAGAGATTTTGCAGAGAAGGAACTCGCCCCCATTGCCAGCGCCATGGATAAGAGCGGCAGTATCCCGCCGGTCATCATCCAGAAGCTGGCGGAGATCGGCTTTATGGGCGTCAACGTGCCGGAGGAGTACGGCGGCGCCGGCCTGGATATGGTGTGTAAGGCGCTGGTTATTTCGGAGCTGGCCAAAAAGTGTGCCAGTACCGCCGAGGTGGTGTCGGTGCATACCATGGCCCTGGACGCCATTATGCGCCTGGGTACGGAGGAGCAGAAGCAGAAGTACCTTACCGCCGCCGCCATGGGTAAGGTGGCCGCCTTTGCCCTGACCGAGCCCGGCGCCGGCTCCGATGCGTCCGCCGCCAAGACCAGAGCGGTGGTGGACGGGGACGACTATGTCATCAACGGCACCAAGTGCTTTATCAGCAACATGGGCCCCGAGGAGGGCGACTTCGTGGTCCTGATTGCCCTGACCGATCCCAGCAAGGGGACCAAGGGTATGTCCGCCATCCTGGTGGACCGGGGCACGCCCGGCTTCACCATCGGCAAGACCGAGGAGAAGATGGGCATTCGCGCCGCGGTGGTGTCCGAGCTGATCTTTGAGGATTGCCGGGTGCCCCGCAGCAATCTGATCGGACAAGAGGGCCAGGGTTTCAAGATCGCCATGATGGCGCTGGACGGCGGCCGCGTGGGTATGGCGGCGCAGGCCCTGGGCATTGCGGACGCCGCCATCGAGGCCACGGTTGATTACATGAAGACCCGGGTCCAGTTTGGTCAGCCCCTGTCCAAGCTCCAGGGCCTGCAGTGGTACCTGGCCGATATGACCACCCGGACCGAGGCCGCCCGGGCCCTGATCTATGAGGCGGCCAATACTCTGGACCGCAAGGAGCCCGCCACCAAGATCGCCGCCATGTGCAAGTACTACGCGGCGGAGAACGCGGTGTATGTGACCAACAAGGCCCTGCAGATCCATGGCGGCTATGGTTACATGACCGACTATCCCATCGAGCGGATGTACCGTGACGCCCGCATCATTCCCATTTACGAGGGCACTTCTGAGATCCAGAAGAATATCATCGCCCGGGAGGTACTGCGCTAAACCGGCGCTTTTGGCCAAAGGACAGAAAACACGGAGGTTGGTATGCAAGCGAAGGAATGTATCCTACAGCGCAGAAGCATTCGGCGCTACCGCAGCCAGAAATTGCTGGACGAGGTAATCGAGCAGATTGTGGAGGGGGCCCGGTTCGCTCCCTCCTGGGCCAATACCAAAGCCATACGTTATATCTGCATCCAGGACGGCGCCCTGAAAAACGCCATTGGCGCCTGCTGTGTGGAACACAACCAGCAGGTGGTGGAACAGGCGCCCGCTCTGTTTGCCGTGGTGGGCCGCAGAGGGCTGTCCGGCCTCAACCGGGGCCAGCCCCTTCCGTATTCCAGCCACACCCCGGAGGAGTGGCTGATGGTGGACGGCGGCATCGCGGTGCAGACGCTGTGCCTGTCCGCGTGGGATCTGGGCATCGGAACCCTGATTATGGGCGGCTATCCGCTGGATGAAGTGGTCAGGCTGCTGGAGCTGCCTGAAACCGATACGCTGATCGCGTTGGTGGCGGCGGGTTATCCGGATGAGAAACCCACCGCTCCCAGAAGAAAAGAATTACAGGATATTCTACAAATACGCTGAGTCGTGGTAGAAGTGAGAAATGGGCTGTCTGTTATCTTGAGACAGCCCATTTCAAAAATATAGGCCCATGGGGGATGTTGCTATGGGAGTGCTGGTCCATCCCTACCATTTTAATCAGATGAACCGGGTGTCGGAATTTCAGAGGGCCCTGCTCCAAAGCGGCCTGCGCCTGCCGGTGTCGGAAGATCTGTCCATACTGGCTCGCAGCGTGGAGCTGGGACGGGGCCGGGCCCCCAATGCCATCGTGGTGCAGCCGCTGGAGGGCGCCGACTGCACGGACGACGGAGCGCCCACCCAGCGGACCCGGGCCCGCTACGAGGGCTTTGCCAGGGGCGGGGCCGGGGTGATCTGGTTTGAAGCCTGCGCTGTCTCCAGAGACGGACGGGATAACCCGCATCAGATGTACCTGCATTCCGGCACGGTAAAGGCCATGGCCCAATTGGTGCGGGGCGTGGACCGGGCCGCCGGAGAGCGCTGGGGCCATGTCCCCTACAAGGTGCTCCAGCTGACCCACTCGGGCCGGGCCGCCGTGGATGCCGGCGGCGCGCCCGCGCCTCAGGCGGCCTTTTACAATCCGTATCTGGACGGGGCGGGCCGGCAGGCCGCCATCGTAAGCGATGAGCGCCTGGCACGGCTGGAAGAGGAATTGACCCAGGCCGCGGTCCTGGCCGCGGAAGCCGGTTTTGACGCGGTGGATCTGAAGCTGTGCCACAATTATTTGACGCGGGAGCTGCTGGCGGCCTATACCCGAGCGGGGCCCTACGGGGGCAGTTATGAAAACAGAACCCGGCTGATACGCAATGTGATCGCTAACATACGGGCCAGACTGGGCCAGGGCCTGGATCTTGCGGTGCGGCTCAACGCATATGACGCCATACCCTATCCATATGGCTGGGGCATGGCGGCGGAGCCCGGCGTGATGAAACCGGACCTGTCGGAGCCCAGGCGGCTGGTGGCCCGGCTGGCCCGGCTGGGGGTATGCCTCTTCAACATCACCAGCATGATGCCCCGGTGTATCCCCTGGGGGAGGGGCTATCTGGCGGTGGTGGAGAAGGATGCCCCCATATTTCCCTATGCCGGCGTGGAGACGCTGCTGCGCGCCACCAGGGAACTGAAGTACGCGGCGCCTCAGGCCAAAACGGTGGCCACGGGGCTGTCCTGGTTTCAGCAGTTTGGGGCCAATGTGGCCGCCGGCGGACTGTGGGGGGGCTGGTTTGATCTGGCCGGATTTGGAAGGCAGGCGCTGGCCGATCCGGACTTTGCCGCCGATCTTCTGGAAAAAGGCAAGTTGGACCCGGGCAGGGTGTGCCGCTTCTGCGACAGCTGCTACAGGCAGCTGGAACAGGGCGCTCCGGTGGGATGCACGTTGGGAACAAAGCGGGATACCCCGAGATAGAAAGGGTGGAATTGTGTGAAAAGAAAGGTCAACTTGGCAAAATTGCTCATTGGACAAAAGATGGAACCCCGCTATATGGAGTATAACTGGCGGGATGTGGCCCTGTATGCCCTGGCGGTAGGCGCCCATAAGGAGGATTTGCCCTACTATTACGAGAAGTATCTCAAGGCCATTCCCACCTATGGCACCGTGCCCTATTGGGCCACGATCAACGTCAGGCCCAGACAGTGGATGCCCCTTCCCGCCTCCATGCTGGCGGATGAGATCATCAAGCCCACCATCGCATTTCTGAATATGGATCATGAGATCATCATGCACCGGCCCATCGACCCCATGAAGGGGACCTTCCAGTGGCAGGACCAGATTGTGGATGTGTATGACCGGGGCGAGGGCAGAGGCGCGGTGGTCAAAACCAGAATTGATGTGCGGGATGAGGCGGGCAATCTGGTGTGTACCAATTTTTCCTCCACCTTCTTCCACGAGGCGGGGGGCTTTGGCGGAAAAGAGATGCCCAGAAGTAAGGTGGAGATTCCGGAGCGGGAGCCCGATATAGCCGCCGACGACTACATCTCGCCCGTTCAGAATCTGCTCTACCGGCTGACTGGGGATACCAATCTGATCCATGTGGACCCGGAGTACGCCAAAAGTATGCAGTTTGACCAGCCCATCGTGCAGGGGCTGTGTTCCTTCGGGTTTGCCTGCCGTATGCTGATCGACGCGCTCATCCCCGGAGAGCCGGAGCGCATGACCCGGATGGCCGCCCAGATGAGCAGCCCCCTGCTGCCGGATACCCCCATCCAGACCCAGATCTGGAAGATAAAGAAGGGGCGCGCCTACTTCCGCTTTGTGGACCGCAACAGCGGGAAGGCCATTTTGAACCGTGGCGTCTTTGAATGGAAGTAACCCGGACGGACCTGAAAAGACCGCCTTGGGCGCGGCGAAAAATACCATTTATTTGAATCCATATGAAATATGCGCTGTCTTGTGCAGTTCCTATCTTATTTTGCTGTCTTTAAAAGGAAAAAACCCGACGGATCGCCGAAACTGAAAAAATTTAAAGTTTGCCCTTTGGCAATAGACAAGATACGACAAAAAATGTAGCACAAACAACAGATTATTGCCTATTCTGACACGGCCAGTCCATGATACATTATAGCTAAAACAAGAGCTGAAATGCAGGGGCGATTTGGTGGTTCTGCCACAGCGAAATGGGAGTTGCAAAAAGGCCGCGGCGATGTGAGAGAGGTGGTCCCGGTGTCGCTATCCAATGCAAGAATTATCCATGGGCCAGGACCGGATATCCTGGAGATGCTGATGCGGCGGATGCCCAAAAGCTGCAGCGACCGGCTGGATCTGTCGGATGTGGACGCGGTGGGGCTGATTCAGACCAATGTGGTGAATGTCCTGTACCTGGGGGACATCGCACAGAAAGCGGCTCCGGTTTATCCGGTGGAACTGAACGGGAGCTGTCCCCAGCACATAGTGGCGCTGGCTTTGCTGGGCGAGTCGGCAGCCGTGGAGACGGCGATGAAAGCTGTTGCGGAAAAGGCCTGAAATCTGGGTTCTGACAAGGGGCACACCGGCAAGGAGGGAGCAAGGTGAGAAACCGTATTGTGACGTCGGAAGCGGTCACGGAAGGGCATCCGGATAAGCTGTGCGACCGGATTGCGGACGAGATCCTGGACGCGATTCTGGCGGAAGACCCCAGTGCCAAAGTTGCCTGTGAAGCCATGGTGATGAGCGGCGCGGTGGTGTTGGCGGGCGAAATCACCGCCGCGTGTCAGGTGGACTATGTGGAGATTGCCCGGAAAGCCATCCGCCAGGTTGGTTATGATGATCCCAAGCTGGGCTTTTGTGCGGACACCTGTGCGATGATTGTGAATATTCACCAGCAAAGCCCCGACATTGCGCTGGGCGTGGACCGGATGGGCGAGGTGGGACGGCTGGGCGAGGCGGATTCCATCGGCGCCGGAGATCAGGGGATGATGTTTGGCTTTGCCTGCGATGAGACGCCGGTGCTCATGCCCATGTCCATCCACCTGGCAAACCGCCTGTGTCAGCGTATGGCCGAAATACGAAACGCCGGAACGCTGCCCTGGATGCGCCCCGACGGAAAGAGCCAGGTCTCCATCGAGTACGATCCGGAGGGAAATCCCCTCCGCTGCGCCTCTCTGATTCTGGCGGCCCAGCACGACCCCGACGTCTCCAACCAGAAGATCCTGCAGGATATGCTCCAGCAGGTGGTGGAGCCTGTGGTGCCCCCGGGGCTGATCGACCGGGACACCAAGATTCTGGTCAATACCACGGGACGGTTTGTGGAGGGCGGTCCCCAGGCGGACACCGGTTTGACCGGACGAAAGCTGATGGTGGACACCTACGGAGGAGTGGCGCCCCATGGCGGCGGCAGTTTTTCGGGAAAAGACCCCACCAAGATGGACCGCAGCGGCGCCTATGCCGCCCGGTATGTGGCCAAAAATATTGTGGCCGCCGGGCTTGCCAGACGGTGTACCGTGTCTCTGGCCTATGCCATCGGCGTGCCGGAGCCGGTGTCCATGCGGGTGGACGCCCATGGGACAGGGCGGCTGAGCGAGGAATTACTGGAGGACTATGTAAAGGCGGTCTTTGATCTGAGACCTGCGGCGGTCATTGGCAGGCTGGACCTGCGGCGGCCCATTTTTGCCCCTGTATCCGCATATGGGCATTTTGGGCGCAGCGATCTCTCCCTCCCCTGGGAGCGGACAGACATTGCGGAGATGACCAGGCGGCTTATGCGGGAAAACGGGGGAATGTAGCCTATGGCGCTGGAAAAGGCGAACGAGCGTGTCAAGGCGCTGGAACTGCGTATGGGCGGCGGCCATGACGGCCGGCCGGCCAATGGGGCGAAACAATTATATACCGGTGTAGACATTGGCACGGCCAATGTGGTCACCGTGGTGCTGGATGAGGATGGAAAGCCGGTGGACGGCGAGATCATGCCCGGAAGCGTTGTGCGGGAAGGCATGGTGGTGGACTATTTTCGGGCGGTAGAGCTGGTGGAATCCCAGAAGCAGAAGCTGGAAGAGCGGCTGGGACGGCCGCTGACCCGGGTGGCCAGCGCCGTTCCGCCGGGTACGGAACAGGACAACGGAAAGATAACCGCCAACATTCTGGAGGCGGCCGGCTATGAGGTGCAGGGCATCATTGACGAGCCCACTGCGGCCGCTCTGGTCATGGATATCAAGGACGGCGCGGTGGTGGATGTGGGCGGCGGAACCACCGGCATCTCGGTCTTGAAAAACGGCAAGGTGGTTTTTTCGGCGGACCAGGCCACGGGAGGCGCCCATTTTGACCTGGTTTTGGCCGGCGGGCTGGGAATCTCCATTTCGGAGGCGGAAGAGCGAAAGCGGGATGTGAAGCAGCAGAAACGGCTTTTGCCCATGGTACGTCCGGTGATGGAAAAGGTGGCCACAATCACGCAGAACTATCTGCGGGGGCACAAAGTTGACACCGTCTATCTGGCGGGCGGAACGTGCGCCTTTCCCGGATTTGCAGCATTGATGGAACAGTTTTTGGGCATCCCGGTGCTTCTTCCCCAGCGCCCGCTGCTGGTGACGCCGCTGGGAATCGCAATGGCCTGCCGGAATATGGCGATGTCTGCGGATAGAAAGAAGGAGAGATAGTGAGTACTACCATGAAGCAGTTGGCCCGGGACTATGGCGTGGTGGGCGCGGGCGGCGCGGGCTTTCCCACCCATGTTAAGCTCAACGCCCAGGTTGATACGATCCTAATCAACGGGGCGGAGTGCGAGCCCCTGATTACGGTGGATCAGGTCCTGATGCGGACCTATGCCCCCGAGCTTATGAGAATACTGGACCAGGTCCGGGTGGAATGCGGCGCCAAGGAAGCGGCGCTGGCCATCAAGGCCAAGCACCAGGAGGTATTGCAGGTGGTGGAGGAGGCGTCCAGAGCCTATCCCTATATCCGGGTCCATCCCCTGGAGGACAAGTATCCCGCCGGGGACGAGCAGGTGCTGGTCTATGAGGTGACCGGGCGGCTGATTCCGTCCAGCGGACTGCCCCTGGACTGCGGCGTGGTGGTCCTGAACGTGGAGACGCTGTGGAACCTGGGACAGGCCCAGCAGGGAGTGCCGGTGGCCAACAAATGGGTCACCATTGCCGGAGAGGTGGAGCGGCCCGGTACTTACAAGCTGCCCGTGGGGCTGAGCGCCCAGGAGGCGGTGGCCCTTGCCGGCGGCGTGCTGGACGAGACGGTGGCCATCTTGGACGGCGGACCCATGATGGGGAAGCTGAAGGCGCCCAAGGACCCCATTACCAAGACCACAAAGGCCCTGCTGGTTTTGCCCAGAGACAACCCGGTGATCGAAAACCGGATCACGCCGCTGGAAGCCATCCTGCGCCAGGCGAAATCGGTGTGCTGTCAGTGCAGCCTGTGTACGGATCTGTGCCCCCGGCATCTGCTGGGACATGATATCGAGCCCAATAAAACCATCCTCGCCGCCAGCTATGCCTGGGAGGTGGGCGCGGCGGCCATTCCGCAGGCCTACCTGTGCTCCGAGTGCGGCGCCTGCGATATGTACGCCTGCACCATGGGCCTGTCGCCCCGCCGGGTAAACCAGATGCTGAAGGGGATTCTGGCCAGGGAAAAGACGCCCAATCCCTACAAGGGCAAGGCGGTAACGGTACATGAAGAGCGGGAATACCGGCGCATTCCCACCAAACGGCTGGTCAGCCGGCTGGGTATCGGGCACTATGACAGCCCTGACGTATCCATGCAGGCCCAGGCGGCGCCCCAACAGCTGACGCTGCTTCTCCGCCAGCACGTGGGGGCCCCTTCCGTCCCGGTGGTCAAGGCCGGAGATTGGGTGGAGGCCGGACAGATGGTGGCTGAGATTCCGGAGGGCGCCATGGGGAGCCGGATTTTCACCCCGCTGGCAGGCCGGGTGGAGGCCATCCATGCCGACTCTGTAACGATTCAGGTAGGAGGGACAGCGCAATGAACGCGATTGGAATGATTGAATACCGGAGCATTGCAAAGGGAGTGGAGGCCACCGATGCCATGCTGAAAAGCGGCAGTGTCCGGCTGATCCAGTGCATTACCCTCTGCCCTGGAAAGCACATCGCCATGGTGGCGGGAGATGTGAGCGCGGTCAACACGGCTGTGGAAACCGGGAAAAACTACAGCCCCGGCACATATATCTCCAGCTTTGTCATTGCCAATGTCCATGAGGACGTGATTCCGGCGCTTGTGGGGACCACGACGGCCACCATGCACGACGCGCTGGGCATCATCGAGACGGCGGATGCGTCCAACGCCATCCTGGCCGGCGACGCTGCGGCCAAGGCGGCCAATATTGAGCTGCTTGAAATCCGGCTGGCCAGAGGTATGGGCGGAAAGGGCATTGTCTATCTGTGCGGGGAACTGAGCGCGGTCAGAAGCTCTGTGGAAAAGGGCGCGCGCATTGTGGCCGAGGCAGGTATGCTGATTGCCACCTCCGTGATCGCGGCGCCTTCTCCCGGACTGTATGTGTAACGGCGCGGCTCCGCTTCACAAGGAGCCGGCGGAGGAAAATATTACCGTGGAGTATGGAGAGCGTACTTTGGTATAATGGGTTGTCAGGTATACATAACAACTTATGGAAAAGAAAAATAACCGTTCAATTGGATGCGGACTTTGAAACACGGAAACAGGGCCGGCGCTGTTGAAGCCGGGAGAGGAACGGAGGTGAACTGACTGCAGAGGCTCCGCGGCGCTTCAGGCCCGGTAGATACCACGCTCCAATAGACAGAAAAAAGGCGGACAATTTGGCCGGGAAAGGGGAGATAGGATGTCCTGCTATAGCAGCGAGATACTCATGCAAGAAGTGGCCAGATATATGGACCAGATCAACGATATTTCGCTCGGCAGCGCGAAAAAGCTGATGGATCTGGTGGAACTGGAAAGCAAGCGAAAAGGACTCAAGATGGTCATGGCGGTCTGCAATCCCGCAGGCAACATGATTGCCGTACACGCCATGGATGACGCGTTTCTGATTAGCTTTGATCTGGCGATGCGAAAGGCGTATACGGCCGTGGCGCTCAAGACCTCCACGCTGGAGCTGGGAAAGCAGGTGGGGGCTGGTCAGTCCTCTTACGGCATGGACAAATTGGGCGACGGCAAAATTGTGGTGGTAGCGGGGGGCGTACCCCTCATCAACCAGGGCAGGATCATCGGCGGCCTGGGGATCAGCGGCGGTACGGGGATGCAGGACCATGAGATGGCTGAATATGGGGCCCGACTCATGGCCGATCCCAACTTCTTCACGACATAAGCGCCAACAGACACAGCAGCGCCGGCAGGCGGAGTTCATTTGGCAGTTCTCAGGAGATCGAAACTTTTTCCTAACAAATTTAGCGATACGGAGGAATAAAGTCGAAGATGGGAGAATGTATTCTTGAAGTCAAAAATATCACGAAGGTCTTCCCCGAGGCGGTTGCACTCAGCGATGTGAGTATGCAGTTCCGAGGAGGAGAGGTCCATGCCCTGTTGGGAGAGAACGGCGCGGGAAAGTCTACGCTGATTAAGATACTCTGCGGGGCCTACCTTCCGACGGAGGGACAAATCTTCATGGAGGGGCAGGAGCTGCCCAAGCTGAATGTTAAGAAGGCCCAGGCGCTGGGGATTGTGGCCATCCATCAGGAGCTGAATCTGATCCCCGGCCTGACCGTGGCGGAGAACGTGTTCCTGGGAAAGGAAAAGATCGGCGTACTGGGCATGGTGGATAAGCGGTATACCATCCGCAAGACCAAGGAGCTGTTTGAACGCTTTAAAATTGACCTGGACCCCACGGCAGTGGTATCCAACCTCAGCGTGGCGCAGCAGCAGATCGTGGAGATTGGGAAAGCGCTGCAAATGGAGTCCAAGGTGGTTATTTTGGACGAGCCCACAGATGTTCTGACCGACAAGGAGACGGTGGTGCTCTTTGATATCATTCGGGAACTGAAAGCGGCCGGCAAGGCGCTGATCTACATCAGCCATCGTCTGGATGAGCTGCCGGAGATCTGCGATACGTTTTCCGTTCTGCGTGATGGTCATTACATGGGCAGCGGGAACATTGGAGACTGCACCAAGGCGGACATCATCCGCCTGATGATTGGCCGGGATCTCTCCGAACAATACCCCTATGTGCCGGGTAAGCCCGGCGACGTGGTTTTGAACATCCATGACGTCAAGCGGAAAAACTTTGGAGACAAGGTTCAGCTGGAGGCGCGCTCCGGCGAGGTCTTGGGGCTTTACGGTCTGGTTGGTTCGGGGCGCACCGAGCTGATGAAGTGCATTCTGGGGATCGAGAAACCGGAGAGCGGAGAATTCATACTCAATGGCTCACACTTTGAGGCGAAGTCCGTGTCCAAAGCGCATAAGGCGGGTATCTACTACCTGACGGAAGATCGAAAGAAGGAGGGCATCGTAACCAATACTCCGGTGGACTTCAATATGACCCTTCCCTCCCTGCAGGAGATCCAAAACGGATTCATCCTGAGCAACAAGAAGGAGCAGAAGCTGTGCAGCAGCATGGTGAAGCAGCTGTCTGTAAAAACTCCGTCGCTGAAATATGAAATTCAGCAGCTCAGCGGCGGCAATCAGCAGAAGGTATTGATTGCCAAGGCGCTCATTACCAAGCCCAAGTTGCTCATCCTGGACGAGCCCACCCGGGGCATCGACGTGGGGACCAAGCGGGATATCTATCAGATCATCAATGAATTGAAGGCCAGTGGAGTGGCGGTCATCGTGATTTCGTCCGAATTGCCGGAGATTATGGGAATCAGCGACCGGATTGTGGTATTCCATGACGGCGTGATTACCGGCGAATTTGCCCACAATGAGGCCACGGAAGAAGCGATCACGCTTTGCGCATTTGGCACAAAAAAGGAGAGTGTAGCAGTATGACCTTAAGTAAGCGGAAATTCGGTGGGGCGGCAATGCTCCGGAAATATGGCATCATTCTGGTCCTGCTGGTGATCTGTGTCGCTGTTTCGTTTATGACAGATTCCTTTTTGCGGCCGTCTAACCTGCAAAGTGTCGCCAGGCAGGTCTCCATCAACGGTGCGTTGTCGATCGGCGTTTGCTTTGTCATATTGACCGGCGGCATCGACTTGTCGGTCGGTTCGCTGCTGGCGCTGACTGCTACTACCTCCGCCCTGATGGGCGAGAGCGGTCTGCACTGGGTCATCTGCATCCTGATCGGCATTGCCGTGGGCCTGCTGGTGGGCCTGCTGGAGGGCGTATTGGTGGCCCGCTTCAAGATTGCTCCCTTTATCACCACCCTGGCCACCATGACCATCTGCCGAGGCGCCACCCAGGTGGCGGACGGAGGCACCTCCGTGCGTTCTCCGGGCAGCGGATTTGACAACTTCTTCGGCGTCGGCTCTCTGGGTCCCATTCCCATGCCGGTGCTCATCATGGTTGTCATGTTTGTTGTGGCGTGGTTTGTGCTGGAGAAGACCAAGTTTGGCCGTCACATCTACGCGGTTGGCGGAAATGAGAAGGCGGCCCACCTCTCCGGTGTTTCTCCCAAAAAGGTCAAGATCATTGTTTATATCATCAGCGGCCTGTGCTGCGCCATTGCTGGCTTTATCACCTGCGCCCGGCTGTCCTCCATTACCCCCACGGCCGGCGAAGGTGCTGAGATGGACGCAATCGCGGCCTGCGTGCTGGCCGGCGTCAGCCTGGACGGCGGCAAGGGCTCCGTGGGCCTGGTGTTTGTGGGCGTGCTGATTATCGGCGTGCTGAACAACGCGCTGAATCTGCTGGGCGTGTCCTCCTACTGGCAGGATATCGTCAAGGGCATCGTGATCCTGGGCGCCGTTCTGCTGGAGAGCGCCACCGCCCAGAGAAGCAAAGAGTAAGCGGGAACAGGGCATTTTGCCGGATCGGCCGGCATGATGCGGGTACACAAATTTCTTTAGTGGCTTCCCTGAAAAATGAAGGAGGTAATATGTATGAAAAAGTTGGTAAGCCTGCTCCTAGTCGCAATGATGGTACTGGCCATGTCTGCTTGCTCGGGGGATGATCCCCAGACCGGCGGCGAAAACCAAACAGCCTCCCAAGGCGGGGCCGGAGAGGGGACCTTCCAGGGAAACAACGCCCAGAGCTATGACACCACCTACAAGCTGGGCTTCTGCGTGAACAGCATGAACAACCCCGTGTTTGTAAACTGGATCAACTATCTGGAGGAGCACGCGCCCAACTATGGGTTTGAATTTGTGTATCTGTCCTCCGATGAGGACTCCGCCAAGGAGCTGTCCAACGTGGAGGATCTGATTAGCCAGGGCTGCGATCTGATCTATCTCTCCGCGGTCAATACCGACGCTGCCGCCGCCACCGTGCGCCTGTGTAATGACGCGGGCATCCCGGTGTTCACCATTGACCGTATTCTGAACACGGAGGAGTGCGACGTGGTGCTCCAGGCGTGTACCGACAACTACGAGGCCGCCAAGCTGGCCGCCTATCAGTGCGTAGAGGACCTGGGCGAGGACGGCGGCACCGTGGCCATCCTTCGGGGTACCTACGGTCTGGAGCTGGCCCAGGAGCGCTATGACGGCTTCATGTCCATCATCAACCAGTACGACAACATCGAGGTAGTCACCGAGGTCTATGCCGACCTGGACCGTGAGCTGGGCTACTCCGCCACCGAGGATATCCTTCAGGCCTATCCCGACGTGGACGCCATCTACTGCGGCAACGGCGAGATGGCGGTGGGCGCCTGCCAGGCCATCAAGGCCAACGGCCACGCTGCCGGCGACTATTTCGTATACGGCTTTGACGGGTCCACCTATGAGCTGGAGCTCATTGAAGAGGGCTATCTCAGCGGCACCGTGTTCCACAGCTTCAACCCCATGAACGAGGCGGTGCTGGGCTTCATGCGGATGTACATGGACGGTGAGCACCGTGTGCCCATCTCCCTGAGATACAGCGCGTCTTGGTGCGATGCCAGCAATCTGGAAGACTTCTGGTACGTGATCGAGGCATAACTTGACCGGTCGGTCACCAGAAAGTCCCCTCCTTTCTGGTGACCGACAGATTATCGCTCTTTTTGCTGGAATGATATAAACCATATTTCGCGCTAGTGGGGTATTTTGAGTGGACAGGATGAAAGATTTAAGGCTCGTTGTGGTAGATGACTACCCGTTGGAAGGTAAAACAATCGAGTTCCTATTGAGGCGGGACAGACCAGAGATCCAGTACTGTGGGCAGGCACTCAATGGTGAGACAGGGAAAGATCTGATTCTTCAAAGTCGTGCGAATATCGCGGTTGTTGACGTGAAAATGCCGGGCGTGGACGGTCTTACGCTGTTGGGAAATATGAAAGATTTACTTCCGGACCTGAATGTGATTATACTATCTGCTTTTGGCGATTTTGCTTTTGTCCAGTCTGCGATCCGTTTGGGCGCTTGCGACTATCTGCTCAAACCATTGAATCCGGAGGAGCTTTATCAGGCCATCGATAAGATTGCCGAGGCCCCCAAGCCCGTACCGGTCAGCCCGCCGGAGGTCCCGGAAAAACAGACGGGTTCCGACGATATTCCGGAGGAACTGATCTGGGCGCTCAAAGCGGGCGATCTGGAGGGCAGCAAAGAGCAGTTCCGGAAGCTGTGGAAGACCTATACCGAACAGGACCAAAGGGCTTTGTGGGAAGCCAAACTGATGTCCAAACATATTCTGACGCGGATTTTTGAAGAAATGGCGGATGACAAAGATCATCAGGGAAGCAAGCCATTTCAGGATGAGGAGGCCTATCTCTATCAACACTACATGACCCAGCTGCCGGCGATCCTGGATATGCAGACACTGTACGACAGCCTCCTGGAATATATTCAGAGTATGGCGGAGGTGGCCAACCACCACTTTACCGAGGTCGGCGAGGAGCAGATTGAGCGGGCCAAGGCCATTATTGAAAAGAACATTGGCAACAAACTTTCCCTTACCATGGTAGCGCAGGAGATCTATATCAGTTCCTTTTACCTGAGCAGCCTGTTCAAGAAGCGGACCGGCATGAATTTCATTGACTATGTTATAGAGCGGCGCATTGAAAAGGCAAAGCAGCTGCTGTGTACCACCAATGAAACCATAGAGACCATCGCGGCTCAGGTCGGATATGATGAGAGCAACTATTTCCGCCGGCTTTTCAAGAAAAAGGTGGGACTGACGCCCCGGGAGTACCGGCGGAAACGGCTGCTGCGAAAAACCGAAAACCACGAGAGCGTGGAAAAGCAACAGAGTTTATGACCACAAACAACCCATCCGGCCAGCAGGAATTGGAAACCATTAGTAACGGAGGATGAAATCAATGAATATACTTGTCTGTGTCAAGCAGGTACCGGACACGACGGAGATCAAGATCAACCCAGAGACCAATACCCTGATTCGGGACGGGGTGCCCAGCATTGTCAACACCTTTGACGCCTTCGCCCTGGAGGCCGCCGC
>CALWXZ010000020.1 GCA_944385625.1 uncultured Flavonifractor sp. | reverse complement strand
AGGGCGAACAGGCCGAAGCCGCAGGGCAGGGCGATGAGGGCGGAGATACGCATGGCCGACTCGGTGGT
Organism: uncultured Flavonifractor sp.; assembly: GCA_944385625.1. Lineage (GTDB taxonomy): Bacteria > Bacillota > Clostridia > Oscillospirales > Oscillospiraceae > Flavonifractor. The sequence continues at coordinate 26,020 of CALWXZ010000020.1, read as the reverse complement.
GCGGTGGGCTCCCAGCCGGTCCCGCCGGGCGATGCAGGCCGACACGGCGGGCACGATGCAGGCGGTAAAGGGCACCATCAGGTTAAAGGGCAGGTTGTAGATGCTCATGGTCTTGCCGTAGATACCGTACAGCCCCCGGGCGGAGTCCAGAATGGGGTCCAGCTTGGTGTCCGGATTGGTGAGTACCTCCGCCTGGAAGGCGGCCAGATTTTCCTGGAAGATGGCCACCGACTTGGGGAAGATGTCCAGCACGCTGTTGGAGATGCCGGTGAGGCCGTCCTGAATGGCGGTAAATACGGTTTGCAGCTGGCTCTGCACCAGGTTGGTGTCAATGAGGTTGACGATGGACAGGGTGCAGGAGCTGAGGGTGATGGGCACCGCCAGCTTGAGCAGATGGGAGAGGATGCTTCTGCCGCTGTTGGGCACGTCGCTGGAGCGGGCGGTGTGCTGCTTTTTGGTGCGGATATGATTGACGGCCAGATAGCCCACCGACAGAATGGAGCCGATGGACACGCCCAGCAGGGCGCCGGAGGCGGACAGACGGTTTTTCAGATCCTCGTCGGGGATGGCGGAGTTGAGGATGAGGAAGGCCAGGGCCAGACCCAGAAACATCTTGGACACGGCCTCGATGACCTGAGAGACGCCGGTGGGCACCATGTTCATATGGCCCTGGGCGTAGCCCCGGAAGGCCGAGCAGATGCAGGTACACAGCACCGCCGGAGACAGGGCCAGCACGGCAAAGACGGCCTTCTGGTTCTTCAACACATAGGTGGCCACAATGGGAGAGAACACCGACATACACACAAAGCTGAGCAGACCCATGAACAAAAAGGCAAAGAAGGCCACCTGGAACACCCGGGCCTTCTGGTTCTGACGGCCCAGGGTGTTGCACTCACTCACCGTCTTGGACAGGGCCACGGGCAGGCCGGCGGTGGAGATGGTGAGGAAGAAGGTATAGATGTTATAGGCCGCGTTGAAGTCGCCGTAGGCCTCATCGGACAGCAGGGCGGTCAGCGGGATTTTGTAGATGGCGCCGATGACCTTGACGATGATGGTGGTCATGGCCAGAATGGCCGCCGCCCCGTAAAAGCTATTTTTTTTCTGCTGGTTAGACAACGGTAGTCCCCCTTAATGGTTCTGGAACAGCAGAGGCAGGGCGTAGTCCGCCACTTCCCGCTTGACCCGCTCCAGGTCGATGGTCAAAAAGTCCCCATCCTTGTATATGACCTTGCCCCGGGCCATATTCATCACCACGTCGGAGCCGTGGGCGGCGTAGGCCAGGTTGGAGAGTACGCTGTGGCAGGGGGTCAGATTCAGGTGGGAGAAGTCCACCAGAATGAGGTCGGCCTCATAGCCGGCCTCAATGACGCCGGTCTTGCGGCCCAGGGCGACGCCGCCGTCTCGGGTGGCCATTTTCAGGGCGTCCAGGGGCAGCAGGGCCAGGGGGTCGCAGTTTGCCCCGTTGTGGAGGATGGCGGCAAACTTCAAATCCCCAAAAAAGTCGGTGCAGTTGTTGGAGGACACCCCGTCGGTGCCCAGGCACACGTTGACCCCCGCCTTCTTCATGGCGGGCACCGGGGCGATGCCGCTGCCCAGCTTCAGGTTGGAGATGGGGTTGTGGACGGCGGAGATCCCCTTTTCGGCCATGATGGCCCAGTCCTCCGGGGTGGTGTACACGCAGTGGGCGGCGATGGCCCGGCCGTCCCACACGCCGTAGTCGTTGAGCACCTGAATGGGGGTCTTGCCGTGGCGGGCGATGCAGGCCTCATGCTCGGCCTTTGTCTCGGAGATGTGGACGTGCATCCCCAGGCCGTGCTCCCTGGCGTAGTCGGCCATCCACTGCCACAGCTCCTTGCGGGAGGTGTATTCCCCGTGGATAGAGGCGTCAATGCGGATCTGACCGTCGTTATGGTTGTGCCACTTCTCGGTCAGCTCCCGCTGGGCCACGCAGTCGTGGTTGGTGTCGGGGTCAAAGCCCGCCCCGAAGAGGACGCCCCCCACGCTCAGGTTGGCGCTGATGCCGGCGCAGGCCACCTCCTGGGCAATGACGTCGGTGTGCATATACATATCGGCGATGGTGGTGACGCCGGAGGATATCATCTCCGCCAGGCCCAGGTCGGTGCAGCAGCGCACGGCCCGGTCGTCCCACCTGGCCTCCACCGGGAAGATGTAGTTGTTCAGCCAGTCCTGGAGGTTGTTGCCGTCGCCGTAGCCCCGCATGGCGGTCATGGGCACATGGGTGTGGGCGTTGACAAAGCCGGGCATGAGCACGTTGCCCCGGCCGTCGATCTCCTGGTCGAAGGCCCCCTCCGGCCGGACAGAGCCCACGGAGACGATCTTGGTGCCCTCCACCGCCACATAGGCGTCCGGCAGCACGGTGCCCGCCTGGTCCATCAGCACGGCGGTGCAGTTGTGAATGAGAATGGACATATCGCTTGTCTCCTTTTGTTGTAAAAACGGTGGGAACGGGGCGTCCAGAGGCCGCCCCCTACGGATTGTTCCAGATATCTGGCGTAGGGGCCGGCGTCCCCGACGGCCCGCACCTGATTAACCGATCTGCTTCAGGCAGGCCAGCACCAGCCTGGAGAACTTGTCCTTGCAGGCCTCGGCGGCCTCCAGCACCTCCTGCTCGGTAAGGGGCTGATTCAGGATGCCGGCGGCCATGTTGGAGAGCAGGGTGAAGCCCAGCACCTCCATGCCGCAGTGGCCGGCCACGATGACCTCGGGGGCGGTGGACATCCCCACCGCGTCGGCCCCGGCGATGCGGGCGAAGCGCACCTCGGCGGGGGTCTCGTACTGGGGGCCGGGGAAGTACATATAGACCCCCTCCTTCAGCTCGATGCCCAGTTCTCCGGCGGCCTTCCGGGCCACGTCCTGGAGGGCGGGGGTATAGAGGTGGGAGGAGTCGGGGAACCGGACGCCGAACTGGGGCAGGTTCTCCCCCCGCAGGGGGGACTCCATGAAGATCTTGATCTGGTCGGTGATGAGCATCAGATCCCCCGCCTTCCAGCTGGTGTTGACGCACCCGGCGGCGTTGGTGACGATGAGGGTGGAGCAGCCCAGCAGCCGCAGCACCCGGACGGCGTAGGCCACCTCCTCATAGGAGTAGCCTTCGTAGTGGTGCATCCGGCCCTGCATGACGGCCACCGGCACCCCCTCCAGAGTTCCGAACACCAGCCGGCCCTTGTGGCCGGGGGCGGTGGAGGCCTTGAAGTGGGGAATCTCCCCGTAGGGCACGGCCACGGCGCCGTCCACAATGTCCCCCATATAGCCCAGGCCGGAGCCCAGAATCATGGCCACCTTGGGGGCAAAGGTGCCGATCTTGCCGCGAATGTAGTCGGCGCTCTGTTGATACTGGGCAAAGGTGTAGTGCATAACAGATCCTCCTTATAAAGCGGATAAATCAGACGTTGTAACCCAGAAAGGATAATCTATGCAATTATACACCTTGTAATAGGAAAAAGCAACGAGGATTGCAGGCCGGAATGGGGAACAGAAGTTCCAGAACTCCCCTCTTGACTGGTACGTTTGTTCGAGTTATAATGGGGACAAAGGGGGGAGAGACGTGGAGCTGATGGACAAACTGACCATCCTGGCCGACGGGGCCAAGTATGACGCGGCCTGCACCTCCAGCGGGGTGGACCGGCGGGGGGGCAGGGGCATGGGGAGCACCATGGCCGCCGGGTGCTGCCACTCCTTCTCCGCCGACGGCCGGTGCATTTCCCTGTTAAAGGTACTCTACACCAACCGCTGCATCTACGACTGCGCCTACTGCGTCAACCGCCGGTCCAACGACCTGCCCCGGGCGGCCTTCACCCCGAGGGAGCTGGCGGAGCTCACCATGGGCTTCTACCGGCGCAACTACATCGAGGGGTTGTTTCTCTCCTCGGCGGTGTGGGTCAGCCCCGACCGCACCACCGAGGAGATGATATCCGCCCTCACCCTCCTGCGGCAGGAGTACGGCTTTCACGGCTATATCCACGCCAAGGCCATCCCCGGGGCCGACCCGGCCCTGACGGCGCGGCTGGGGCTGCTGGCCGACCGGCTCAGCGTCAACATCGAGCTGCCCAGTGAGGACAGCCTCCACAAGCTGTGCCCCGACAAGGGGAAAAAGGCCATCCTGGCCCCCATGGCCCAGATCAGGGACGGCATTGCCCAGGCCAAGGGGGAGCTGGTGAAGTATCGCCACGCCCCCCGCTTTGCCCCGGCGGGCCAGTCCACCCAGATGATTATCGGGGCCACCCCCGAGAGCGACAGGCATATTTTGACCCTGACCCAGGCGTTGTATGACCGCTACAGGCTGAAGCGGGTCTTTTTCTCCGCCTATATGCCGGTGGGGACCAGCCCCCTCCTCCCCGCCCGGCGGGAGTTCAAGCCCCCCCTGCTGCGGGAGCACCGGCTGTACCAGGCCGACTGGCTGCTGCGGTTCTACCGCTTCCGGGCGGAGGAGCTGCTGGACGAGGCCCACCCCAACTTCGACACCCGGGTGGACCCCAAGTGCGCCTGGGCCCTGGGCCACATGGAGTTTTTCCCGGTGGAGGTGAACCGGGCCGATTACGAGAGCCTGCTGCGGGTGCCCGGCATCGGGGTGGTGTCCGCCCGGCGGATTCTCACCGCCCGGCGGGTGGGGCCCCTCACCTTCTCGGGCTTAAAAACCCTGGGGGTGGTGCTCAAACGGGCCCAGTATTTTATCACCTGCTCGGGGCGGATGCTGGAGGGGCTGAGGGTGAGCCCCGACGGGGTGCTCCGCCATCTGGTGGCCCTGGAAAAGCCCGCCCTGGCGGGGTACGAGCCGGAGCAGCTGTCGCTGTTTTAAAGGGCGTCGGGCCGTCGGGGACGCCGGCCCCTACTATCCGCCCCGTGAAAGGAGGTCCCCATGGACTGGCCCAAATTTGCCTATTGCTACGACGGCAGCTTTGCCGGGTTTCTCACCTGCGTCTTTGAGGCCTACGCCAACAGGGAGGAGCCGGTCTGCTTCCTCACCGAGGGGGACGGCCGGGTGACCCTGTGGCCGGAGCGGACGGTGGAGGCCGACCAGCAAAAGGCCCGGCGGGTGTACCGCTCCCTGGACCGGAGCCTGGGCCAACAGGGCCGCAGGCTGGTGAGCTACGGCTTTCTCACCTGCCTGGAGGAGCGGGAGCTCCACCTGTGGGACTTTCTGCGGCTGGGGTATGAGCGGGGCCCGGCGGTGGTGCGGGATTTGACCGACCCCCGGGTGGCGGCGCTGGACCGGGCGGTCCGGCACCTGACCCGGGAGGCCCACCTGTTCAAGGGTTTCACCCGCTTCTCCGACCAGGGCGGGGTGCTGGCCGGGGAGATCGAGCCCAAAAACCGGGTGCTCCCCCTGCTGCGGCCCCACTTCGCCGCCCGCTACCCCGGGGAGGCCCTGGCGCTCTATGACCGCACCCACCGGGAGGCCCTCTTCTGCCAGAGGGGCAGGTGGGCCATCCTCCCCCTGGACCAGTTCTCCCTGGCCCCGCCGGAGGGGGATGAGCTGGACTGGCGGAAGCTGTGGCGGCGGTTTTACGATACCATCGCCATCGAGGGCCGCTACAACCCCAAATGCCGCATGACCCAGATGCCCAAGCGGTACTGGGGCACCATGACGGAATTTCAGCGGGAGGAGCCCCCCGCCGCCGGGGCGGTCAGGCCCACATGAAGGACGCGCTGCATTTTTTGCGGCGCGTCCCGTTCTTTCCCGGGAAATGAAGCAGGAAAGGATTCTTCCGGAGACGAATTTTCTTGACAGAAGGCCCGTACAGCCTTAAAATAGTTTCGGTGCATATTTTGAAGGGCAAGGGGTACGCTCTTCAAATTTTTGTGCGGGTCGGACAAATCCGGCCCCTCTGCCCACACGGGAATTGAACAAAACGATTGAAGAAAAAATCCAAGACAATGGAGGTGTGAACCCGGCTCATGTTGCAAACGATATTAGCAGCCGTCATCGCGTTCGTGGTCGCGGCTGTGCTGTTTTTTGCCCTTGGCATCCAGTACCGCCGCCGCGTGGCGGAGAAGGAGATCTCCAGTGCGGAGGAGGAGGCCAAGCGCATCATCAACGAGTCCATCAAAAGCGCCGAAAGCAAGAAGCGGGAGGCCCTGGTGGAGGCCAAGGAGGAGATCCTCCAGGCCCGCAACGAGTACGAGCGTGAGGTGAAGGAGCGCCGGGCCGACCTGCAAAAGCAGGAGCGGCGCTTGCAGCAGAAGGAAGAGAACCTGGACCGCAAGACCGAGAACATGGAGAAGAAGGAGGACACCCTGCAGCGCAAGCTGGCCGAGCTGGAAGAGGCCCGGGAAGAGGTGGCCACCGTCAAAAAGACCCAGATGGAGGTGCTGGAGCGCATCTCCGGCTTCACCGCCGAGGAGGCCAAGGACTACCTGATTAACCAGCTGGCCGAGGAAGTGACCCATGAGTCGGCCATGAAGGTCCGCGAGATCGAGGCCCAGTTCAAGGAGGAGGCCGACCAGAAGGCCAAGGAGATCCTGTCCCTGGCCATCCAGCGCTGCGCCGCGGACCATGTGGCGGAAGCCACCGTCTCTGTGGTACCCCTGCCCAATGACGAGATGAAGGGCCGCATCATCGGCCGCGAGGGCCGCAACATCCGCACCCTGGAGACCCTCACCGGGGTGGATCTGAACATCGACGACACCCCCGAGGTGATTACCGTCTCCTGCTTCGACCCCGTCCGCCGGGAGATCGCCCGGCTGGCCCTGGAGAAGCTGATCCAGGACGGGCGCATCCACCCCACCCGCATCGAGGAGATGGTGGAGAAGGCCAAGCGGGAGGTGGACGCCACCATCAAGGCCGAGGGCGAGCGGGCCGTCTTCGAGACCAACGTCCACGGCCTGCACCCCGAGCTTATCAAGCTGCTGGGCCGGATGCGCTACCGCACCAGCTACGGCCAGAACGTATTGAATCACTCCATCGAGGTCTCCCACCTGGCGGGCCTGCTGGCCGCAGAAATCGGGGCCGACGTGGCCGAGGCCAAGCGGGCCGGCCTGCTCCACGATTTGGGCAAGGCCATCGACCACGAGGTGGAGGGCTCCCACGTCCAGATCGGCGTGGAGCTGGCCCGGAAGTACCGGGAGAGCGAGAATGTGATCCACGCCATCCAGGCCCACCACAACGATGTGGAGCCCCAGACGGTGGTGGCCTGCCTGGTCCAGGCGGCCGACGCCATCTCCGCCGCCCGGCCCGGCGCCCGGCGGGAGAACCTGGAGAACTACATCAAGCGCCTGGAGAAGCTGGAGGAGGTCACCTCCTCCTTCCCCGGTGTGGAGAAGTCCTACGCCATCCAGGCGGGCCGGGAGGTCCGCATCATGGTGGCCCCCGACAAGGTCAGCGAGGACCAGATGGTGCTGCTGGCCCGGGATATCGCCAAGAAGATCGAGGAGGAGCTGGAGTACCCCGGCCAGATCAAGGTGAACATGATCCGGGAGACCAAAGTGGTGGATTACGCCAAGTAATCAAACGGAATAAAATTACAAAACCGGCGGGCTGCGTCAGCAGCCCGCCGGTTGTTTTTTGTCAGATTCCTTTATATTTCCGCCGGGTGGCAATGCCCCCCCGGATGTGCCGCTCCGCCTTGTTCTCGTCCAGCACCCCCTTTACCTGGAGGTAGAGGGGCCGGTTGAAGGAGGGCAGGCGTTCGCTCAGGTCCTTGTGAACGGTGGATTTGCTGATGCCGAACTGCCGGGCTGCGGCCCGCACCGTGGCACGGTTCTCTATAATGTAAAGCGCCAGCCGGCAGGCGCGTTCCTCGATGTTCCCTTTCAAACCGCAACACTCCCCGCAATGATTCTCACGGGGGATGTATATGCGCCCGCCGCCGGGAACATGAGCGGGAAACGGGTTTCCCCGCCCTGCAAATGGTGGTACAATGGTCTGGAGTCAAACCCGGCAAAAAAGGTGGGCCCAGATAAAACCGGTTGGATCTCTTCCGGCACCAACAGACGGAAACATTCCAAAGGGAGGCAGTCATATGCAGCTTTTGCCCGATCTGTCCAACACCCAGGCGGTGGCCCGGCTCCGCGCCGGGGATGAGGAGGTCTTTACCCGGCTCTATCAGGCGGCCTACCGCATGGTCTATCTCCAGGCCATAAAGATTCTGGGGCAGCCCGACCAGGCTGAGCAGGTGGTACAGGATGTGTTTATCGCCGTGTTCCGCTCCATTGACAAGCTGAAGGACCCGGAGGCCCTCCGGTCCTGGATCGGCGGCATGGCGGTCCGCCTGGCCCTGAAACGGCGGCAGAAGCTGTCCGACTCCCGCGAGTTTGCCATGGAGGAGGAGGCTATGTTTGATCTTCTGGATTCCGGCGCCCCCCAGCCCTCGCCGGAGGAGGCCCTGTGCGAACAGGACACAGGGGTGATCCTGGGGGAGCTGGTGGACCAGCTCCCCGACGAGCAGCGCACCGCCGTCATGCTCTATTACTACGACCAGTGCCCCGTCAAGCAGATCGCGTCGGTGCTCCAATGCGCCGAGGGCACCGTAAAAAGCCGCCTGAACTACGCCCGCAAGGCCCTGGAGAAGCTGATCCTCCAGCGGGAGCAGCGGGACGGGGTGCGGCTGCACGCCCTCAACCCGGGCCTGCTCTTCCTGGCCCTGTTCTTGCAGGAGCAGAACCTGCCGGTGGACCGGCAGGCCATGGAGCGGGGGCTGCTGGCCGTCAAGGGGGCCCTGGGCCTGACCGCGGCGGCAGCGGCGGGCTCCGCCGCCGCGGGCTCCGCCGGGGCTTCGGCCGCCGGCGGCCTGACCCTGAGCAGCAAGCTGGCCGTGCTGGTGGTAGCCGCCGCCCTGGCCACCGGAGGGGGCGTGTGGCTGGCCACCCGGCCCCAGCCCCAGCCCACTGCCCCGGTGCTGGCCGTGGTCTCCCCCACCCCGGCGGCCACTCCATCGCCCACCCCGTCGGCGTCGCCGTCGGCCACCCCCGGCCCCTCGCCCACCCCGTCGGCGTCACCGTCGGCCACCCCCAGCGCCGCCCCCTCCGCCCCGCCGACGGCCACCCCGTCCCCCCCGCCCACGGTCCGCCCACCCTCCACGCCCCGGCCCACGCCGACGGCCACGCCCCGGCCCACCCCCACCCCGGCGGCTCCAACGGTGGAGAACCGGAACATGAGCTCCCAGCTGGGGCTCAGCTACAGCTTCGGGGGCCAGTGGGGCGAGCTGAATCCCATGGACGCCGGCCTGCCGGCGGGGCTGAGCTACAGCTCCTCCAATCCGGAGGCGGTGTACATCAACAGCAGCGGCTTTTTCAGCGCCCTGTCCCCCGGCACGGCGGTGCTCACCGGCGTTTCCGCCCAGGACCCCGGCACCCGGTATACCATTACCGTCCAGGTCAGCAATACGGTGCCCTGGGATTACCAAATTGCGGATACCACCCTCCGGGTGGGGCAGAGCAAATATCATTACATTACCCCCTATGCCCTCTATTCCGGCTATACCCTCAGCTCCACCGCATGGAGCAGCAGCGATCCCTCGGTGGTGGAGGTGGGCCAGCAGCAGCCCGCCAGCTGCCAGCTCATCGCCAACGCCCCGGGCACGGCCACCATCAGCGGCGTGGTCACCTTCCAGGTGGATACCCGGGCGGGGACGCGGAACTTTACCGACACCGTGTCCTTCCAGGTCACGGTGACCGCCGGCTGAAAAAAATAAAAAAATTTGGCCCCAACCAAAACCGGGGACAAATTCCGGGGCACCAACAGACAAAGCCCCAAAGAATTACCCCAATCTGATGAAAAGGAGAATGAATGATGAAATCAAGATCGTTACGCCTGCTCTCCTGCCTGTGCATTCTGGCGCTGGCCATATCCATGCTGCCGGCGGCCTGGGCCACGGAGCTCACCCCTCTGGAATCCTCCATCGCCTGGGGCACCTACAACGGCAACTGGGCCATCCCCGTGGACGCCTACCTGTACCAGGACGGGGACAACCTGGTGCGGGTGGAAAACTACAAGGGCGTCAGAGTGATTGACAGCCAGGGCAATACCGTCCAGTGGAATTCCCAGCCCCGGCTGGTGGCCGAGACCTACGACAGCAGCTTCCAGCTGATCTCCTCGGTGGACCTGGACATGGAGCTGGACCTGTGGGGCGGCTTCTACGCCGGAGAGGACTACAATTTCCTGATCTTCGGCCAGGAAAACCCCAGCCAGGACAACAATACGGAGGTCATCCGGGTGGTCAAATACGACAAGGACTGGAACCGCCTGGGCCAGGCCAGCGTGCGGGGGGCCAACACCACCATCCCCTTTGACGCGGGCAGCCTGCGGTGCGACGAGTATAACGGCTACCTCTATGTCCGTACCAGCCATGAGATGTACCGGTCCGGCGACGGGCTGAACCACCAGGCCAACCTGACCTTCTCGGTGCGTGAGTCCGACATGGAGATCACCGACGGCTACTACACCGTGATCGCCAACAGGGGCTATGTGTCCCACTCCTTCAACCAGTTCATCCTGGTGGACGGCGAGGGCCGGCTGGTGGCCCTGGACCACGGCGACGCCTACCCCAGAGGGGCCGCCCTGTCCCGCTACGACAGCCAGGCGGGGAACGAGACCTTCGCCCAGGGCTGCACCACCTTCAACGTGACCACCTGGTCCGGCCAGGTGGGGGACAATACCACCGGCGCCAATGTCACCGACCTGGCGGAGACCTCCACCGGCTATCTGACGGCCTACAGCAGCACCGGCAAGGGCGCTGCCTCCACCATCGGAAAAGATCCCATGAACATCTTCCTGGGCTATACCAGCAAGGAGGATTTCTCCTCCAGCGGCACCACCGTGCGCCAGCTCACCGCCTGGCAGAGCGGCGCCGCGGAGTACGGCTCCCAGCCCCTGCTGGTCCCCACCAGCCAGGAGGGGGGCTACATCCTGTGGCAGATGGCTGAGAAGCGGGACAACGGCTATTACTACAATAAGGACAGCATCCAGTACGCCACCTACTCCGCCGACGGCACTGTCTCCGATATCAGGACCGCCGACGGGGTGGAGCTGTCCCGCTGCCACCCCATCACCTACAACGGCAAGGTGGTGTGGTACTCCACCAACAGCTCCGCCCCCGTGTTCTATGTGCTGGACGGCTCCGGCGTCCAGGCCTACCCTGTAGACGGCGGCAGCGAGGAGGTCCAGCCCACGCCTACCCCCACCCCTACGCCAACTCCCACTCCCACGCCTACCCCCACACCTGATCCCACGCCCGACCCCGACGAGCCCGTCTCCTTCAGCGACGTGCCCGCCAGCCAGTGGTACGCCGACTATGCGGTGAAGGCCGCCCAGGCCGGTCTGATGGAGGGGACCGGCGGCGACCGCTTCAGCCCCAACAACACCCTCACCGTGGCCGAGGTGGTCACCCTCACCGCCCGGCTGTACGCCGAGGAGCAGGGGGAAAGTGTGCCCACCGCCAGCGGCCCGTGGTACCAGGGGGCCTATGACTACTGCGTGGACAACGGCCTGTTTACCACCGGCCAGGTGCCCTCCTACATCATGCTGAACAAGGCCAGCCGTTTCCTGATGGTGGACCTGCTGGACCGGGCGGTGCCCGACAGCGAGAAGCAGGCCATTCATACCATTGCCGACGGCTATATCCCCGACCTGTCCCAGTCCGACCGCTACGGCGACGTGGTCTACCGGTGGTACCGGGCCGGTATCCTGGAGGGGGATAACGACCACAGCTTCCACGGCGTCACCGGCATCAGCCGGGCGGAGACCGCCGCCATTCTCTGCCGCCTGGCCGGGCTGACCCCCCGGACGTAACCGGCGCGGCAGCAAAAATAAACCGGGCCGCCCCCTCAGCGCAAGTTGAGGGGGCGGCCCTGTTTCGTTATGGCAGATTAACAGTGAATTTTGTCAGAAAGGGGTAATTTAAGAAATATTACCCTGCCATTGTGGCAAAATCTGGGGGAGTTTGCGAAAACAAACTGGGGAATTTAAGGTAAGGGGCTTGTAATGTGGGGCGGGTTGATGGATAATAGGGACGTGTTGTGACAGAAAACAGAGTGTATTATGGAACGAGGATCTGAGGGGATATCATACCGGCAGGCGGAGTTCCGTGGACGCCTGCGCTGCGGGGACGTGGAGACGCCCCCCTGATTACTACGAAGAAAAGAGACTGGATCATGGACTTTCAGCAACTGACACTGGATGATATTTCCCTTTTTAAACCCTATTTCCGGCAGATGAAGTCCCGCACCTGCGACTTTACGGTGGGCGGTATGTTCATGTGGCGGAAGTTTTACAAAATGGAATATGCCCTCCATGAGGGCGTGATTTACTCCCGGCTGTGGGACAATCAGGGGCAGGTCTTTTACAACCTGCCCCTGGGGGGCGAGATGCGGCAGAACCTTGGGACGCTGAGAGAGCTGGCCCGGGATCAGGGCCCCATTCGCCTGTGTACCGTGCCCCAGTGCTATCTGGAGGACGTTCAGGCCGTGTGTCCCCAGTGCGGGATCACCGAGCAGACCGACTTTGCCGACTACCTCTACCTGGCCTCCGACCTGATGGAGCTGCGGGGCAAGCGGTACAGCGGCCAGCGCAACCAGATCAGCCAGTTCAAGCGGGAGACCGCCCAGTGGGCCTTCTCCCCCCTCACCGGGGACAACGCCCCGGCGGTGGAGGACTTTTTCACCCAGACCTATCTGGCCGGGGCCGGGGCGGGGGACACCGAGCGGGAGGAAAACGAACGGGTCCTGGAGGTGCTGCACAACCCGGACCGGTACGGCATGGAGGGTGGCGTGCTCACCGCCGAGGGGGCCGTGGTGGGCTTCTCCCTGGGCGAGGTGGTGAACGACACCCTGTTTACCCACATCGAGAAGGCGGACAGAACCTACAAGGGGGCCTACCAGATGCTGGTAAACCAGTTTGCGGCGGCCTACGAGGGCCGGGGGGTGAGCTATATCAACCGGGAGGAGGACATGGGCGACCCGGGCCTGCGGCGGGCCAAGCAGGCCTACCACCCTGTGGAGCTGCTGAAAAAATATATTGTCGAGGTAAATTGAAATGACCACCGCAAACCTGGAGGCCCGCCACCTGGAGGCGCTGATGGACCTGTTCTGCCGGTGCTTCCATGAGGATCATTTTTATATGCGCTCCTTCCCCGACGGGGCCACCCGGGATCAGGAGATGCGCCGGGCCTATACCCCCGCCGTCCGCTACTGCCTGGAGCACGGGGACTGCCGGGGAATCTGGGACGGGGAGGCCCTGGTGGCCTTTGTGCTGTGCTTTGACTACCGCGGGGTGCGGCAGGAGGATTTTGGGGCCTTCCGGCAGATCTTTGCCGGGGAGGGCGGCGGGGAGGCGCTGCCCTATGACCAGGGGCTCCATCAGGCCGTCCTCCAGCTCCCCGGAGAGATTCTCTACCTGCTGTCGGTGGCGGTCCATCCCGGGTATCAGGGCAGGGGGCTGGGGTCCTGCCTCATCGACCTGATTCTGGCGGCCTATCCCCGGCACCACCTGGTGAGCGACGTGTCCAACGGGGACTCCCTGGGGATCTACCGCAAGCGGAACTTCACCATCCGGGAGATTGATACCGGCTACTATTTGATTGTCCACAGGCCCCGGGAAGGGACCCACACCTTCGCCGTGGGGGACCGGGTGAAGCTGCTGCTCCCCTCCCCCCATCTGCTGGACCGGTACGGCATCCCTTACCGGCTGGAAAAGGAGCAGTCGGCGGTGGCGGGCTATGCCGTGGCGGAGGACTGGGGCGTGGGCTGCTTTGTGGAGGACAGTGCCGCGGTGTCCATGGGGGCGGCGGTGGAGCTGACGTACGACGGCTACCTCAACTACCAGCGGCTCATCAACGTGGCCCAGTACGAGGAGCGCATGGCGGGGGACCGGGTGTTCTTCGTGCGCAAGGTGAACTACCTGTCCCCGCCGCTGATGAACGATGTGCTGGACGAGATGCTCCCCTCCCGCCAGGCGGAGTGGGCGGTGATTCCCGACGTGTTCGTGTCGGTGCCCGTCCAGTACCGGTCCAGGGCCCTGCTGGAGGGGCGGTCCCCCGCCGGGGACAGCAAGGCGGCGGCCCTGCTGCGGGATCTGGATTTCCGCACCCATTATGAGGCGGGGGTACCCTCCCAGCTGGAGGAGGTGGACGATCTGGCCGCCTTCAAGGGCCGGATTTGGCGCTGTTACCTGGGCAAGATCCGGGTCCAGATCACCAGAGAGGTGACGGTGGACCACTACGACCAGGCGGGCGCCCCCATCGGCGCCCCCGCCTTTGTGGATCTGTACATCTCCATCGACACGGGCAGCGACTGCGCCGTGCTCACCTGGTACTCCCTCTCCTCCCCCTTCCTCATCAGCCACCTGATGGACAACATTATCCGCAACAACCTGATGGTGGTGGACGGCGGGGGCGCCCACACCAACTTCTTCGACTTTCTCAGCCTGGAGTACGGCGTGGTCAAGCGGGGCACCCCCAAGATCTTCGCCGTGATTCCCCGGGACAGGAGCTGCCTGAAGCCCAGCCAGATTGCCTCCCTGCTGGCGGCCGAGACCATCTACCCCGAGGGGGAGAATTTTGGCGAGATCGTGGACCGGGAGATCGTGGACGCCGTCAATTCCGAGAAGGGCATGGGCCAGTATGACCGGGCCTTCGTCTGCGCCTACAGCAACGTGGTGCTCCAGTTCACCCCCGGCTTTCAGGCCACCCTGCGGGAGCGGCTGAACGAGGAGTCCATCACCCTCTTCTACATGGAGCTCATCCTGCTGGAGGAGGCGGCCATCCATATTGCCGACCGGCAGATCACCCGCCTCATCACCTCGGACCTGGAGGGGGAGCCGGTGGCCTTTCTCCAGCAGGTGGGGGACATCTACGACAATTTCTCCAAGACCATCGACTTCTGGGATATTCAGGTCAATTACCCCACCTCCCAGAAGTCCATCGATATGCTGCGCCAGGCCTTCAAGATCAAGGAACAGCTGGCCTTTATGCAGCGCAACCAGAGCCAGCTGCAGACGGTGTTTGACACCAAGTGCGACATCATCGACCGCAGCGACTCCAAGCGGATGGACACCTCCCTGGCCATCATCTCGGTGCTGGCCATCCTGTCCGCCTGGATGGACGGCTATGACTACCTGGCCACCTGGAGCGATCTGTTCTCCCCCTCCGTCATCCATATCCTCCAGCGGGTGCTGTTTGCGCTGGTGCTCTTCATTGGGGGATACGCCGTGTCCCACCTGTTTGGAAACAAACTGGGCCGAATCTTCCGCCGGTGGCGCCGGAAGAGAAACAAGGGCCGGAAGGACCGGTGACAAAATCTAAGGGCCTGCCGCGCCATTGCGGCAGGCCCTTGTCCGTCTTTCCTCCGGCGGGTCGAAGGGGGGAACATGGTGTCGAATTATAACATTTTTTTCATAATTAACCTGTGATATTGGAGAAAGAGGGGGAAATATGATAAAATAAACCTCCAATATTTGATGTGGGGAGGATGAGAGATGGATCTGCCAGCGCTGTTTCGTGACCTGTTCGGACTGTCTGATGAGTCGATCATCCATAAGCTTACCCAGCACAGTGAACTGCGCAACTTGCGGAAGGGGCATCTGCTCTTCCGGGAGGGGGAGACGCTGGGCAAGCTGACCTTCCTGATTCAGGGGTTGCTGCGGGGCTTCTTCCTGGATGCCGGCGGCCGGGATATCACCGACTGCTTTGTGTTCGAGCCCGGCTCCCCCGCCACGGGCTGCATTGCCCTGAATGAGCCGGCCACCATCAGCGTGGAGGCCCTCACCGACAGCCTGGTGCTGGAGCTGCCCATGGCGCTGGTGCTGGAGCTGCTGGAGGAGCACCCCCACCTCTACCGGCTGTACAGTAAATTCCTGCTGTCGGCCCTCCGGCGCCACTGGGAGGTGAAGGCCGCCATGTACCAGTACGACGCCATGGAGCGCTACCGGTGGTTTATGCAGGCCTACCCCGACCTGCACCGCCATGTCAGCGGCAAGCACGTGGCCTCCTTCCTGGGTATGACCCAGGTGACCCTCAGCCGCCTGCGCCGCACCCTGCGGGAGACCGGCCAGCTCCAGGCGGTGGAAGAGGGGGAATAGCAAACTGTCAAAAAAGTGGCCCGCCACTTTTTCGACAGCCTCAGGACGCGCTGCACGGCAGCGCGTCCTTTTTGTCATTTGTGCTCCAGCTCGTGGCGCCGCCGGGCCAGGATGCGGGGGAATCGCCACAGGAACATGGCCCCGGTGGTGAGGGCGGCCAGCACGTCGGCCACCGGCTCGGCCAAAAACACCGCCATCACCTGCTGGCCGGTGAGGAGCCGGGGCAGGATGAGGATCAGGGGCAGCAGCAGGATCACCTTCCGCAGCAGGGCCAGAAACAGGGAGATCTTGGCCTGGCCCAGGGCCACGAAGGTCTGCTGGCAGGCGGTCTGGATGCCCAGCATGAACATCCCCGCCACATAGATCCGCAGGGCCCACACCGCCAGATCCACCAGCTCCGGCTTGTCGTTGAAGAGCATGACAAAGGCGTGGGGGAGCAGTTCCAGGGCCAGGCAGGCGGCGCAGCTGAAGCAGAAGGCGCAGGTCACCAGCAGCCGGAACACCTTTTTCACCCGGTCCAGCTGGCCGGAGCCGTAGTTGAAGCCCACAATGGGCTGGGCCCCCTGGGCGATGCCCTGGAGGAGGAGAAAGAAGATCTGCAATACGCTGGAGCAGATGGTCATGGCCCCCACGGCGGGGTTGCCGCCGTAGGCCTTCAGGGAGGAGTTGAAGGCGATGTTCACCAGGCTCTCGGTGGCGTTCATGATGAAGGGGGACACCCCCAGGGCCACCACCGGGGCCAGCACCTTGGGGCTGATGCGGAAGTAGCGCCGCTGCAGCCGCAGCCTGGTGCGCCTGCCGGTGAGGAAGCGGAGCACCCACACCGCCGACACCCCCTGGGCGGTGATGGTGGCCAGGGCGGCGCCCTTGACCCCCATGCCCAGGCCGAAAATAAAGACGGGGTCCAGGATGATGTTGGTCACCGCCCCGATGAGCACCGTGGCCATGGAGATGGTGGAGAAGCCCTGGGCGGTGATGAAGAAGTTGAGGCCCAGGGAGAGCTCCACAAAAATGGTGCCCGCCAGATAGATGGTCAGGTAGTCCGAGGCAAAGCCGATGGTCTCCCCGGTGGCGCCGAACAGAAGGAGCATGGGGTTTTTTACCGCCAGGAAGAGGGCGGTGACCACCACCGACAGGGCGATAAGCAGGGCGGCGCAGTTGCCCAGGATGGCGTTGGCCTGGTCCTCCTTCCCCTCCCCCATCCGCACCACCGCCCGGGAGCCGCCCCCCATGCCCACCAGGGCGGAGATGGCGGAGACGAACATCAGCACCGGGAAGCACACCCCCAGGCCGGTGAGGGCCAGATCCCCCACCCCGGCGATGTGGCCGATATAGATGCGGTCCACAATGTTGTACAGGGCGTTGACCAGCTGGGCGGTGACCGACGGCAGGGCCAGCCGCAGCAGCAGCTTGCCCACCGGGTCCCGCCCCAGGTCGTTTTCTCGTCTAGCCACGGTGGTTACCCCTCGTCTTTCTCCAGGAAATAGGTGGCCTCCATGTCGGCCAGGCTGAGGGCAAAGGCCAGGGGGTACTGCTGGAAGGCCTGGCCCACCAGCCGCTTGTCCTCGTCGCCGGAGAAGCCCATGTGCCAGCGGATGGCCATGGCCTCCTCCCGGGTCAGGCGCAAGAAGCCGGAGAGGATGTACACGCTCTTCTCCCCGTGGCCGTAGGGCAGGCTGTCCTCGTAGAAGAAGGTGGGCACGCTCTGCCACTTGCCGTCGGGGCCCTTCACGTTGCGGGTGCCCCCCTTGTAGCAGCCAATCTTGCACACGTCGTGGAGCAGGCTCACCAGGGCCACGCTCTCGGGGGTGTAGTCCAGGCCGTACAGCTCCCGCACCCGCTCCCGCTCCAGATAGGCCTCCAGGCAGCGGTAGACGTTGACGCTGTGCTCACACAGGCCGCCGGCGTAGGAGCCGTGGAACCGGGCGGAGGCGGGGGCGGTGAAAAAGTCGCTCCTGTGCTCCAGGTAGTCCAGCAGGGCGTCGGAGCCCTCCCGGTGGATATTCTCCCGGTAGATCTGCAAAAATACTTCCTTGCTGTCCATGACAGACCTCCTCATCGTTGCTTAAAGGTCAGTATAACACAGCCCACTATAAAAAACCACCCCATGCACCCGCCGCCCCGGCCCGGAATAGAATGGGCGGAACAGGAGGTGCTCCATGGAGTGGTTTTCCATGCTGGCGGCGGCGGTGCTGTTCGCCGCCGCCTGTAATTTTGATACCGTCCTTCTGGCCATGGGCTGGGCGGTGCGGGGGGTGCGCCCCTCCCCATCCCATACCCTGGTCATCGCCGGCCTCACCACCTTCATCACCTGGCTGTCCCTGGTGCTGGGCCGGGGGGTGGCGGTGACCCTGGGCCGGAGCTTTGCCGGGGCCCTGGGGGGGCTGGTGCTGGCGGGCATCGGGCTGTGGTTTGTGCTGGACTGGCTGCGGAGCCTGGGCAGTCCCGGACAGGAGGATACCCCCGCCGCCGGAAAGAGTCTGCTGGGCTGGGTGGCCCTGGCCGCCGCCCTGGCGGTGAACAACGCCGGGGTGGGGGTGGCCGCCGGGGCCTCCGGCGTGGGGCCCGCCCTGGCCTCCCTGGCCAATTTCGTGCTGACCCTGGCCGCCCTGCCCCTGGGCCGGGTGCTGGCCGACCGGGTGGCCGGGCGGCTGCTGGGCCGGTTCGCCCTCCCCCTGTCCGGCGCCCTCCTTGCCGCCCTGGGGGTGTGGCAGGTGGTGGGGGGGACATAGGAAAAACCCCCGCATCTGAAGGAGATGCGGGGGCCTTACTATGATGGGGATGAAGTTACCGACGGCCGCCCCGGCGGGAGCTGCGGCGCTCGGCCTGGCGCAGCTCGGACAGCTTGCTGTCGGAGGAGGCCATAAACTGCTTCAGGCGGTCCTCAAAGGTGGTGGGCTCGGCGGGAGCCTTGTTCCCCCGGAAGCCGCCGTTAAAGCCCCGGTCACGACCGCCGGGCCGGCCGTGGCCGGCATGACCGGCGGGACGGGGGGGCGGGTCCATGGCCTTCTTAATGGAGAGGTTGATACGGCCGTTCTCGTCGATGCCGATGACCTTGACCTTGACCTCCTGCCCTTCCTTCAGATGATCCTTCACATCGTTGACATAGGAATAGGCGATCTCAGAGATATGCACCAGCCCCGATTTGCCCTCGGGCAGCGAGACGAAAGCGCCGAACTTCGTGATGCCTGTGACCTTTCCTTCCACAATCGTACCAACACCAAACTCCATTTGCCTGAAAAATCCTCTCTTTCAAAATTCAATCGGTGAACTGGAAAACATATTCCCCCGGCTCCACCAGACCCAGCTTCTCCCGGGCCAGGTCAGCCTGACGCTCCGGATCGCCGCTGTTTTCCACGGCGTCGGCCAGGTCGGCGTTGACCTGCTTCTGCTCCTCCACCTGCTTTTGGGCGGCGGCCAGATCGGCCTGGGCGGTCTGGAGCTGGCTGCGCATGGTCAGCAGTCCGGTGGCCGTGCCGATGAGCAGGGCCAGAATGACGAGTTTGGTCAGAAGGGATGCTTTCTTGAGTTTCATGGGCGACTCCTTCCCCGTCGGCGGCCCGGTCTGACCGGGGGGTATCTTCCGTTTCATCGGATATTGCATTTATTTTATACCACTTGCGCCGATAATGAAAGACTTTTTTTGCGGATTTTCCGATTTTTTTACCCAGCTTGACCAGTACCACAACCGGTAGTGTGACAATGCGCCACACCGCCCCAACAAAATCCGCCGCCCGGTAGCCCAGCCACAAAACCCCCCGGCTCAGCACCCGGAAGTAGGCCGCCCCGCCGGCCAGCACCCCGGCCAGCAGATAGATCCGCACCTCCCCCCGGCCGGCCACCGTGGTGTAGACGAACAGGGCCGCCGTCACCACCACCCAGAACAGCAGGTCCAGCGCCCCGCCGATGAGCGGCACGGGCAGGCGCACCCGCAGGATGCGCAGCAGGTCGTATACCAGCCCCGCCGCCGCCCCCAGGCCCACAGCCCCCAGCAGAAAGAGGGCCTGGTCCCATACCCAGATTTCCATCTCAGCGGAACAGCCGGCGGAAGAAGCCGCCGGACTGATCCCCCCGGCCGTCCTCATAGGTCAGGGCGTCCACATCCCCCTCCACCTTCAGGTCCCCCCCGTCCAGGCTCAGCTTCTCGATGTGCAGGTTCTCCCCCCGGATCACCAGGGTGCCCTGGGCGGTGTGCATGACGATGGTGGTCTCGTCGAAGCTCTCCACCTCCTCCACTCCGGACACCGACAGGCGCTGCCGGTCCTCCAGAATCAGATGATGGGCCCCCTCCGGCCGGCCCCGTTCGCTTTCATACGGCATGACAATGCCCCTTTCCCACATAGAGTCTTATCAACACTATATGGGACAGGGGCACGGGATATGAGTCAGGCCCTTGCCTTTGTCAGGGCGGGGGCCAGCCGGCGGCTGAGCACCAGGGCCAGGGCCAGCTTGAGGGCGTCGGGGATGAGGAAGGGGATGACGCAGGTCCACAGGGCGGACACCACCCCCACGGAGCCGCTGGTGGCGGCGTACATCAGCACAAACCAGGCGGTGCCGAAGGCGTAGCACACCGCCAGCCCCACGGCGCCGGAGAGCACAAAGACCACCGGTCCCCGGCCCAGCAGGGCCTGAGCCCCCCACATGACCAGGGGGATGAGGAGAAAGCCGATGAGGTAGCCGCCGGTGACCCCGGCAAAGCAGCCGATGCCGCCGGCAAAGCCGGAGAACACCGGCAGTCCGGCCGCCCCCAGCAGCAGATATACCCCCACCGCCAGGGTGCCCAACTTGCCCCCCAGCACCCCCACCGCCGTAAAGATGGCGAAGGTCTGCAAGGTAAAGGGCACCACCGTGGGGACGGTGATCCAGGCGCACAGGGTGATGAGGGCCGCCATGACGGCGGCGTGGACCAGAGACTTGACTTTCATGGTGGTACCTCCCGCATACATTGTAAACTTGATACTAAGTATAGTTTACAATAGAAAAAATGTCAACCACAAAATTGATTTGGTTGACAAAGATCCGTTTGCCGGGCTACAATAGAGAAAAACGCAGGGGGGCCGTTCCGGCCCCCCGAAAGCGGAAAGGACGGATGAAAATGCTGCGGGACGAGGTGCTGGCCCTGCTGAAGGCCCAGGGGGGCGCTCCCCTGTCGGGGGAGGCCATGAGTCAGAAGCTGGGGGTGAGCCGGGCGGCGGTGTGGAAGGCCATGGAGGGCCTGCGGCAGGAGGGGTATGTGATCTCCTCCGCCCCCCGCCGGGGCTACGCCCTGGAGGCCTCCCCCGACCTGCTCTCTCCCGGGGAGCTGATGAACCCGGACCGGCGGGTGGGGTCCCGGCTGGTGTGCCTGGACACGGTGGACTCCACCAACAACGAGGTCAAGCGGCGGGCGGTGGACGATGTGCCCGACGGACTGGCGGTGGTATCCGCCCGGCAGACCGGGGGCCGGGGCCGCCGGGGCCGCAGCTTTGTGTCCCCGCCGGGGGGGCTGTATCTGTCCGCCCTGCTGCGGCCGCAGTGCCCCCTGGAGCAGGTCAGCGCCCTCACCGCCTGGTCGGCGGTGGCGGTGTGCGACGCGGTGGAGGCCCTGTGCGGGGTGCGCCCCGGCATCAAGTGGCCCAACGACGTGATCTGGGAGGGCCGCAAGCTCTCCGGCATCCTCACCGAGCTGGAGCTGGAGGGGGAGACCGCCGCCCTGCGCTATGTGGTAGTGGGCATCGGGGTGAACCTGACCCAGACCGAGGCGGACTTCGGCCCCCAGGTGGCCCCGGTGGCCATCTCCATGGCCCAGGCCCTGGGGCGGGCCCCCCGGCGGGCGGAGATGGCCGCCGCCCTGCTGGACGCCCTGGACCGGCTGGACCGTGACTTTCCCGGGCAATGGGACCGCTGGCTGGAGCGCTACCGGGCCGACTGCATCACCCTGGGCCGGCAGATCAAGGTGGTCCGGGGGTCGGAGGAGCGCATCGGCAGGGCGGTGGAGGTGGACGACCAGTTCGCCCTGGTGGTGGAGTGGGCCGACGGCACCCGGGAGGCCCTGTCCTCCGGGGAGGTCTCCGTCCGGGGCCTGCTGGGCTATGTGTAGAAAAGAAAGAGATGGGCGCCTCCGGCGGAAAGAGGCGAAAGGCCGCCATCGGTGGGGTGGATGTCCCCATTCCCTGGTGGTCCCCGGGAGTCTCATATGATTAAAAATAAGCAGCGTAGGGGCCGGCGTCCCCGACGGCCCGTGGGACAACGTGACGGCAGCGGGGCGTCCGGGAGGCCGCCCCCTACGACTGGCTGCTGAAACAGGATTTCCGTAGGGGCCGATGCCCTCATTGGCCCGCTAGACAAAAAGGAACCGCACCGTGAGGTGCGGTTCCTTTTTGTCTTTCAATAAATGGAATCCAAAATCTCCACGATCTGGGCCACGCAGCCCTCCTCGCAGGAGCACAGAATGCGGGCCCCCCAGTCCTTCACTTCCTGGGCGCAGTTGGAGGGGGCGAAGGGGATGGCCGAGATGGCCAGCATGGGGATGTCGTTCTGGTTGTCCCCCACGCAGTAGATCTTCTTGGGGTCGATACCCAGATAGTTGGCCAGATAGGCCACCATACCCCCCTTGTTGCTCCCCTTCCGGGTCAGCTCCAGCAGCACGGCGTTGGAGAAGATCACCTCATAGTGCTCCCCCCACCGCTGGAGCATATACCGCTGGGTCTCCAGCAGGATCTCGTTGCGCTGCTGCAAAATCACCTTGCTCCAGGGCAGAGGCATCTGGTAGATGGGCACCTCAGAGGCGATGGCTCCCGCCCGGGTCAGGTGCCGGCGGGTCACCGCGTTGGGCTGGTAGACGTAGATATCGTCGTGGTTGTAGGCCTCAAAGCCGATCTGGGGGATAGCCCGGGCCACCTGCTGCAAATCCTCCCGCACCCGCTGGGGCAGGAAGGTCTCATGTACCATCCGGTCCTGGGCAAAGTCGTACAGCGCCGAGCCGTTGGAGAGCACCACCGGCGCGTTGATGGGGGCACAGTGGGCGTGGGGGGCAAAGGTGGGGTGGGCCCGGCCGGTGGCCACCGTAAAGATCCCCCCCTCCCGGGTGAAGTAGTCCAGGGCGGTCAGGTTGGCGGGGGCCACCCGCATATTCTCCCCGTACAGGGTGTCGTCAAAGTCGCTGACCAGCAGAACGCCGTCAAACTTTCCGATGGCGGCCGCCTCCCTTCCCAATTAAACTTATCTTATAAAGTTTATACCATGGAGCGCAGCTTTGTCAACACTCCCTCAAACCAAGGGGGTAGGGGGCACTCCAGGGTGAGGCGCTCCCCGGTGCGGGGGTGGACAAAGGACAGCCGCCGGGCGTGGAGGCATTGGCCCGCCAGACCCGGCCAGGGCTTTTTGGCGCCGTACACCGTGTCCCCAAGCAGGGGGTGGCCGATGTAGGCCATGTGGACCCGGATCTGGTGGGTGCGCCCGGTCTCCAGCCGGCACTGAATGTGGGTGTAGCCCCCCAGGTGCTCCAGCACCGACCAGTGAGTCACCGCCCGCCGGCCCTGGAGCTTGTTCACCGCCATCTTCTTCCGGTCGGTGGGGTGGCGAAAGATGGGGGCGTCCACGGTGCCCGTCTCCTCCTTTAAGTTGCCCACGCACACCGCCTCGTATTCCCGGTACAGGGAGTGGTCCTGGAGCTGCTGGGCCAGGGACAGGTGGGCGAAGTCGTTCTTGGCGGCGATGATGAGCCCCGAGGTGTCCCGGTCGATGCGGTGGACGATGCCGGGGCGCAGCGCTCCGTTGATGCCCGAGAGGGAATTGCCGCAGTGATATAACAACGCGTTGACCAGTGTGCCGTCGGGGTGGCCGGCGGCGGGGTGGACCACCAGGCCCACCGGCTTGTTGACGGCAATCACGTCGCCGTCCTCGTACACCACGTCCAGAGGGATATCCTGGGGCACCACGTCGATGGGGGCGGGGTCGGGCAGGGCCAGCACCAGCTGGTCCCCCAGGCCGGTCTTGTAGTTCTTCTTCACCGGCTGGCCGTTCAGAGTGACAGCCCCCTCCTCCAGCAGTTTCTGGGCCGCCGAGCGGGTGAGCTGGGGCAGCATCCGGGCCAAAAACTGGTCGGCCCGCTCCCCCGGCCGGTCGGCGGTGAGATGGAGGGGGGTCATGCCTTGTCCTCCTTGCCCTGGAACAGCAGGAAGTAGACGCAGAAGGCGATGCAGCCGCACACGATGCACATATCCGCCACGTTGAACACGGGGAAGTTCATGAACAGGGTCTGGAACATATCGGTGACGTAGCCTAGGAAGAGCCGGTCGATGAGGTTGCCCACCGCCCCAGCCAGAATCAGGGCCAGGGAGACCATGCCGAAGGGGTGGGAAAAGGTTTTTCTGACCAGCAGCACGATGAGCAGCACCGAGGCCGCCGCCGAGATGAGGGTGAGAATCCAGGTGTGTTCCTCAAAGATGGAGAAGGCCGCGCCGGTGTTGCGGTAGTAGGTCAGCTGGAGGATGTGGGGCAGGAAGGGCACGCTGTCCCCCCGGGGAATGTTGAGGCGGACCAGGAATTTCACCAGCTGATCCACCCCCACCAGGGCGGCGGCGAGAATGGCGTAGAGCATAAAATCGGGCTCCTTTTTGAAAAGTTCCCTTTATTCTATCACGGCCCGCCCCGATGAGCAAGCCCCCGCCGCCGGGGAAAGCCTAAGGGCCGTCGAGGACGCCGGCCCCTACGAAAAATAACGGGCAGGAAATTGGCCGTAGGGGGCGGCCTCCCGGACGCCCCGTTGCCCGGCGGGCCGATGTAGGCATCGGCCCCTACAACAAGCCTTCGCAAGTGCCCGTAGGGGCGGGTGCCCACACCCGCCCGCCACTTCTCTGACCGCAAAAAAAGACGCCGCGTCTGCGGCGTCCTTTTTGACGATATGGGTTACTCCCCGACAACGGCGGCGCAGCGGGGGCACAGTTCGGCGTGATGGCCGTCGGTGCCGATGGCGTCGTTGTGGTTCCAGCAGCGGGGGCACTTGGGGGCCTCGGACAGCTTGACGGCAATGGTGCAGGGGATGAGGCTCTCCTCGTTGCGCTCCCCCTCCACGCTGCCGGTGGTGACGGTGACCTTGGACACGATGCACAGGGAGGCCAAGTCCACCCCCTTCAGGAACTCGGCGTCCTCCGCGGACACGGAGATGGTGACCTCGGTGTCCTGGGCCTTCTTGAACACGCCGGCATTGCGGGCGTTCTCCAGGGCCTTGTTGACGGCATCCCGGAGGCTGACCAGCTTGGCCCAGCGGGCCTGGGCGGCCTCGTCCAGAGCGAAGGCGGCGTTGTCCTGGGGCATATCGTTGAGGAGGACGCTCTCGGCGTCCACGCCGGAGGCGTGGCGCATGGCGTGCCAGATCTCGTCGGAGGTGAAGGCCAGGATGGGGGCCACCAGACGGGTCATGCCGTCCAGGATGTGGTAGAGGGCGGTCTGGGCGGAGCGGCGCTCGGCCTCTGCCCCGCAGTACAGCCGGTCCTTGATGATATCCAGGTAGAAGTTGGACATATCCACCACGCAGAAGTTGTAGACGGCCCGGTACACCCCGTGGAACTCGTAGCGGTCGTAGGCGGCCCGGACGTTCTTCACCAGCTCGTTGAGGCAGTGGAGGGCGTAGCGGTCCAACTCCATCAGCTCCTCCACCGGAACCAGGTTGGCGTCGGGATCGAAGTCGCACAGGTTGCCCAGCATATACCGGGCGGTGTTGCGGATCTTCAGATAGGCCTGGGAGAGCTGCTTCATGATCTCCTTAGAGATGCGCATATCCTGGGTGTAGTCGGCGGAGGCCACCCACAGCCGGAGCATATCGGCGCCGTACTCCTTGATGACCTCATCGGGGGAGACGGCGTTGCCCAGGGACTTGTGCATGGCCTTGCCCTCGCCGTCCACGGTCCAGCCGTGGGTGGCGATCTGGTGATAGGGGGCCACGCCGTTGACGGCGATGGAGGTGAGCATGGAGGACTGGAACCAGCCCCGGTACTGGTCGCCGCCCTC
>CALWXZ010000019.1 GCA_944385625.1 uncultured Flavonifractor sp. | reverse complement strand
TGGAGGGGCGGGGACTGGTACTCACCCTGCTGAAGGGCTGCCGGAGGACGGGGGCCTATCTGGTCTACCTCTACCGGCGGGCGGCGCTGGACAGGCTGCTGGGGCAGGCGGAGCACGCCGGATTTCTCCGGGAGATGGGGTATGAGCCCTGGACGGAGAGCCGGGGCTGCCTGCGGCAGCTGGCCGCCCGGCTGTGCCTGGAGGGGGAGTTCCCCCATGAGATCGGGGTATTTTTGGGCTATCCGCTGGAGGACGTGAAGGGTTTCATCCGCCACAAGGGGAAGAACTTCACCCTCTGCGGCTGCTGGAAGTGCTACGGGGACCCCGGGGAGGCCCGGCGGCAGTTCCGCCGGTTCAAGGACTGTACCAACGACTACCGCCGCCGGTTTGCCGCCGGGGCCACCTTGAGTCAGCTGGCGGTGGCGGCATAAACAACTATACAGGAAAGGAAGATGAAAATGAGCAAGATCGCAGTGGTCTATTGGAGCGGCACCGGCAACACCGAGGCCATGGCCAAGCTGGTGGAGGAGGGCATTGTGGCCGCCGGCGGCCAGGCCGACCTGCTGACCCCCGACCTCTTCACCCCGGACATGGTGAGCGGCTACGCCGCCATCGCCTTCGGCTGCCCCTCCATGGGGGCCGAGCAGCTGGAAGAGGGGGAGTTCCAGCCCATGTTTGACGCCGTGAAGGGCAGTCTGGGGGGCAGGACCATCGGCCTTTTCGGCTCCTACGGCTGGGGGGACGGCGCGTGGATGCGTTCCTGGGCGGAGGAGTGCGAGGGCCTGGGCTGCAAGCTGGCCGCTGAGCCGGTCATCGCCCAGGAGGCCCCCGACGCCGAGACCGCCGCCGCCTGCCGGGACCTGGGCAAGGCGCTGGTAAGTTAAGAAAAACGGGCGTGCCGCGCTGGCGGCACGCCCGTTTGCTGGCTTATGCCATTTCTCCCGCCAGGGAGCGCTCCATATAGTCCCGGATGATCTCCGCATCGTCGGTCTGGCCCAGCACCCACATGAGCTTGGTGACCGCCGCCTCGGTGGTCATGTCCCGGCCCTGAATGACCCCCTGGGCCAGCACCTTCTGACCCACCTCGTACACCGAGAAGTCACTGGGCTCGTACAGGCACTGGCTGCACACCACCACCGTCATACCGGCCTGGGCCGCCGTTTGCAGCTTGGAGATCAGGTCCCGGCGGACGAAGTGGAGCCCGCCGGCGCCGAAGGCCTCGATGACGATGCCCCGGTAGTGCATTTGCAGGAGCATATCAAAGATCTCCGGGTCCAGACCGGGGGTGAGCTTGATGAGGAACACCTTGTCGCACAGCTTGTCCCGCAGGGTGCAGGCCCCGGCGGGGGTGGGGATGGCCTGCCGGTGGATTTGCAGGCCCTTGCCGTCCACCGTGGCGGCCAGGGGCCAGTTGACGCTCTCAAAGGCGTCAAAGTCGGTGGTGCGGGTCTTGACCGCCCGGCAGCCCAGAATCACCTTCCGGTCAAATGCCAGAAACACCCCCGCCACGCCGGAGGCCGCCATGGCAAGGGCGGTGCGCAGGTTCTCCATACCGTCGCTGAGGGGGTGGGTCATGGGCAGCTGGGCCCCCGTGAGCACCACCGGAATGGTGATTCCACGCAGCATAAAGGACAGGATGGAGGCGGTGTAGGCCATGGTGTCGGTGCCATGGGTGATGACGATGCCGTCATAGCACCCCATCTGGGCAAAGACGTGGCGGGCGATGGTCTGCCACTCCTCGGGCTGGATGTTGGAGGAGTCCAGGTGAAGGATATTCCGGATGGTGATGTCGTAGGAGTCGGTGACCCCCCGGGGGAGCAGCTCGGCCAGTTCCTCCCCGTCCAGACCGGGGGCCAGCCCGTCGGCGGTGGGCAGGGAGGCGATGGTGCCGCCGGTGGTGAGCAGGAGGATACGGCACTTCACCTAAAACACCTCCGCCAGGGCGTCCGCCCGGCCCATGGCCTCGTTCAGGATGGCCTGCTTGTCGTTGCGCACGTCGTCCAGCCCCTCTGCCGCCAGGCACTGGAAGGAGGGAATGCCGTACATGGTACACAGGGCCTCCAGCTGCCGGGCCCCCATCTCCATCCAGGCCGTCTCCGGCAGGGAGAAATTGCCGCCCCGGGTGGTGATGAGCAGCAGCTTGTCCGCCCTGCACAGGCCCACGCTGTTGCCCTGCTCGTCGTAGCCGAAGGTGATGTTGGTCACCGAGATCCGCTCCAGATAGATCTTCAGAATGGCGGGGTAGGACAGGTCCCAGAAAGGGGCGGCGATGACAATTTTATCGGCCCCGGCAAACTGGTGGGCCAGGTCGAACATGGGATCGTCCAGCTTGCCCGCGTTCCACAGCTCATCCCGCTGGGCCAGCACCTCCGGGTACTGGGGCACCGGCCGGAGTTTGCACAGGTCCACCTCGGTGACGGTGCTGTCGGGATGGGCCTTCCGCCAGCCCTCCAAAAAGCGCCGGGTCAGCTTTAAACTGCGGGATTTTTCCCCCCGCACACAGGCATTGATAAAAAGCAGTTGTTCCATTTCCTTCACGCTCCCGCGTTTTATTCCTGTCTATGCTATCACAGATTTCAGAAGGGCGCAAGCGGTCCTGTCACCCCTCCAGGCGAAGGAGGAGCCGGCCCAGCCACTGGTCCGCCGGAGGGCCGCCCTTCACCCACAGAATCGTATTGCCCCGGCGGAGCACATAGCCGTCCCCGTCGGTCCACGCGCCGTCGTAGCCGGGGAGGGGCTCCATGGCGTCCCCCGTCAGGGCCAGCTGCACCCCGTCGGCCAGCCAGTCCCAGGGCAGCACCCAGCCCTGGCCATCCAGCTCCAGGGTGTAGTCCGCCCCCTCCGGCGACCACCACTCGGTCCATTCCGTATGGGCGGCCAGGAAGGTGGCGCTGTTCTCCCGGAGAGTGGCCTGCGCAGCCGGAAGGAGCGGCTGGCCCGCCAGGGGGGGCGCCACCTGAAGCCGGGCGGTGAGGGGGGACAGGGGCAGCAGACTGACTGCCAGCAGCACCGCTGCGCCCCCGGCCATGATCCAGTTTCCCCGCCGGGCCCGCCGGTATTCCGGGGCCTGCTTGAGCAGCCCATAGAGCACCGCGCCCAGGATGAGGCCCACCATCCACGCCCGGGAATATGCTCCCGCATTGATGTCCAGCAGCAAAGCCAGCAGGAAAAGGGGGATCAGCAGGCAGCCCAGCACCACCAGCAGGCGGGCAGCCAGGGCGCTTCCGGCCCCCGGGGTGGGGAAGGGGAGACCTGCCGCCGCCGCCCGCCGCCACTGGACCAGCCGCAGCCCCAGCCGCCCGGACCACAGCAGCCCCCCGGCCAGCAGCAGGGGCAGACAGACAAAGGCCAGGGCGGCGGTGTTGTACCCGGTGAGAAAGTCCAGCCAGTATTGCCAGGCGGGCTGGACGGGCAGCAGGGACAGCAGAGCCAGCAGCAGCATACAGATGCCGCAGATCCCCCAGCCCAAGACCATCCGCCGGAGGGATTTTTTCCGGAACCGCCGGTACTCCAGGGCGCCGTCGGTCTGGATGGGGGGCGTGCCCGCCGGGGCCTCGTAGATGTTCCAGTAGCCGGTCTGGGCCGCCTGATACCACCCGGCGTCGGCCAGCAGGCGGCGGTAATCCGCCCCGTCCTCCCGGGCGGGGTCGTACCAGTCCAGGCTGTAGCTCACCGGCTCCCGGGCCGGCACGAAGCAGGCCAACAGGTTGAGCCGCAGCTTCTCCAGCCGCCAGCCCGCCCCGGCCCGGCGGTTGAGCATGGCCTCCGCCGCCTTGATATCCATGACGGGGTAGGCAAAAAGGGTCCATTTCCGCTTCATGGTTCCGCCTCCTCACGCAATACCTGTTCCATGTCCGCCGCCTGTTGACGGATGCGCCGGTACTCGTCCTCCAGCGTCTTCGCCCCCTGGGGGGTGAGCCGGTAGTATTTCCGGTTGAACTCCGTCCGGGTGAGCAGGATCAACCCGTCCTTTTCAAACCGCTCCAGCAGGGCGTACAGGGTGCCCGCGCCCACGTTTACCCGGCCGCCGGTGAGGGCGGCGATGGCCTGCATAACGCCGTAGCCGTGGCGCTCCCGCCGCAGGGCCAGCAGTACATAGAACATCTGCTCCGTCAGGGTCTCCAGCTTCCTCCGGGCCAATCCGTCCACCCCCTTTTTCTTGTCTTTATTATATAACGATATTCGATATAAGACAATAGCGAATATCGATATATAAAGAAATTAAAAAAATAAGAAAAGAGTGTTGACAACCTGGATTCGACGTGGTAATATATATCTCGCGCTGAACGACAGCGCGGCAAAATATGCGCGAGTGGTGGAATTGGCAGACTCGCTAGATTCAGGTTCTAGTGTGCATTACGCACGTGCGGGTTCAAGTCCCGCCTCGCGCACCAAAAACAAGCCCCGCAGGTATCCGATATACCTGCGGGGCTTATCGCCGTCTGTGGGAAAATGGAGGGTATGTGGGACTGCACACACCCACGGTTGTGTCGGCGTGAGAACTGGTGTATAAACTGAATCACCTTGAATCGGATGGGTATTCCTTTCCAGCGGAAGAAGCGGAGGGGGGTGCCCGATTTTTATTTGGAAGTTTCATCTCTGATATGCTCTGTTTTGAACCGTATATCCTTCCTGCGCCGGTGGCAATCCTATCAACACGGCACAGCAAAGCCCACAGCGGGATCTGCCGCTGTGGGCTTTGCTGTTTCTGTATTTTCTGTAAAATAATACTACATTTAAAGATAGGAGGCTCTCTATCATGAACCATCAATTGACACAACAAAAAATCCGGGCATATGCCCATCATCTTCAACTGGAGGAAAAGAGCGGTGCGACCATGGAGAAATATATCCGGGATGTCCAGGCGTTCGCCTGCTGGTTGAATGGACGGCAGATCAACAAGGAACTCTGTGCAGAGTGGAAAGCCCACCTGACGGAGCAGAATTACGCCCCCGCCTCAGTCAACGCTATGCTCTCTGCCTTAAACAGCCTGCTGGAGTTTCTTGACCTGCGGGAGTGCCGGGTCAAGTTTCTCAAGATCCAGCGCCGCTTGTTTCGGGATGCCGGCCGTGAGCTGACCAAGGATGACTATCAGCGTCTTCTGAACACGGCCCACAAATTGGGCCGGGAACGGCTGGGCCTGCTGGTGGAAACCATTGGAGCCACCGGTATCCGGGTCAGTGAAGTGCAGTATATTACCGTGGAAGCTGTTCAGCGGGGCAAAGCGGAGATTGCGCTCAAGGGCAAGATCCGCACCATCTTGCTCCCCGGAAAGCTCTGCTGCAAACTGCTGAAGTATGCGAAAAAACAGAAAACCGCCTCTGGAGCGATCTTTCGCACCAAAAGCGGAAAGGAACTTGGCCGCCGGCAGATATGGGCGGAGTTGAAGGGGCTGTGCAAGCACGCGGGCGTGGAGCCGGGGAAGGTATTCCCCCACAACCTGCGGCACCTGTTCGCCACGGTTTTCTACCGCGCCTGCCGGGATATCGCGAAGCTGGCCGATCTGCTGGGCCACAGCAGCATTGAAACCACACGCATCTACCTGATTACCTCCGGCACGGAGCACCAACGGGAGATTGACCGCCTGGGACTTGTGTCATAATCACAGAATCGACATTCCGTCCCAATATCAGCTACATACCAGAAAAATATACCGCAATTATAGCAGGCACAGATAAAAAAGGCAAGGCGCCCCCCATATTTTGAGCGCAAAAACCTAGGCTGCAAGCATAATGTGCGTTTGCGGCCCGGCTTCCTGCGCCTATTCGCCCTCTTTCCGCAGGAAAGACGGGCGAATTTTTTTTGCCCATCTTGTCCATCCGGCGGGGAAATGGAGAGGAACTATTCAGAATGTCGATTCCGTGAAATCCGGGGTGAGTCACTTGGAAGCCGTGACAAAGGATAAAGAGCGGTTTTGCATTTTTGAAGATGATTTTCCACGCGGCGGCGGGTGGAGGCCGGAGTATGCGGCGGCTATGCTCCCGTGGATGAAACGGGAACGGGTGTGATATGGGAGTGCGGTTATCTGCCAACCACACCGTGGTCCCCGGTATCAACGATCTGGCCAGTCAGTTTCCCAAACTGGCCCGGGAGTGGCATCCCACAAAAAACGGGGCGCTGACACCCCGGGACGTGACCTCCGGCACCAAGCGCAAAGTCTGGTGGCGGTGCGAAAGGGGACACGAGTGGCGGGCCAGCGTCCAGTCCCGCACATTGGATGGGACCGGCTGCCCGGTGTGCGCCGGACGGGTGATTGTGCCGGGAGAAAACGACATGGCCTCCCGGTTCCCGGCGGTGGCCCGGGAATGGCACCCCACAAAGAATGGGGCGTTGCTCCCCTCCCAGGTCTCACCCACCGGGAAGCGTCCGGTCTGGTGGCGCTGTCCTTTGGGACACGAGTATGTGGCTGCGGTGGGGATGCGAACCATACGCAACTCCGGCTGCCCCTACTGTGCCGGGAAAAAGGTCTTGGCCGGGTTCAATGACCTGGCCACCACCCAGCCGGAGATTGCAGCGCAATGGCATCCCGTGCTGAACGGTTCGCTGACGCCCCAGGCGGTCACGGCGGGCTCCCACAAAAAGGTTTGGTGGGTCTGTGCCGAGGGCCATATCTGGAAAGCGGCCATTTACTCCCGGACCGGAAAGCAGAAGCGTGGCTGTCCTGTTTGTGCAGGTGTGGCCGGAGGCAAGCGGCGCGGACGCTACGAAAAAATGCTGGACGAGGCAAAGAAGGTCATAGGGGTATGATGGCGGCACAGTCGCTGCTGGACTTGTTGGTGCTTCAAATGGGGTGTGAGTACTTATCCGATCTGGGGTTTTTGACTCAGGAGCAGCGTCAATATCTGGCGGAGAAAGGGGGGCGCCGCCCGGGCGGGGACTGCGGGGAGCCGCGAAAGGGCATACGGCGCTCAACCGTATCAAGAGCCGGCAACTTTCACCGAGGAGGACAGCAAATGATAGGAAGAATACGGCAATCTGGCGGCCTGGTTGGACTGAATACCGGAGCTGTTGTGGATTGTTACAGTCAAATACATCTGCGCCAGACGTCCTGTGGCAGCACCGGTGGATTTTGTGGGGAGAACCGGGGAGAGATCCTGCGGTGCCTTGCCCAAGGCACCGTCTCCGGCCGGGGGAAGAAAAGCGGCTTCTGCGGCCTTCAGCAAGGCAGCTGCACCTCCAGCGTCTGGCTGCGCGACGGACAGCAAAAGGAAGAACAGTGGACAGACTGGGCGCAATCCTTTCCGGCCCGGGACGTGGGCGAGGACACGGCGGCTTGCCTGGAGCTGTCGGACGCCTGGTTTTTTAGTAGGGATCAGGGTGGAAAGCTGCGCCTGTATGATCTGGGCGGTGAACCGGAAAAGGATTATAAGGTGGTGGAAATTGGCGACCGGACGGCCCTGGAGGCCTTTGCCCGTCAGGTGAATGGCGGTACGGCCGACGGCTCCACCCTGTACCGCCTGACTTCCGACATTGACCTTGGAGGCAGGGCGTGGACGCCTGTGGGGCTGGACCCCAACACACCGTTCCAAAGCGGCTTTGATGGCGGCGGCCATCGGATCACTAATTTTATCATTCACCCCAACAAGTACCCCTTTGCCGGATTTTTCGGCTGTGTGGGCAAACAGGGGAAAGTGTGGAATCTCAACCTGGACTGCCAGGTGCTGCAGGGCGGAAGCACGGCGGCGCCCCTGTGTGCGGTAAATGAGGGGCTGATTTTCAACTGCACAGCTACCGCAAGAAGCGGGTTTTCCCGCTGTACCGGCGGCCTGGTGGGGCAGAATAGCGGTACCATCACCCGCTGCGCGGCCCTGGGCCGGATGGGAAAAGAAATCCCCATGCCCTGGTGGATGACGGCGCTGTGTCTGCTGCTGCTGTGCTTCCCCCTGCCCATTTACTTCTCCCTGACCGCACAGGCCGCCGCTACGGAAGTTTTTGCGCCCGTCATTCTCGACCCAAACGCCCAGCCCATTGAGCCGGACCAGGAGGTCACACCGGAGCCTGATGAGGTCACGGACACCAGCGCCAGCTTCATCATGAATGCGGAGATGTATGTCAGCATTGAAAACTACGCGGGCTCCATCGGGCTGCGCTGCCCCTCCTGGAGCACCCGGGGCTTTGTTGCAACCGTGCGCCTGACGGCGGAGGATCAGGAGAAGATAGGCTATGGAGGAAACGGGGAACTGATTCCATTGTACCAATCGGGACTGATCGCTCCCGGATACGGGGTGGATGTGATTACCCTGGGCAGCCTGCCAGACGGGAGCAGGCTGCCTGCGGGAGTGTATGAGTTATCCGTGCTGCTGGAATTCTATGACGTTCAAACCAACGAGAAATCGGCTGTCAACACCGTGGTTCCCCTGGAAGTTACTGTGGGATAAGCGGGCACTGGAAGGAAAGGAGGTGCTGCCGCCGTGTTCCGGTTGTTTTATCGCCCAAAGCGGCTGCTGCGGCGTTCCAGGCCGACAGGAAGAAGGCGTATGCTGGCCTGGTTACTTTGCATAAGTATTATACTTACCTTTCTGCCAACAAGCGTCTTGGCCGCAGATCCCTATACGGTCAGCTTTGTCAACTATGATTTGACTTCCCTCAATGACACCCTCACCGGTGTGCCTGAGGGCGCGCGCCTGTACACGGCGGATAAGCTGGCCGATGTGGATGGTTTTTCCCCGGAGAGCGGCTGTACCTGGTATCTCTATCTGGAGGGCGGCGAAAAGGGCGACTACGGCCCCAAGGCCATCCACGATCCCCCGGAGCGGGAGGGCTACACATTTCAGGACTGGGCCGCCCAGAATGCTGAGGATGACGGGCTCTACACCGTGACGGGGGACACCACCTTTGTGGCCCGGTACAGCAGTCAGGGGCAGTATGTAATCAATCTCTACTATCAATTTGACAATGACACGCACACCGTGGCGGCGGAGACCACCACCGTGCCCTATGGCCTCAACGCAGAGATCAGCATGGCCCTGCCTCAGGAGTCTCTGGAGGGGCTGGCCCCGGAAATCAAGACCGATTCCACGGACACTGCCGTGCAGGGGGCGGTGTCGGCGCTGAACCAAATGATCCGCGATTCGGTTTTCACCGGTCTCCTGGACGATACATTCCTGAAAAACTGCCTGGACGCCGGCTTTGTGGCCTGGGATGATAAGACAGGGGATTATGCCAGGGACGAAAACGGCAATGTGCAAATCAGTATCCCCATTACCTATTCGGTGGTGGGGGAGATCAGCTATCAGGTGGAATACTATCAGCAAAATCCCGACGATGACGGCTACACGCAGGTTGGAGAGACACTCTCAAGGACGGTTACCGGTACCACCCATGTGAACCTGACCGAGCTGGGTCTGGTAAAGCAATATGCCGGCTTCACCCTGGCCGCCGGGTCGGCGGAGAACGCCGTCAGCTATACCGTCAGCACCAAAGGGGACACGGTGATTCGGCTCTACTATGACCGGGCGACCTACTACATCTACTACCAAATGAACGGCGGCAACGTGCGGGACCCGGTGCAGCTGCGCTATGGCCAGAGCATCCCGGACAGCGTGACCGAGGAGCCTACCCGCGCCGGCTACGAGTTTAAGAATTGGTCCTGGTCGCAAAACGACGGCACACCCCTCTCCGGCGTTCCCGAAGAGATGCCCAACTATGACATCACCCTGTCGGCCAACTGGGAGGGGGCCAATACCACCGTCACCCTGGTCTATTGGCTGGAAAATGCCAACGACGAAAACTATACCGCGGCGGGCCAGAGCACCATCACCGTGCCATCCGGCAAGACCGTGGGCTACGATGTGGGCGAGGGCGGCGTATCCCAGGTGGATGTGGCCATCAACCAGTATGTCCGGGCGGATTATGTGCGGAACTTCATCCCGGATATCGATTATTTCACCTTCCACCAGGCCGACAGCTCCACCGCCTACGGCAACGACCACACCGAAGGTGCGCCCAAGGTGGCCGAGGGCGACGGCTCCACCGTCATCAACATCGGCTACACCCGCAACCAGTACACCCTGGTGTTCCACCTGGGGCAGATCAGCGACTTCGGGCAGGAGCAGATCTCCACGGGCGGCAATTCCGGCGAAGCGGTTTGGGGCACCAACGACCCCGACGATTGGCAGAGCGGCAACTTCCAGTGGAAAACCGTGACGGGCGCCTCCCTGACCATGAACGGAAAGACCTACCATATCAGCAACCAAGAGGACCAGTGCTACCAGATCAAGGCCAAATACGGCGCCTACATCTCCGAGCAGTGGCCGGTGGCCAGCGAGGCAAACACCACCGCTGTCACCGCCGGCGACGGCAAAACCTACGAGCTGTACACCTGGGGCACCCATGAGGCCAGCGAATACTACCAAAAGCCCAACAAAAACATCATCGGCACCTACGCCACCATGTCCAAGGAGCTGATTATCGAGGCCGCCGACCCCTCGGTGAAGCATCATCTGGTGGCCTATTGGAACGCCGGCGGCAATTCCAAGACCTATCACATTATGTTCGAGGCCGTAAATGGCACGGAAGCCGGGCAACCGTTTTCCTCCTTTTCTGTGGGCAGCGCGGTGGAATCGTCCCCCGAGGGCGGATGGGGCGCAGTCAGCGGGCTGGAGTTCTATGAATTTGCCACCTATGAGGAGATCCGCACCAACGCCGCAGCCGACGCCCAGAACGCCCCCGCCTATGCCAATGTGACATATCGGTACGGCGGCTATGATCCCAGCCATAGCAACGACATCTACTTCTTCTACACCTACACCGACTACACCCTGACCTACCACGAGAACAACGAAAACCAGCAGACCGACCTGGAGGAGATCACCAGGACAGTCCACTTCCATTACATCGACGGCGTGCCGGTGGCGGAGCAGATCGAAGACGCCAACTACGTCCCCACCCGGCCCTACGTCTCATCCTACGGCAACGAGTACACCTTCCTGGGCTGGTACACCTCCAACCTGACCGCCGACGCCACGGATAACGACCGCTTTGCCGTGGACTGGGACAACTTTGCGCCCGACACCGACATCCACCTGTACGCCGCCTGGGCCCCCCCTGACTTCATCCTGACCCTCATCGTCCCAGACGGGCAGCTGTATGAGGCCTCCCTGACCCAGTTTGAGGAGAAGGGATATACCGTTGAACTACAGGCGGGCCAGCCTGCGGGCGGCAACACCTATGTGATCTCCGGTATCCCCGGCGGCACCCCCTCCAACCAGATCATCCAGAACCGCCGGGGGGCGGAGAATGTGTACGGTTTGGCCTTCAACTACTGGAGCTATGAAGTGGATGGGCAGCAGCGGCAATACCTGTTTGACGCGTCCCAGATCGTGACCGGCAATCTGACCCTCACGGCCCAGTGGAAGACGGAACATACCGGACAGTATGTGGTGCGCTATCTGACGGCGGAAAACCCGAACAACGGCCTGGAGACGGTAACGCTGGATGGAACCACCTACTATCGCCTCCAGGCGGATGAGACTGTCACCAATGTGACGGTGGGCTCCTCTGTCACAGTGGAGGCCGCGGCCATCCCGGGCTACCTCTCCAGCCAGGGTTCCATCACCCAGACGGTGGAGGCCCCGGAGACACAGGGCGGCGAGAGCAAGACGTACTTCCACTTCATTTATGTGAAGTTCACCAACGATGTGACCTATACCGTCCACTATGTCCGCGACACGGGTCACGCCTATGGCCGCACGGAGCCGCCGGCCGACGCGGTTTTTCTTGCAGCGGACAAGACTGTCACCGTTCAGGCGTCAACCTTGAACGACTCCACCACCGTCAGTGAGGCGGCGGTGATGGTGGGCGGCTACACCCCCCGGGACAGCTGGAACATGAACTTCACCCTCTCCGCCGACAGCGCCCAGAACCACTTCTACATCTACTATGTCTCCAACACCTACGAGGTGGACTTCTCCGTCACCTATCACTTCATGGGGGAGGACGGGAACTACGGCACCGCCGAGACAGATACCTTCCTGCTCAATGGGCGGGACGCTCTGGGTAAGACCATCTACGCTGCGGAGCTGGTGGGCGGCTACGGGATGTATCTGGAGGATGGGTCAGAGGCGGTTGCGAGGCTGAAGGAGATGATGGCCGGCCATGTCCTGGACGAGGCCCTGACGCAGCCGTCTATCCTGCTGCGCCGGCAGACCCCAACCCAGGAGGGACAGACGGCGAATGTCCTTCACATCTATATGAAAAATGGTTCGTATACCATCACCTATGACCTGAACGACGGCGGTGGCCATGATGCCAGCTGGGACGACGCCGATAGATTTCTGACCGGCAGCGGGACAATTTATTCCCAGAGCGTCACCTACCCCGCCGCAGCCGGCGTCCCCACCACGGAGCCTGTCCGCCGTGCCTACGCCTTCACCGGCTGGAATACCCAGCGGGACGGCGGCGGGACGGCGTACGAGGCGGATAGCCTGCACACAGCGCCGTGGTATCAGCGGGGAGGGCTATACGAGGATGTGACCCTCTATGCCCAGTGGGAGCCGAAACTCACAGTTTCCTTTGATCTGCGGGGGGGCACATGGACGGACAGCGGCGGGGACTTCTACCAGCAGGCCGGCGGGATTTGGCAGGCCTATGTTGCCCAGGGGCAGACCGCGCCCCTGCCACAGGACCCCACCCTGGTGACAGCAGAGGGGATGGCCTACTCCTTTGTGGGCTGGACCGCGCAAAATCCTGACGAGTGGCAGTTCACCACAGGGGAAAACCAGATCGATCTGGCGGCCTTTGAGCGGTACCGCTATCGGTTCGACCGTCCGCTGACCGAGTCCGTCACCCTCTACGCCGTGTGGGACCCGGACGTGAACACCTTCGGCGTATACAAGACCGACGCCGACCAGGCGGACCCCGTGCCTCTGGCGGGGGCGGCCTTCACGCTGGAGCGGCTGCTGGCCGACGTCACCGGGAACTCGTCCGGCGGCTATGACTACACCCTGCGTACCGATGAAAACGGCGCCTATCTCACCGACGGCTCCTTTGCCGGGCGCACCCTGACCAGCGGGGCGGACGGCAGACTTGTGTTCGAGAACCTCCCGGCCGGATACTACCGGCTTACCGAGACCGCCCATCCCGCCGGCTATACCGGCCTGAGCGCCCCGGTGATCCTCTACGCCCCCTACAAGGGTGAGGCATGGATCTACGATCCGGGCGAAAACTCCGGACAGGTGGAGGGCACGACCACAGAGGGCGAGCTCACCGTGACGGTGCGGAATGTCTCCCAGTACAGCGTCAGCATCGACGCCCCCGACTCCATCACCTTTGTCTATACGGCGCCCGACTTTATCTGGAATCCGGAGCTGCTGGTCTACGAGAGGGTGGATGGTACGCAGGGGACGTGGCAGGCGTCCGCGGTCCCGGAAGGGAAGGAGGCGGAGATCACAGTCTCCAATACCTCCCAGGGACAGAATCAGCTGGACGTGGAGGTGACCCTCACCTATCAGGAGGGCTATGAGGTTCTCCTGCCCCTGAGTACCCTCAGCAGCGGCGCGGACGGCTATACCCAGACCGAGACCACCCAGAGCAAGACCCTCACAGGAACCCTGGCTGCGGAGAGCAGCGCCACCTTCTCCCTGACCCTGGCGGGGATGGTACCGCTGGACGCGGTGCTGCCCCGGGAGGAGACGCAGGTGGGCACCATCAGCGTCCGCGTCACCAAATCAAGCGGTTAAACCCGGCGTGGCAGGGCCGGTTTAATAATCAAATTTTCTTGAAAGGAGAACTGAATATGAAAAGAATCCTGGCAATCACAATGGCGCTGGCTATGCTGGTGGGCGCCATGACCATCAGCGCGGGAGCGACGTACAAGGACGATGCCAAGCATCTGACAGCTGATAATGCCGGCAATACCGGCAATTACGGAGTTGTAAGCGATAGCTACTCCGCAAGCGACACCATTGGCGAGAGCACTGTTCCCGTAAAATTTGACAACGGTGTAAGCGGTTCCATTACCAATGTCTATGCAGTCAGCTTTACCCCTTCTGAGCTTAGCTTCACCTACGGCGGCGGCGCACGCTACATCTGGAACCCGGAAGATCAGGAATACGAAACAGTGACCCCTGGCGGTGACACTTGGACGCCTGTTACAAATGTTATCACCATCACCAATTACTCCGATCTGGCGGTTGAGATTGAGGCGAAATTTGAAAAAGATACCGGTATAACTGAGGAGGTTGCCGCCACATTTACCGATAGTGACACATCGACAGGCGATAGTAAGCTGTCCCTTGCTTCTGCTGTTGCGACCAATAGTCTGGGTGCAACAGGCAATCCTACCAGCGGTACCTTTACAGTGACCTTCGAAGGTGCTCTTAACACATTGTATCCGAATGGCACCAAGCTGGGTGATATTACCCTGACGCTCAAGGTGCCTCAAGGCTAAATTCCATGGTTAATGCTGATTCCCGTGCCCGTCCCCGGAGGACGCGTCTGCCACGCGTCCTCCGGCGGACGCCGGAAGAAGGGCGAAACTCTTTCGCCCTTCTTCCAGCGCCTGCCAATCTGTTTTTGGAGGGATTCCCATGCCTGTCATTACACCTGAAGTTCAAGCCACGCTCCGGCCTCAAAGTGTCTCTGAAGTCTGCGTAACCTGCCGCCGGAGGACGGTCAAGCTGGCCATCCTCTATTTGCTGATCGCCGCCTTCGGCGTGGCGGCGGCGGTGTGGGCCTATCATTATTTTCAGCCTGCGGTACTTACCCACCCGGACTTTGACGCCGCCGCCGTGACCGGTGCGCC
This sequence comes from uncultured Flavonifractor sp., assembly GCA_944385625.1. GTDB lineage: Bacteria > Bacillota > Clostridia > Oscillospirales > Oscillospiraceae > Flavonifractor. The sequence goes on along the minus strand of CALWXZ010000019.1, from coordinate 12,397 downwards.
TGAGGTGGAAGAGCGCTACGGCTACTCCACCCTCCAGGTGGACGAGAATTACAGCGTCATGCTCTGCGGCGTACCCGCCAACGACGGGCAGAACGTGGCGTTTTACCTCACCAACCCGGCGGACAACGGCGTCTGGTTCCGGGCAGAGGTGCTCAGCGGTGACGGGGAAATCCTGGCCTCCACCGGCGTGCTGCGGCAGGGGGAGTACCTACCCTCCATCGCCCTGAGCCAGCCGCTGACGGAGCGGGAGACCGCCGTCACCGTGCGCATCGTGGCCTATGAGCCGGATACCTGGCAGAGCCGGGGCAATGTAAACCTGAACCTGACCCTGTACCTGGACTTCTCCTGACCCTGAAAAGACGAAACTTGCAGACGCTCCGGTCCGGCTGCCCGCCCTCTGGTAAGATTTCCGTGGACTTGCGCAGGCCGGCGCGGTATACTATCCCTATCCCGCACCGGCTTGTTTTAATTTGCGTATGCCCGCAGGAAAGGAGAGCCATCTATGCCTGAACTTACCGAGATTCAAAATCGCTTTGCCGGGGACCGCTTTGCCACCGAGGCTGCCGGCGCCGCCATCCGGGAGGCCGAGCCCGGCCGGGCGGTGTGCGCCATGCCCATCCGGCCGGTCCACCTCAACGCCAACGCCGTCCCCATGGGGGGCGCCATTTTCACCCTGGCCGACTTTGCCTTTGCCGTGGCCGCCAATGGCTTCAGCGACCGTGTCACCGTGACCCAGCAGGTGTCGGCCAGCTTTCTCTCCGCCGCCCGGGGGAAAACGCTGATCGCCGAGGCCAAATGCCTGAAGGCTGGTCGCACCACCTGCCTCTACGCCGTGGAGGTGACCGACGATCTGGGGGCTCAGGTGGCCTACCTTACCATCAACGGCTATACCGTGGGGGCCGCCCCCGGAGACGGGAAGAACCCGTCCTAAATGCAAAAATGGCTGCCAGCGGCAGCCATTTTTTGCGCTTTGAGGGGTTCAGCGGCTCCGGATCAGGCGCCGCCAGGTCCAGTAGGTGCCCTCCGCCTCCTGGACGGCGTCGTAGTCCCACTGGTGGTCGGTCTGGCGGAGAACGTCGCTGGTCACATTGAAATAGGTGTGATGGCTTGACTCGCCGGCGGCAGACACATTTCCATAGGAGCCCAGGGGGTCGTCCCAGGTGGTATCCACCGCATACCAGTCCCCGTCCAGCTGGACCAGGTTCCAGGCGTGGTCCTCCCGGGAGTTGCTGGAGGCCCCCACCACCGTGACACAGGGGATGTCCAGCAGGTCCATAAACAGCTGGAAGGTATTGGCGTACCCCATGCAGATGGCCTGGCCCTCCACCAGCAGGCCGTAGGGGTGGCTGCGGTGGGGGGAGGCGTGGGTCTCGTCGTAGGCAGCGTGGTCGATGATCCAGTCGTGGACCGCCAGCTCCTGCTGGGCCGGGGTCATACCGTCTTGGATCTCCTCCTCCAATACCTGCCGGCACACGTCCAGGATGGCTTTGTCCTCCTCCGACAGGGCGGAGGCGTCCCCGGAGCGGTAGGCCTCCACCACCGGAGCGGTGTCGTAGAGGGGCATCTCCTCCTCATTGGGAGGATCAAAAACCACATACCCCCGGCTGTCCCGCTCCACCGTGTGGGGGCGGGCCACCGTCTGAGCGGCTGCGCCGTCGAAGCAGGTGAGGAAGGCCTCCAGAGCCCCCTCCGGGTCGGGGCAGATGGCCAGCAGCAGCCAGCGGCCCTGCCGGAGCAGCAGGGCGTCGGCCACCAGGGCGGCCTGGTCGGGGGCGTAGCCGGTGAAGTCGGCCTGGCGGTTCTCCAGGTAGACGGCCAGCAGAGTTTGCGCCGCCCCGGCGTCCACCCCGTCGGCCAGCCGGATGACCGCCAGCTCATAGGCCTGAAGGCCCTGGGAATAGGCGGCTACCCCGTCCACCCAGTCCGCCCGGTCCAGGCCATAGGCCGACGAGAAATAGTCCTCCAGGGCCTGGGGGTCCCGCTCAGCGGAGAGGGGGGTCAGCCCGTCGGTATAGCCCTCCGGCTGGGACTGGACCACCGCCTCCCCCAGCTCAACTGCGGAGGCGTCGGTGGTGGGCTCGGCCTGGGCGCATCCCGCCAACAGAAGAAGGGACAGCAGGAGTAAAAGCAATCGTTTCATGGGGTCACCTCCGGTTGGGGTCTGGTGTGGGTCAGGGGGAAGGTCACCGACGCGGTGAACAGATCGGCCTGGGTGCGGATGGCGAAGGCGCCGCCGCAGGCCTCGGTAAAGGTGCGGGCGATGGACAGGCCCAGGCCGCTGCCCCCGTCGGTGCGGCTCTGGTCCCCCCGGACAAAGCGTTCGGTGAAGTCCACCCCGTAGGGCAGCTCGTCCCGGGAGGTGTTCTGGAGGACGGCGGCGGCCCTGTCCCCCTCCACGGTGAGGGTGAGGTAGATCCGGGACCCCTCCAGGGCGTATTTCAGGGCGTTGCCTATCAGGTTCTGGAACACCCGGTACAGCCGGTCCCCGTCGGCCATGATCCACACCGGCCCCGCCGGCAGGGCGGTGCGGAGGGTGAGGCCGGAGGCCTGGATATCCTCATCCAGGTCGGCCAGGGTCTGGCGCAGCAGCTTGGCAAAGTCCAGGGGCCCTATGGCCACCGGCAGATTGCCGGTGGCCGCCTTGCTCACGTCAAACACATCCTGCACCATGGTCTGGAGGCGCAGGGTCTTCTGACAGAGGACCAGAATATAGTCCCGGACGTGCTGGGGCAGCCCCTCCTCCTGCCGCAGCAGCTCGGTGTAGCTCACCATGGAGGTGAGGGGGGTCTTGAGGTCGTGGGACACGTTGGTGATGAGCTCCAGCTTCAGCTTTTCGCTCTTCATCTGCTCGGACAGGGCGGCTTTGAGCCGCACCTCCATCTGGTTGAGCCCCTCCACCGCCGCGCGCAGGTCGGCGTTTTCCGGCAGGGGGGCGTCGGTGGCCTGACCGGTCCCGGCGGCCTGGATGCGGGCGAGCAGGGCGTCCATATCGGCGGCGGTGCGGCGGTTCTGGTCCATGAGCCACAGCTGGACGGCGATGAGCAGCAGCCCGACCAGGGCCAGCAGCGTCAGAATGAGGGTAACCATGGGCCTGGACAGGGAGGGATGAAACAGCAGAAGAAAGACCACGATACAGCCCGCGATGAAGGGAAGGGCCGCGGCAAACTGGAGGGTGGAGCGGCGCACGATCTGCTGTCCGGTGGGCCAGGACAGCTCGCTGCCCCGGTACAGCCGGGCCAGAAAGGCGCACAGGCTGCCGGCGGTGATGCGGCCGAAGTTGTACCGCAGGTCGTTGAGGTAGAAGTAGGCCCACCACAGTGCCCCGGGCACCGACAGATAGGGCCAGACGGTGTAGTACCATTGGGCCACATACAGACTCATCAAACAGAACAGGGCCATGGCACACACCAGGAAAAAGGGGATGAGCAGCACCAGCTTGATCTCCAGCCAGATCTTTCCGGTGAACCAGGCGATGGCCCTATCGGCCCGCACCTTGTATTTGTGCCACAGGATGGACCACAGCAGCAGCGCAGCTCCCGCCGCCAGCGGGACCAGCACGAACAGGATCAGGGGCAGCCGCAGGCGGGCTGCATAAGCGCCGGTGGAGGCAAGGCCGCTGTCGGTCACCACATCCGCTGTGAGATCGCCGGCGTCCATAATCGTATAGGGCGCCGGTTCCCTGGCAGCGGCCATGGTGATGGTGAGGCCGGCGCAGGACTCCGGCGTGGGCATATTGCGGTAGCCGGGCAGGTTCCACTGGCCCTCCCCCCGGTAGTAGCCGTCGCCGTATACATCCACCATCTGACCGTCCTTCTGGATGGTGACTGTCTCCCCGTCGAAATAGAGCAGGAAGTTGTACCCCTCCGGCAGGGCGTCGGGGGAGAGGCCGTCGGCGTTGGTACACACCGTCTCCCCGTTTTGGGTCACCCTGTAGAGCAGGTTTTTGTCGTTGAGCTGGTACTGTTCCCACCAGGAGGGGTCGGTAAAGCTGTAAAACCACTGTGAGATGGTGCGCCGGAAGTCGGCGGTATTCTGATAGTCGGACTGGAAGGCGTCGCTGATCCCCCGCCAGCCCAGGGAGCGGACCGCCGTATAGCCGGCGGCCAGGGCGAGAATGAGCAGATTGACGCCCAAGAACAGGGCCAGAAAGGCCAGGGCGGGCTTAATGCTTCTCGATTTTGTATCCAATGCCCCACACCACCTTTAAATACTCCGGCTGCTTGGGATTGAGCTCGATTTTTTCCCGGATGCGGCGGATGTGTACCATCACCGTGTTGTCCGCGGCGTAGGGCTCCTCGTTCCACACCCGGCGGTAGATCTCCTCGGCGGGGAACACCCGGCCCAGGTTGCGCATCAGCAGGTCCACGATTTTCAACTCGGTGGCGGTGAGGCGCACCGGCGCGCCGTCGGCCAGCAGCACCTTCTGGTCGGGCAGATAGCACAGCCGGCCGGTGACCAGCTCCGCCTTCTGGCTGGGGGCGTTCACATCCCCCAGCTGGGTATACCGCCGCAGATGGCTGCGCACCCGGGCCACCAGCTCCTGGGGGTGAAAGGGCTTGGCGATGTAGTCGTCCGCCCCCATGGCCAGGCCCAGGATCTTGTCGGTATCCTCGCCCTTGGCGCTGAGGATGAGGATGGGCAGGTTGCGCTGCTCCCGGATCTTGAGCACTGCCGACAGCCCGTCCAGCTTGGGCATCATCACGTCCATCAGGATGAGCCGCAGAGCCGGGTCCATGGCCAGCTCCAGGGCCTGCAGGCCGTTATAGGCCTTCAAAATCCGGTAGCCCTCCTTCTCCAGCAGAATGGCGATGGCCCGGACGATCTCGGCGTCGTCGTCCACCACCAGAATGGTTTCGTTCATTTTAATCCCTCCCTAAGTAGAGCATAGCAGGGCTTTCTTTCAAACAGGGAGAGAAAACCTTTCGCCTTTCTTACGATTTTATCATATAGGTGGAGCGATGGGCAAGAGGATACCCCGGGCGGCCATAGCCGCCCGGGGTATGACTCAATCGGCAAAGATGGTCTCCGCCCCAATTTTGACACAGCCGGGGGGCGCGTACTTCCAGTGGTCCAGCCGCCCCTCCCGGATGAAGTAGTGGAGGGGCTGGGGCTCCTCCAGGGGGGGCAGCAGCTCGATGGCCAGCAGCTTGATCTTCATCCGCTGGGGCAGGATGGCCTTGAGATACACCGACACCCGGGCGCCCTCGGTGAGGCGGCTGTCCTGCTCGGCCAGCCCGGACAGGTTTGGGGTGAGCTCCACAAACACCCCGTAGTCCTTCACCCCCCGGACGATGCCGGGGACCGTCATGCCCGGCTGGAAGGGGGCGGCGTTCTCCGCCCAGGTGCCCAGCAGCTCCTTGTGGGTCAGGTAGATCCGGCCCAGGGCCGGGTCCAGGTCCAGCACCGCCGCCAGAATGTCCTGGCCCACCCGGAACCGGGCGGCGGGGTGGGGGATGCGGGACACCGAGATATTTTCCACCCCGATGAGGGAGGGCACCCCGCAGCCCACGTCCACAAAGGCGCCGAAGGGCTCCAGATGGGTGACCCGGGCGGAGATCACCTGGCCCGACTTCCAGTGTTCCAGCAGGAAGGTCAGGGCCTTCTGCTGGGCCCGCCGCCGGGAGAGCAGGGGGCGGGGCTGGCCGTCGGCCTCCCCCAGAGCCGTGACGGTAAAGCAGACCGGCTTGCCCACCCGGGAGAGAATGGCGATGTCCCGGGTGACCCCCTCGGCGATGCCCAGAGCGGCCTCGTTCCGAGGGATCACCCCACGGTAGGGACCCACGGACACGATGAGATCGTGCTCCGGCGTACACAGCAGGGCGGTCCCCTCCAGCACCGCCTCCGACTCCATGGCCTGCCGGAGCCCCGCCGGGTCGGCGCAGGCAGCCTGGTTTTCCGGGGTATGGAGCAGCCGCCCCTCGGGTGGAAAACGGTTCGTCAATCTGACCAAATCCTTTCTGCGTTGGGGTGATTTTTTTCTTACCAGACAACTATATGCAAAGGGGAACCTTGAATTGACAGGGGGAGGGGGAGAATTTATAATATACTTTACACGGATAAAGTGAACGGCAAGGGGGGAGAGGCCATGGATATCCATGTGGGCGACGTGTTGGAATTGAAAAAACAGCACCCCTGCGGCAGCCGCCGGTGGCAGGTGCTGCGGGTGGGGATGGACTTCCGCCTGCGCTGCGCGGGATGCGGACATGAGCTGATGATCCCCCGGAGCAAAGCGGAAAAGAGCATTAAAAAGGTCATTCGGCCGGGGGAGGACGAGACATGAATCAATTTTGGAGCGCGCGGGCCAGAGCCCTGACACCCTATGTGCCGGGGGAGCAGCCCCGGGATAGGAAATTCATCAAGCTGAACACCAACGAGAACCCCTATCCGCCGTCCCCCATGGCCCTGGCGGCCATCCGGGAGGCTGCCTGCGATACCCTGCGGCTCTACCCCGACCCGGAGTGTACCACCCTGCGGGAGCTGCTGGGGGCCACCTACGGACTCAAAAGCGCCCAGGTCTTTGTGGGCAACGGCTCGGACGAGGTGCTGGCCCTGTGCTTCCAGGCCTTTTTTGACCCGGACCGGACCATCCTCTTTCCCGACATTACTTACAGCTTCTACCCGGTCTTTGCCAGCCTGTACGGCCTGAGCTACCGGGAAGTGCCGCTGGATGAGAATTTCGCCCTGCCGCTGGAGCCCTTCCTGGAGAAAAACGGCGGCGTGGTCATCGCCAACCCCAACGCCCCCACCGGCCGGGAGCTGTCCCTGTGCGGCATCCGGGCGGTGCTGGAGTCCAATCCGGAGTCGGTGGTGGTGGTGGACGAGGCCTATGTGGACTTCGGCGCCCACTCCGCCGTGGAGCTTATCGACCGCTACCCCAACCTGGTGGTGGTGCAGACCATGTCCAAGTCCCGGTCCCTGGCCGGGCTGCGGGTGGGCTTCGCCCTGGGGAATGAGGAGTTGATCGCCGCCCTCAACTGCGTGAAGAACTCCTTCAACTCCTACACCCTGGACCGGCTGGCCCTGGCGGGGGCCGAGGGGGCCCTGCGGGACCGGAACTACCTGCGGGCCACCGCCATGAAGATCCAGAACACCCGGGAGTATACCGCAGCCCACCTGAAACAGCTGGGCTTTGCGGTCACCGACTCGGCCGCCAACTTCCTCTTTGTCTCCCACCCGGACGTGCCCGCCAAGACCCTGCTGGACGGCCTGCGGGAGCGGGGGATTCTGGTGCGCTGGTGGGACAAGCCCCGCATCAGCAACCATCTGCGGATCACCATCGGCACCGACGAGGAGATGAAGGCCCTGTGCGCCGCAATGGCGGAGCTGGTGGAGGGAAAATAAGGATGGACGAAAATCACCTGCACATTCTGTGGACCAACGCCGACCCCACCGTTTTTGACAAGATGGTGCTGATGTATGCCGTCAACAGCCTGATCCGGGGCTGGTGGGAGAAGGTGACCGTCATCCTGTGGGGGGACACGGCGGCCCTGGCCGCCCATGACCCGGCGGTCCGGGAGCGCATCGCCCTGGCCATGGAACAGGGGGTGGCCTTCTCGGCCTGCGTCACCTGCGCCCGGGAACTGGGGGTGGAGCAGGACCTGCGGGACATGGGCCTGGAGGTCATCTCCTGGGGTCCGCCCCTCACCGAGCTCATCAAGAGCCGGGCGCCCCTGCTCACCGTCTGATCCAATGGAATAAGAGAGAAAATGGCCCGCCGCGGAGCGTAAATCCGCGGCGGGCCATTTTTGCGCCCTGCCCCCAATCTGACCTTTTTTATGGAGACAGGCAGGTATAATGAGGTCTGCACGCCGGAAGGGGGGAGGGGCATGAGGGTAATCTATCTGGACCAGGTATTCCTGCTGAATTTTGTGGTGGACTATCTGCTGCTGCTCTCCGCCGGCCGGCTGGCCGGGGAGGTGCTCCGCCGGGGGCGGCTGGCCCTGGGGGCCGCCCTGGGGGCCGTCTACGCCGGGGCGGTCTTTCTGCCGGGGATGGGCTTTCTGACCCACCCCCTTTGCAAGGTGGGGGCGGGGGTGGCCATGGTGCTGGCAGGCTACTGCGGCAGCCGCAGGCTGCTGCGGGTGTCCCTGGTGTTCTTTGCCGTGTCCGCCGCCTTCGGCGGGGGGATTTTGGCCCTCCAGCTGTTGGGCAGCCGAAGCCTCACCCTGTCCAACGGGGTGCTCGCCTCCCCCATGGATTTGAAGCTGGTGCTGCTGTCGGCGGCGGGGTGCTACGGGCTCATCACCCTGCTCTTCCAGCGCGCCGCCCGCCACAGCCCACTGCGGGAGCTGGCCCCGGCGGCGGTGGAGCTGGGGGGACGGCGGGTGACGCTCACCGCACTGGTGGACACGGGCAACACCCTCACCGATCCGGTGTCGGGCCGGCCGGTGCTGGTGGCCGAGGGGGAGAAGGTAAAGGACCTCTTTCCCCCGGGAACCGCCCCCAGCCGGACGGAGCTGCGCGACCCGGCCTCCGCCCTGGAGCGGCTGAGTGAGGCGGGTTTGCGGTGCCGCCTGCTGCCCTATCAGGCGGTGGGGGTGGAGTGTGCGCTGCTGCTGGCTCTGCGGGCCGACCGGGTGACGGTGGGTGGGGAGGACTATGGACCCCTGCTGGTGGCCCTGTCGCCCACCGGGCTCACCGACGGCGGGGGATATTGTGCGCTCATCGGAGCATGAAGGAGGATATGGTATGAAGAGCTGGAAGGCCCGCTGGTACATCCGCGTGCAAAAGCTGCTCACCCGGCTGGGGCTGCGCCTGCCGGGCAAAATCATGTATATCGGGGGGAGCGACACCCTGCCGCCCCCTCTGTCCCGGGACGAGGAGGCGGAGCTCATCCGCCGCCTGGACGGGGGGGAGGAGGGGGTCAAGTCCCAGCTCATCGAGCGCAACCTGCGGCTGGTGGTGTACATCGCCCGCCGGTTTGAAAACACCGGGGTGGGCATCGAGGACCTGATCTCCATCGGCACCATCGGCCTTATCAAGGCCATCAACACCTACCAGCCCGCCAAAAACATCAAGCTGGCCACCTATGCCTCCCGGTGCATTGAAAATGAGATTTTGATGCACCTGCGCAAAACCACCAACCAGAAGAGCGAGGTGTCCTTTGACGAGCCCCTCAACACCGACTGGGACGGCAACGAGCTGCTCCTGTCCGACATTCTGGGCACCGACAGCGACCTTGTGATGAAGCCCATTGAGGAGGATGTGGACCGCAAGCTGCTCTCCGACGCCCTGGAGAAGCTGGAGGAGCGGGAAAAGCACATCATCACCCTCCGCTTCGGCCTGGACGGCAAGCCGGAGCGCACCCAGAAGGAGGTGGCCGACAGCCTGGGCATCTCCCAGTCCTACATCTCCCGGCTGGAGAAGCGGATCATCGCCCGGCTCAAGCGGGAGATTTTACGGCTCATGTGACCGGCCGCCTTGACAAACCGTGGAAAGGGGTATACTATGTAACTAGTTACTTATTTGAATGGGGTGGGAGCATGACGGGAAGAATGCCCTTTGGCCTGAAAATTGCCATCATCAACCGGGAGTTCCGCCGGCGGATGGACGAAAAGGCCGCCGCCATGGGTCTGACCTGGGCCCAGCTGCGGGTGCTTGGATCGGTGAGCCGTCTGGAGGCGGCCGGGAAAGAGGAGATCCATCAGAATGATCTGGAGCGCATTGAGCGTGTGACCCATCCGGCCATGACCAATCTGCTCCGGCGGCTGGAGAGCAAGGGGTTCGTCCGGTGTGTGCCCAGCGAGAAGGACCGGCGGTATAAGAAGATCACCTGCACGGCCCGCTCCGCCGGTATTCATGAGGTGATTCTGGCCCAGGACAGGGAGGTTATGGAGGCGCTGTGCCGGGACTTCACCCCCCGGCGAAAGGAGATGCTGGAGGAGACCATCGGCCTGATTTTGGACAATATCGATCTGGAGTAATCCTCCAACCTGAAAAGTGAATTCCCAGGCGGTGCGCTGAGGAGACAACCCAGGCGCGCCGCCTGCTTTTTTATCTCTAAATAAGTAACTAGTTACCTAAAAGGAGTGCAAGTCAAGATGGAAAAAGAAGTACCAGAGCGTGAGAGCCCCTTTGCCACCGAACCCATTGGCCGGTTGATTCTGAAATTCGCCGTGCCCAGCGTCATTGCCCTGCTGGTCAACTCGCTGTACAACATCGTGGACCAGATCTTCATTGGCTGGGGGGTGGGCTATCTGGGCAACGGCGCCACAAATGTGGTGTTCCCCATCACCATCATCGCCCTGGCCCTGGCCATGATGATCGGCAACGGCGGCGCCGCCTTCCTCAGCCTGAAAATGGGAGAAGGTAAGGTGGACGTGGCCAGGAAGGGGGTGGGCAACGCCGTTGCCCTGGTGACTGTGGTCAGCATCATTCTGGCGGCGGTATTCCTCGCGTTTATCAATCCGATCCTGACCCTCTTCGGCGCCACGGACGCACTGCGCGACTATGCCCTTGATTATGGCTTTATCATCGGCATCGGCCTGCCCTTTATGATGATCTCGGCCGCCATCAATTCCATGATCCGGGCGGACGGCAGCCCCAAGTACGCCATGTTTTCCATGGTTATCGGCGCAATTCTCAATGTGATCCTGGACCCGGTCTTTATCTTTGTCTGCCACATGGGCGTTCAGGGCGCCGCCATCGCCACGGTGATCGGACAGGTGGCCTCCTTTGTGGTGTCTGTGGTCTATATGCCCCGGTTCAAGAGCGTCCGTCTCGACGCCGCCTCCTTCCGGATGAACGGGCGGACCTGCGGGAATATTGCCACCTTCGGTCTGAGCAGCTTTATCACCCAGTTTGCCATCACCATCGTCATGGCGCTGACCAACAACCTGCTGGCGGTCTATGGAGCCGCTTCCATCTATGGCTCGGAGATCCCTCTGACCGCCACCGGCATTGTGATGAAGGTCAACCAGATCCTGATCTCCATCCTGCTGGGCATTGCCACCGGTACCCAGCCCATCATCGGGTTCAATTACGGCGCCAAGAACTTCAAACGGGTCAAGAAGGCCCTGGAGATATCCCTTATCGCATCGGAGGTAGTGTCCATCCTGGCCTTTTTGATCTTCCAGTTCGCGCCCATGAGCGTGGTTACGCTCTTTGGCTCGGAGGAGGGGCTTTACAATGAGTTTGCCGTGAAGGCCTTCCGCATTTTCCTGATGCTCTGCCCCCTCACCGGCTTTCAGACGGTGGCGGCGGTCTATCTCCAGGCGGTGGGCAAGCCGGTCAAATCCGCCATCCTCTCTCTGGCCCGGCAGATCATCTTCTTTATACCCGCCGCATTGATCCTGCCCATGTTTCTGGGTGTGGATGGCGTGCTGTGGACCGGTCCCGTGGCCGACGGCCTGGCCTTCCTGCTCTCTCTGGCCCTGCTCATCTATGAGCACAACCACCTGAAGCGGGAGCACCGGCTGCAAACCCAGGTGTCTGACATTGCTTGAAAAGGGGAGAATGAAACATGAAAAACAGGATTATTACCATCAGCCGAGAATTTGGCAGCGGCGGCCGGACCATAGGCAAGAAGGTGGCGGAAGCCCTGGGCATCCCCTGCTACGACAGGGAACTCATCCAGAAGATCGCCGTGGAAAGCGGCTTTCATGAACAATACGTCCAGGAGGCAAGCGAATATGCCCCCGGCGGGATGCTGGCCTCCGCCTTTGCCCATGGCGCGGCTGGCCCCACCAATGAGGACTATCTCTGGAAGATCCAGTGCAGAATCATTACCGAACTGGCGGAGAAGGAGTCCTGCGTCATCGTGGGCCGGTGCGCCGACTATATCCTCCGGGACAAGGCCCACTGCCTGCGGGTCTTTATCCATGCGGACATGGCGTTTCGGGCCAAACGCATTGTGGAGGTATACGGCGAGCGGGAGGCCTCCCCGGAGCAGCGGCTGAAGGAGAAGGACAAGCGCCGGGCGGCCTACTACCGGTTCTACACAGACCTGAAGTGGGGCCGGGCGCAGAACTACGATTTGACCCTGAACAGCGGCACTCTGGGCATCGACCGCTGCGCGGAGCTCATCCGGCAGCTCTACTGAGCAGCCGCAGCAAAAAAGACCGCCGTCGGCGGTCTTTTTTGCTGCTTTTGGTTTAAAAGCCCATGGTGTCCGCCAGATCGTCCTTCATCTGGTCCATCTTCTGGGTGGCCTTTTTGGCCATGCGGCGCATTTTGGGATTCTGCATCCCCTTGGCGGCCACCGCCATGCCCATGGCGGCCCCGGCCAGGATGCCCAGGCCCATGCCGCCTAAAAAGGTGTGATTGGTCATTTGCTCAGCTCCCTTCCTTGGATGTCCGCTTTTATTATTACCCGGAATACGGAAAAATCCATTGCTAAAATATGCGATTCAAGTTATAATGAAGGGCGAAGAACAGAGCGGCTTGCAGGAGGGGACGG
>CALWXZ010000018.1 GCA_944385625.1 uncultured Flavonifractor sp. | reverse complement strand
GTGCGGGCCATCCGGTACAGGGCAGATTTTACATACTACGAGGGCGCCCAAGGGGTGAAGGTGGTGGAGGACGTAAAAAGTAAGGCAACAAAAACCCCAAAATATGCCATTAAAAAGAAGATGCTAAAAGACCGTTTCGGACTGGATATAACCGAGGTATAGCCACGACACGGAGAAGGTAGGGGATAAGATGAGACGAAGCGAGGCCAGAACGGTAGTAGAATATTACTATTCGATCAGGAAAATGAGAGCGATCTTGGAAAAAGAGCGGAGGGAACTGGAGGGAGAATACAACGGCCTGCGCGGGACATCTTGCGGGGAAATGCGGGGAGGCGGTGGGAATATGCACCGAACAACGGAGGATATGGCAGATAAGGTGGACTTCCTTCGTGTTGGTGTGAGGATGAAAGAAATTGATGTAAAAATCTGTGTATTGAATGCGGACAGTGATAAAATACGCGGCTGTATGGATGGATTGAATGGGTCATACCAAAAGATTCTCGATCTACGGTATCGGATGGGGTGCAGCTGGGCGGGTGTGGCTGGGAGAATGTCAACCACAGAAAGGAGCGCAAAACGCTGGGCAGAGAGAGCGCTGGAACGGATCGCGGAAGCGATGGAGGATGTGCCTATGATAGAGGAATTAGTTGGGAGGGCAACGCGGGCGCGTAAGTGATTCCGCGGAAACCGGGACATGAAAAATGGAAAAACAAATTGCGAATAGAGAGAAAATCCCCCAGCGGGCACTTGTGCTCGCTGGGGGATTCAATGTTGTAGGGATTTTACAACGGAGCAGAGTGGGAAGATTCCCGCTCCATACGCTCACTGATGGCCTGTAGAATGTAGCCCTGTAGGCTCTGGCCGGAGGCCGCTGCCGCCTCCCGGATGGCCTGGCCGGTCTCTTTTATGGGCTGGATGACGATCCGGTCACATTTGCTGTTGTACCGGTCATTGGTGATTCTCTTTTTAGAGTTAACCGTAACTGCGCACCTCCTATCTGTTTTATCTGTCACTATGGATAATAGCACATGAACGTGCAAAAAACAATAGGAGAAATGGTACATTAAGCCCGTGAACGCCTGCTAAATTGCCTCGGCTGCTCAATTTTGTGCTGGTTGGAAGACTATCCCAAACTTCAGCGAAGGGCAGATCGTGAAGAAAGCGGTGTACATTGCCATTGGAGTCAACCTGGATGGCCGGAAAGACGTCCTGGGGATGTGGGTTGGCGAAAACGAGAGCGCCAAGTTCTGGGCAACTGTCCTCAATGGCCTAAAAAACCGGGGTGTAGAGGATATTTTCATTGCCTGCACCGACAATTTGACGGGGTTTGATGCGGCCATTCACGCCACCTTCCCCCAGACCGAGATCCAGAACTGCATCATCCCCAGCTGCGTAATTCCAGCAAGTATGTGTCCTACAAGGACCTGAAGGCCCTTATGGCCGATTTGAAGGCGGTCTATGCCGCCGTGGGCGAGCAGGCAGCCCTGGATGCTCTGGACGCCTTTGGGGCGCGCTGGGACAAGAAATACCCAAAAATCTCCCAGTCCTGGCAGTCCAATTAGGCCAATCTCAGCACCTATTTCAAGTACCCCCAGGAGGTGCGCAGACTGATCTACACCACCAAGGCCATTGAGGGGTTTAACCGCCAGCTGTGTAAGGTGACCAAGGCCAAATCGATGTTTCCGACTGATGGTAGTCTGCTGAAAATGCTGTATCTGGCTATGATGGATATTACGAAAAAATGGAGCGGACGGCGTCAGGACTGGAGCCTGATCCACGCCCAGATGGCCATCTACTTTGCCGAGCGTATGCCCGAGTAACACCCGCCGGGGCCGGATGTCAAGGGCAAGCTGAACGGCTTCGCCGCCCTTGACATCCGCCCCCACCGGCATTATCTTGTTGACAAGGCGGCAACCAGATTTCCCGGCTACCGCCCTGAATAAATTTTGCTCTATTTGCACCACAGATCTTTCCAACTACCCACAAGCTAGATCGATACTTGTTCGACCATCTGCCGGTAAAATTCAGCTTTGGATGGCATAGTTTTCTATCCTCCTTTTAAAATAATTCCGAATTTATCAATCTAAAATATAGAAGTAACGCTATTAATGTGATATCATATTTTATAAAATACTTTTTGACTGCGAGGCACTGTTATGGATAAGGCAACCTTATTTATTAGTCATTCATCTAGGGACGCTTTAGTAGCAACTGCTTTCTCTGATTTTATGACCCATATAGGGATTTCTTCATCCCAGATTATATGTAGTTCGGCATTTGGAACACATATTCTTACAGGAGCTCCTCTGTACTCGATGTTGCATCAAGCTCTTTCTCGAGACAATGTACTTTTTCTTATGCTGCTATCTGATAACTATTATTCCAGCGCAGTATGTTTAAATGAGATGGGGGCTGCTTGGATAAAAGGCCTTGAGAGTTTGTTTTTTATATTGCCCGGCTTCTCATTTGAAAAGGTCAAAGGCGTAGTTAAAGAAAACGAGCCTATTGGAATATCTCTTGCGCCTATTAACAGAATGACTACGGAACGTCTTTACGATTTTAAGCAAAGCATTGAGAATAAGTTCGGAATTCAAATAGAAAGTAGGCTGTGGGAAAGAGAACGTGAAATCTTCTATCAAAAAGTAAGGCAGTATTCAGATGAGATTTGCCCTCCTGTTTACATGGATGAGGCAGAAGGATTCTGTATTGATGAATATGAGCATAACGGCTGTAGAATTGTAAAAAAGGAATCTACTAGGGTTAGTGCTGATATTGATTTTTCTTTAACGAAATCAGAGCTTTGCAGCATTGTGTTTCCTACATATATTCACAATTGGACGCAGTTTGCTAAGAGTAAAAAGTGCTTGTGCTTCAGCGCTGCATCCTCTAGTGTTACGCCTGTGAATGCAGAGATAGAATTAGCCTTAAAGCGAAGGAAAAAGTATCCCATTGTAATCACAAACCGGAGAAATGATTATTGCATTCCACTTAAAGAGTTTTCTAAAAACTCTTCTGATTTTTTTGCGGTTCAAGAAATCTGCTTTTTATTTTATCGAAACAATATCGCCGCTGATAAAAATGTCATAGAGATAGATATCTGCGATATTTTTTTGGATTAATAAGGGTCAATCCGAAATTTTGTGTAAACTCCATATGTGGTGCGAATAGAGCAAAATTTATTCAGGGCGGTAGCCGGGAAATCCGGTTGCCGCCTTTTCAACAACATAACGCCGGTGGGGGCGGATGTCAAGGGCGGCGGAGCCGTTTATCTTGCCCTTGACATCCGCCCCCACCGGTGTTACTCGGGCATACGCTCGGCAAAGTAGATGGACATCTGGGGCGTGGATCAGAGGCTGGGGTCGGGTCGCTTTGCTGCCCGGTGCGGCCCGCGGAAGGTATCCGGGAGAGGGTTAGTCCAGGCGCAAGGCCCGGCAGGCGGCGCGTTCAGCGTTGGCGGTGAGCTGCCGCTGCCATGCGCTATTGCGGGGAGACCAGTGGAAACCGTTGCTTTTCAGAGCCTGCCGGGTCTCGTCGTCTGGCTTGCCGTCAAAGATGATCTGGAGCCGGTTCTGATCGGCGTTGCGGACAATCTGGAAGCCGTCGTGCTCCTCGGCAGGGGCGGGGTTGGCCTGCTGGGCCTGGAGCTTGTCAAGCTCCTCTATGCGGGCCTGCACCCGCTTGATCTTACCGCGCAGGCTCGCAAGCTCAAAGTCTGGCATGGGTCGCTGTGCAAAGGCTGGGGCGCTGGCGATGGCCGCGTCATTATGGGCGGCGATATCGTCGCTCATGCCTGGGAAACCCTTCATGGTCTTGTACTTGCGGTAGTGGGCGTTCATGGCCTTGCCCTCCTCCAGCTGGTTTTGCAGGCGCTGGAGCTGGTTGGTGAGCATTTCCAGGGCGTAGGGGTCGGTCAGGTCAACCGGGCCGGAGCCGGTATTTTTGATCTTCTCCAAGATGGCCTCGATGGTCCTGTACTCCTGCCACAAGCTGTCCTCCCGGGCGTTCTGGCGGTTCTTCTTCTTGACAGGGAAGTTAGAGCCGCCGGCAACCAACACGCTGGGACAGCTGGCCCCGTTGCGGTTGTAGTCGTTCGTCCACTGGGCCAGGCGGCGGGCGTAGCGATCAAGAAGCGCGTCCAGCTTGTCGTGGTAGTAGGGGCTGGTGGCTGCCTTGCAGCGCTCCACCAGGGCGGCGGCCTTGTCCACGGAGGCCCGGTATTCGGTGGTGGCGCGGTTTGCGGGGTAGTCCCGCATGGACATCATTTCATGCGCCCGGCGGGCCATGTTCTCATCGATGGGGTAATACTTCGTGCGGGGTGCGGCCTCGTCAGCCTGCTCCTGGGGATGGGGTTCGGCGGGGGCAGATGCGTCAATGACTGCATCGAGATCCGCGTTTAACAGGTTCAGTTGTTCGTGCATGGTGTGCCCTCCTTGGTGTGGTTTTTGGGTTGTGGCCCTGTTGGCCTGGGGTCGGGTCGCTTTGTCCGGTGCGGCCTGCGAAGGTGTCCGGCTGGGGTCAATCCAGGCAGGTTTCAAAGCTAATGCGGTATTGCCCTTTCAGCTTGTCATAAGCCCGGCGGGTGACGGTGTATGTGTTGCGCTGCTCGTCGTAGGTGATACCGCGCCCATGGAGCCGGGGGAGATCGTCGCGGAGCGGACGGAGGAAATAGTGCTTGCCGTAGTAGGAGAGATCGGCGGAGAAGTCGCAGCCGGTGGGGGCCTGTTGCATTTCGTAGCAGTAGGAATATTCGCCGGGGGCTTCTGCGTGAACAGCGGGGGTTTTGGCGGCCTCCAGGGCCTCGTAGTCGGGGGCATAGCCGTGAATCTCGCCGGTGTCCGCGTCAAAGCTGGCGGCGCACATATCCGGGATAAAAAGCGTTGTCTGCTCGTTGATGGGCTGGGTGTAGCCGCCGGGAACCTTGGAAAAGGTGCCGGGGATCAATCGTTTGGTTGCTGACATGGTGAAAACCTCCTGTTTTGTGTTGTGGCCTGCCATCATCAGCGCCGGGCGGCCATTCCCGGCGGACGGCCCCGGCGGGCCGTTTCGGCTGTTGTTATGCGACGCGGACATAAAAGGCGGACCTCTTGCCGCTCCACTTAGCGCCGGCCGCCTTGATCGCGTCGGCGTGCTTGTCGGTGTCGCCGGAGAGCCACACAACAGGGGCGGTCGTGTGTGCGCCCTTGATGGTGGCGGTCACGCCGTCCAT
This sequence comes from uncultured Flavonifractor sp., assembly GCA_944385625.1. Taxonomy (GTDB): domain Bacteria; phylum Bacillota; class Clostridia; order Oscillospirales; family Oscillospiraceae; genus Flavonifractor. The sequence goes on along the minus strand of CALWXZ010000018.1, from coordinate 22,004 downwards.
GCAGGAAAAGCGGGAGGCGATGACCTCAGCGGCGGTTTTTGTGTCAGCGGGGGAGTCCTGGGCCACGTTAGGGGCTTTGTACTCGGCGGTGTCGCTGTGTTCGGAGACGGTGCGCAGGGCCTCCAGCTCGTAGGCCTGCTGCTGCACGCGTTCCTCCAGGGCGGCGGCCCCGGTTTCGGTATGGGTCAGCTTGTCCTGCAGGCGTGCCAGCTCGGCGCGGAGCTGTTCGGCCTCACCGGCAGTCTGGGTAAAGTATGCCTTGACGGCGCGGGTTGTGTTCTCGTCGGGCCGGATGGGGAGGACCAGGGCGAAGGGTTCGCCGTTGGAGTAGGCGATAGCCGGGGCGAAGCTGCCAGGGGCGCGGAGGGTGAAACCGGGGCAAAGGGCGGAAATGTACCGCGTGTCGTAAAGGGACACGAAGTCCTTTTCGGCGTTGTAATAAGCGGCGGCGGTGCGCTTCCTGTCAACGGTAAGGGCCAGGGGGCACAGGACCAGATCGCCGGTATTGGCGGTAGCCTTGACGGCCTCGCGGAAGGTCTTTGCCAGGTCGAAGGTGGCCTCCTCTCGCTTCTCGCCGTTCTGGATGGCATAGTTGCCAGCCTCACAGTAGGTTACGGGCTGGACAACGGAGGCGTATTCCATGGGGTTCATCTTGTAGGCGGTAAAGCCGTTGGTAACATAGATCATGCCGTCGTCATCGGTACGGCAAATCAGACGGTCGGAGTTTTTCAAGACTTTGACCGCGTCGGCGGTGTAATTGCCAGTGTACTTTTTCATGCTTATAACCTCCAAATTATTTATTTTTCGTGCGTATAAGTGATTATTGCTTGCTTTTCAAGAGCTGTGGCCAGCAGTGAACCCTGCCGACGTCGAGATAATAGCACGTTGCCGTGCAAACTGTCAACGAAAAAATGCACGTTGCCGTGCAAACTGTGGAGACGCACAAAAAGTGACAGATGATTTTGGTAAAAATGCACGGCAACGTGCAATGCGGCCTGTATGATTATATATAACATCCAGGATACTATACCGGGCGCAAAAAACCTTTTGCCGTCCGACCCAGGCCTGGGAGCAGAGAACCGACCGGATCAGGCTAGAGACCGCGGACCAACGCTGACAGGACCAGCGGGCTGGGCAACAGAGTACAACCAGGAAAGGCGAGCTTACATCACAAACGAGCACCTGCGCGATTCAATACGCGCCACACGCCCGCGCGCGTAGGTACTCCTATATAGGGGCGCCTCAGTGCGGGTCAGCGACCGCGGGATTTATTTAGGTATGAAAGATTTTTTGTCCGAGGACCCGGAGGTATGGGAAAAAAGAGAGGACGCCCAAAAAACGGTACACGGGTGTGGAAGCAAAGAGAGGTGAGGAACTGTAAACAAAAAGTGAAATTTTCATCGGTGGCACAACGTGTCCCGAAATTCATGGTAAGTTGATATCGTGAATCATTGGCCTGCGGTGGAAACGCCGCGGGTCATTCTTTTCTGCGGCTCTGCCGCAACGGGAGGTGCGGTGCGTGGCGGAGCGGGACGAGCTGTGGGAAGCAGTAAAAGCGGAATACATTAGGCGCCGGGACAAAGGACAACGGGTAGGCCTGAAAGAACTGGCAGAAACATTCGGTGTGAACTACCAGACGCTGCGCAACCGCAAAAACCGGGAACGGTGGGACGAGATGCCGGAAAAGCGGAAGCGGGGCGGACAGCCAGGGAACACCAACAGCAAAGGAAAGCGAAATGCGGCGGGGCCGCACCCGGGGGCGCCGGCCAGGAATAAAAACGCGGAGAAGGACGGGGCATACAGCACCGTCTACTTCGACCAGCTGACGGATCAGGAGCAGAAGATCATCAAGGAGACGCCGCTGGAGGTCCGGGCTGCCCTGGAGCATGAAATGATAATCCTGAAATTCAGGGAGCACAAAATCCTGACCCGGATCGGGGAGTATGAAAAGGCGGAAGAGGGAGCCCTATACCTCAGCGCCACTACAGAGATCGCCGGGAACAAAAAGACGGTCATGAGGTTCAGCGACAGCGCGTTCAAACGGATCCAGAGCTTGCAGGAGGCCCTGTACAAGGTACAGGGGCGGATCGCAAAGGTCACGGAAGGGCTGCGCACCCTGGAGGAGAGCGAGCGGCGCTTGGAGCTGGAGAGGCAGCGGCTTGAAATCATGCGCATCCGCGCCGCTGGTAGCGTGGAGGTGGACGACCCGGAGGGCGGGGATCTGCCGGATGTGGAGCTGGAGGACGCCAGGACATGAAGCTGTACACTGGAAAAGCGCTGGCCGATTGGCTGGCCGTGACAGAGCGCCGGGTGCGGCAGCTCAGAGACGAGGGCGTGATCCTGGAACGGGAGCCGGGGCTTTACGAGCTCAAGCCCTCGGTGGTGCGCTACATCGCTTATCTGCGCAAGGGGAGCGGTAACACCAACCTGACCGACGAGCGGGCGCTGCTGACCCGGGCCAAGCGGGAGGCGGCGGACATGGAGAACCAGCTGCGCCGGGGCGCCCTACACAGCTCCGAGGATATCGAGCGCGGCCTGCAGACCATGTGCCTGAACATCAGAACAAAATTTTTGACCATGCCGACAAAGCTGTCCCAAAGGCTGGCCCAGATGAGCGGGAACCAGGCGGAGATATTTGATGAGTTGAAAAAAGCCGTGGACGAAGCGCTGGAAGAACTGTCTGACTACAAGACGGTACTTGCGCTGGAGAAGAACGATGATGAAGAGGAACCCGTGTAAAAAGTGCGTATGGGCGAAGGTGCTGGACGAGAAGCTGGTGTACTGCCCATTCCCGAGGTGTGTGCGGCTGAAATATGAAAGAAAAACAGAGCGAAACGGTAAAGCTGGCCCCACAGACAGAAGCACTCTTCCGGCGGTGCGCAAAGCTGCTGAAGCCGCCACCGTCCATGACCCTGTCACAGTGGGCGGATACATACCGGGTGCTGTCGGCGGAGAGCAACGCAGCGCCGGGCAAGTGGAACACGGATAACGCCCCATACCAGAGGGAGATCATGGACGCCATCGGTGACCCACACGTCCGGCGGGTGGTCATCATGAGCGCGGCCCAGATCGGGAAAACGGCCATGCTGATGAATGTGCTGGGGTACTATATGCACTATTACCCAGCGCCCATCATGGTGATGGAGCCAACTATCGACATGGGACAGGCACTGTCCAAAGACTTCCTGGCGCCCATGATCCGGGATATGCCGGTGCTGTCCGCCCTGGTGGATACCAAGTCCAGATACAGCGGGAACACCATTTTAAAAAAGAACTTCCCCGGCGGGCACGTAACCATCGTGGGGGCAAACAGCCCGGTGGGCCTGCGGATGCGGCCCATCAAGGTGCTGCTGGCAGACGAGGTGGACGGCTACCCGGAGAGTGCGGGAACCGAAGGGGACCCGCTGCTGCTGGCCCAGAAGCGGCAGACCACATTCTGGGACAAGAAAACCGTAGTCGTGTCCACGCCTACTATCAAAGGACACAGCCGGATTGAAACAGAATTTTTGAGCAGCACCATGGAGGAGTGGACTGTACCCTGTCCAGGGTGCGGACAATACCAGCCCCTTGCGTGGAGCGGCATCAAATTCGACAAGGAGGACCTGGAAAAGCCCATCCTGTACCAATGTCAACTGTGCGGGCGGGAATTTGGAGAGTACCTGTGGAAGCGCCAGGGGAAGAAGGGAAAATTCCAAGCAAGAAATCCGGGGGCAGAGGTCAGGGGGTTCCACCTGAACACACTGGCTTCCAATTTCTGCGGCTGGAAGGACGTGGTGGAGAAACACCAGCTGGCCATAGGCGCACTGAAGCAGGGCGACCCGGAAAAAATGAAAACCTGGGTCAACACAGAGCTGGGGGAGACCTGGGAGGAACCGGGCGATCGGGTGGACGAGGACGCCCTGGTAAGCCGGCGAGAGCTCTACGGCGCGGAGGTGCCGGAGGGCGTTCTGGTGCTGACGGCGGGCGTGGACGTGCAGGCGGACCGCTTCGAGGTGGAGGTGGTAGGCTGGGGCGTCGGGAAAGAAAGCTGGGGCATCCGGTATCAGAAAATATTCGGAGACACCATGGAGGATCAGGTGTGGCGGGATCTGGACCAGTTCCTGGGGCTGGCCTTCCACCGGGCGGACGGTACGGCGCTCCCCATCTCGGCCTGCTGCGTGGACAGCGGTTACCGCTCAAACCAGGTGTATGCCTTTACCGTGGACAAGTTCGACCGCCATATCTTCGCTATCAAAGGTAAGGGTGGGCAGGGAGTCCCATACATCAAGAACCCGTCCACGGACAACCGGGTCAAAGCGCCCCTGTTTACCATCGGGACGGACGCAGGGAAGGACCTTATCTACCAGAGGCTGCGACTGGCCCAAAGAGGGCCGAATTACTGCCACTTCCCCTTGGAAGAGGAGGCAGGCTACGACGAGACCTACTTCAAGGGCCTGGCCAGCGAAATGAAGATCACCCGGTTCCGGAAAGGGAAGATGGTGGTGTCCTGGATCCTGCGGGACAACAATTACAAGAGAAACGAGCCTCTGGATCTGCGAAACTACGCTACTGCGGCCCTGGAGATCTACAACCCGCCGCTCCAGCCCGGAGAAGCCGGGGTTGTGGTAAAGCGCAGACTGGGGCGCAGGAGAGTGAACGGAGGAATTTAAATGTCGGTATACAGCAAGGAGTTTTGCAAAAGAAAGCTGGAGCTGTGGCTGGAGGCGGAAGAGGCGGTCGCAACCGGACAGAGCTACCAGATTGACGATAGAAGGCTGACCAGGGCCGATCTGTACGACGTGCGCAAGGAGATCGAGTTCTGGGAGGGAAAGCTGGCCGCGGCGGAAGCCGAGGAACAGCATGGCGGAAGGAACCGCGCATACCGGGCCGTCATTCGTGACGTGTAAGGGTGGCGGAGATGGCAAAACCGAATATTTTTGACAGAGCGGTTGAGGCTGTCGCCCCGGTCCATGCGGCAAAGCGGGCGGCTGCCAGGGCCGCTTTATCTGTGATTGGAAGCGGGTACGGCAACTACGGAGCCAACCAAACCAAAAAGAGTATGCGGGGGTGGATGTACCACGGCGGGAGCGCCAAGGAGGACATCGAGGACAATCTGGATGTGCTGCGCCAGCGGAGCCGGGACGCCTATATGGGCATCCCCACAGCGTCGGCGGCTCTAAAAACCCTGCGCACCAATGTGGTGGCCAGTGGGCTGATTCCCTCCCCCCAGATCGACGGGGAGTATCTGGGACTGACCCAGGAGCAGACGGAGGCGCTGCAGGGGCAGATTGTGCGGGAGTTCGCCATCTGGGCGGATACGCCTGTGTGTGACGCCGAGCGGGTGGACAACTTCTACCAGCTTCAGCAGCTGGCCTTTTTGTCCTACCTGATGAATGGGGACGCAGTGGCCCTGCTGCCCGTGAAAAAGATGGTGGGCCAGCCCTATGATCTGCGCATCCGGCTCATCGAGGGAGACCGGGTGTGCTCGCCGGACGGATTCGACCGCCTGGCCCCGTGCGAGGTACAGGGCCACCAAGTCCACAACATCGTGCAGGGCGTGGAGACAGACCGGGACGGCATGGTGGTGGCTTACTGGGTATGCAACCGGCACCCACTGGGCAGCAACAGTGCGGTGGACGCGGACGGAATCACCTGGCAGCGGGTGGAGGCATACGGAAAGGCCACCGGGCGAAGGAATGTACTCCATGTGATGAACCGGGAGCGAGTGGGCCAGCGGCGGGGTGTCCCCATCCTGGCCCCCGTGCTGGAGAGCCTGAAACAGCTGGGACGGTACACAGATGCCGAGATCACGGCGGCGGTCATTTCGGCCATGTTCACGGTGTTCATAAAGTCCCAGAGCACCACCAGTGGGCGGCCCTTTGGGGAAATGATACCGGCGTCGGAGCTGATCGACGCTCAGGACCAGACCAGCATTGAGCTGGGACCGGGGGCCATTATCGACCTGAACCCAGGCGAGGAACCGGTGTTTGCCGACCCAAAGCACCCCAACACGGGGTATGACACCTTCACAAACGCCACCATCAGGCTGATCGGCGCGGCCATGGAAATCCCGCCCGAGGTGCTGCTCAAACAGTTCACCACCACCTACTCCGCCGCCCGGGGGGCGCTCAACGAGTTCTGGCGGGTGTGCAGTATGCAGAGGGACTGGTTCTCAGACGATTTCTGCCAGCCGGTCTATGAGGAATGGCTGGCGGAGGCGGTAGCCCGTGGGCGCATTATCGCACCTGGATTTTTCACAGACCCGGCCAGAAGGAAGGCGTATACCGGCTGTGCCTGGAACGGCCCGGCCCGCACCAACCTGAATCCGGTGCAGGAGGTAGAGGCGGCCATCAAGCGAGTGGACGCCTGCTTTTCCACGGCGGCGGAGGAGACCGCCCAGATGACCGGCGGAGACTTCAACCGCAATATCCGGCAGAGGGCTATGGAGGCCAAGCGCAAGCGGGAGGTGGACCAGATCGCAAACCACCAAGAGACGCCGGCGGTCCAGACAGGTGAGTGAGGAGGAGGACTTATGCCTGACAGCAGTAAATTTTGGCAGTTTTGCAACCAGACAGGGAGCACCGTGGAGCTGCTGCTTTACGGCGATATCTCCCAGACAAGCTGGTGGGGGGATGAGGTAACACCCAGGCAGTTTGCCGATGAGCTGGCCGGATTGGGGGCGCTGGACAAGATTGTGGTGCGCATCAATAGTGGCGGCGGGGATGTGTTTGCAGCCCAGGCCATCGGCAATCTGTTGGAGCAGCACCCGGCGGAGGTGACTGCCAGGATCGATGGGCTGTGCGCCAGCGCCGCCACCATTGTGGCCTGCCACTGCGGCAAGGTAATTGCGGCCAACGACAGCACCTACATGGTGCATCCCGTAAAAATTGCGGCTTACGGCTACTATGAGACAGTAGAGCTGCAAAAGTACATCGAGGCCCTGGAGGCCATCAAGGAGAGCATTGTGGGCCTCTATGTGAAAAAGACAGGCCGGAATACGGATGAAGTGACCGCCTGGATGGATGCCACCAGTTGGTGGACGGCGGCGGCGGCCAAGCAGAACGGATTTGTGGATGAGCTGGTGGACGATGAGGACGCCGTGGTAGAGAACCGGGGCGGGCTGCTGTTCATCAACAGCATCAACATGAACCTCCCCTTTGACAAGGCCCCTAGCTTTGTGCGGAGCAGAAAGGCCGTAGACAATGCCGCCGGACGCTTTGTAAATAAAAACAGACATAAGGAGGAAACAGACATGGCGAGCGAGATCAAGACCGTGGACGACCTGCGTGGGGCATACCCGGAGCTGGTGAGCCAGATTGAGGAGGCGGCGGCCCGGGAGGCCAGAAACGCGGAGCGCCAGCGCATCCAGGATATCGAGGAAATGAGCCTGCCCGGCAGTGAGGACATGACCAACGAGGCCAAGTTCACCAAGCCTATCAGCGCGTCGGACTACGCCAAGGCCGTGGTGAAGAACGCCAAGAAACAGGGGGAAAGGTTCCTGGAGGGCGTGGCGAGAGACGCCGAGATCGGCGGAGTGAACGGCGTGGAGACCGGCGCCGGTGTAGCCGGTGGTGGCGAGAAGAAGGACGAGTTCATGGACGCGCTGAAGGCCATGGGTGCGAAGCAGTAAAAGGAGGGAAAGACCATGAGTATGGATCTGACGGTCAAGACGTTTCGGTATGTGCCGGACAGGTTTGAGGCTGGTACGGGGCCGGTAGCAAAAGCGGTCAAAGTGGCTGCGGAAGAGATTCCGGCCCATGCGCCGGTGGTGCTGAATGGCGATGGAAAACTGGCCCTTCTTACGGCGCCGGTAGAAGAGCAGAGCCTGGACACCCAGGGCCTGTACGGCCTCGCCCCGGAGGCTATCAAGGATGGAGAAGAGGGCCCGGTTTGGCTGACGGGGGAATACTTTGCCGACAGCTTGGTGTTGCCGGAAGGTGTGGACGCCGCCGATGTGGATGTTGCGCTGCGCAACATCGGAATTTTCCTGAGATAAAGGGAGGAGGAAAGAGTCATGCCCAATCAGATTGATATTTACCAGCCCAGATATCTTGCGGAGGTGGTGCGCTCTGCACCGCCTGTACACACTTTCCTGCGGGACACGTTCTTTACTAACGTAAAGACATTTCCGACCAAGGAAGTGGACATCGATATCGTGAAGGGCGACCGGGAAATGGCGGCCTTTGTACACCCCAAGCTGGGAGCTGAGACGCTGGAAACCGAGGGATACGAAACCAAGAGCTATAAGCCGCCCATGGTGAACCCGGACATTGTGACCACGGCGGAGAACTATATGAACAGAATGCCGGGGGATACACTGTACAGCGAGCGGACCCCGGCCCAGCGGGCAGCGGAACAGCTCGTGCGGGAATACCAGCGGCTGGACGACTCCATCAGCCGCCGGGAGGAATGGATGTGCGCTCAGGCGCTGACCACAGGCGCAATCCACATCAAGGGAAAAGCGGTGGACGAGGAGATCGACTTCGGGCTGACCAACAAGGTGGTGTTGACCGATACGGCACGGTGGGGAGAAAGCGGCGCGGACATTTCGGGGAACCTGGAGGATTGGACGGATATGGTCTATACCAACGGGTTTGCCAATGTGGACCGGATCATCTGTGGGCGGACGGCGCTCAAACTCCTCAAAAATGACAAGGGAATTCTGGAGAAGATGGATAACCGTCGCTATCAGGCGGGGGAGTTTAACGCCAGGAATCTGCCGAACGGTGTGCGCTATCACGGGTATCTGACCGACTCCGGGCTGGAGGTCTATTCCTACAAAGAGGTCTATGTGGACAGAACCAACCCGGAAAGACCCACCATCAAAAGGCTGATCCCCGACAACATGATCGTAATGATCTCCCCGGACGTGAACTTTATGCGTGCCTACGGCCTCAGCTCCTATTTTGATGAGGGCTCGAAACAGCTTGTGACCGCCGAGACGGCCCGGCTGCTCCACTCCTACATTGCCCACAAGCCGGAAAGAAGGCTCCTGGAGGCCTGCGCCAGGCCCCTGCCCATCCCTGATAAGGTGGACAGCTGGCTGGTGGCCACCGTGTGCTAACGGAGGGAACCAAAATGGAGAGAACGAAGAAAAAGAACCAGAACACCGCCGTAGAGACGGAGACGTTGGAAGAAAATGCCGCTGTCCAGAAACTGGAGGCGGAAGAAGATGCCACCATCCAGGAGCCGGAGCCGGAAGAAGATGCCACCATCCAGGAGCCGGAAGAAGAGGACAAGGCCACGGACGTATTTGACATACTGCCCAACCCGTGTGTGTACTGCGGACCCAGCATCCGGGGCGTGACAAGGCAGTACACAATCTACCAAGGGGGCGGACTCCCTGACCCGCTGAAAGAAATCATAAAGGAGTACCCGAAAATCAAAGAACTCATTGTACCTGCCGGGGAGTTCCAGGCCATGAGAAGAAGGCTGGATACGCCGGGAACGCCGGAGGCAAACCTGTACAAAGCAATCAGGGAGGCGCTTACCCGTGGGCGTTCTGTTTGAGACCGTAAACGGAGCGGAACCGGAGCCAAGGACTTTCCGAGCCTGGGCGGAGCGGGATATCCGCTCCGCCTTCCTGAACCCGGAGGAGATGGCGGAACGCAGGACCATCCGCTACGACGGGGTGACCTACGAGAACATCCCAGTTGTAGAGGTGGGCCCAAAGGAGGGAAAGCGGTCCTCTGTCATTCAGATGCAAAACGACTATGGACAGGGACTCTTCAAGAGAAGCATTACCATCTACTGCGACGAGAGAGACCTGAACGGAAACAAACCGGAGCAGGGCTCCATGCTCTCCATCAACGAAAAGCCGGAAGGGACCTTTTTCCATAAGTTCCGGGTGGCCGAGTCTGTCACGGAAATGGGGATCTACTGCGTGAAACTGGAGGAAGTGGATGAATAGTTCTGCCTCAACCAATCGGATCACGGGGGGCGTCACGGTAACGGTCAATGAAGCCGCCGGACAGCAGGCGGTGGAACGGGCGAAAGCCCTTTTGACCGGCATACAGGGCGGCGCGGAAAAGGCCATGCGCGCGGCCATGAGCCGGACCGTACAGCGACTGAGAAGCGGATCAAACCGGGCCATACAGGAAAAGTACGATATCTCGGACGCAAATATCCGGTCGGAGAAGAATGTGCGGGTGAGCTACAGTTACCAGAATGGCGTCCAGGCTGTGGTGACCTTTTCGGGGCGAAAGCTGCCGCTCTACCGCTTCGGCGGAGCGTCGCCGGCGGTCCCCACCCAGGACATCGCGGCAGGGAAGAAACCGGTCATGGTAAAAGGGGTGTGGACCCGGCAGTATCCGGGTGTGGCGGCCAGAGGTCATCAGTTCAAAGATACCAAGACCACACAGTTCTCGGACGCATTTGTGGCACGGATGAAATCCGGCCATATCGGTATCTTTGAGAGAACCGGCGGGAGCACCAGCGAAGGCAGCGACGCCATCCAGGAGCTGATGGGCAGTTCGGTGGCCCAGATGCTTGGCAGGCAGGAAGTCGCCCAAAGGTTGACGGAAGAAGCCTACCAGAACTTTGAGAAGGAACTGGACGATGCGGTATACCGCATCCTGGCCGGATGGAGGTGATGAGGCGTGGATGGAATCGGACTGCATAACGAGACAAAGGTGGGCCTGCTGTATGCGCTGAAAGAAATGACCCGGCGCGAAACGGCTCACATGGCCTTCCCGGTCAAGCGGCAGAGTGAGGATGAAACGGAGCCGGAGCCCAGAGCGGCTGAGGTCTACATCACAAGACTGCCGGAGATGAAGTCCTATACCAAGAAGGCGCCCTTCATCCTCCATCAGGTTGTAACCGGGATGGACGATCTGAGAAACGTGAACCGGGGGACCGGGAGGAACGGAAGGCTGGAGCTGCAGAGCAGCGCGGTAATCCGATCTGTATTCTGCGTCTATCACCCGGATGAGCAGGAGGGCGGGCTGGCCCTGCTGAACCTGATGGAAGAAATGCGGATCTCACTGCTCAAATATCCTATCCTGGACAGGGTGTTTGAACTGGATATGACAGAGGGGATCAACCAGGCGATCTATCCTGATACAGGGGAACGTGGGACTGCACCGTTCTATATCGGGGAGATGGTGACCACATGGAAGCTGCCGCCGGTCAAACGGATGGACGCGGCCCGTGTGATCAACGGCCTGCCGCCGGTGGACCCCATGAAAGCATTAGAAAAGAAAGGATGAAAGATATGACGAAACGGGTCACGGAGCACACGGAGACCGCTGTGGCCGCCGTGGTCACCGCGGAGACCAATGAGCCGGTGCTGAAACAGGACAAGGCGGAGGAGCCCGGGCGTGTGGAACAGCAGGAGGAAGTCCAGAAGGCGCGGGAAAAGGTCTCCGCCGTGGGGTTTTACTGCTATATCGGGCCCAATTTGAAGAAGCTGATCCAGACCGGGACCATCTTTCGGGGGAGCAGGGAGGAGGCGCTGGCCAAGGCCGACGCCGCCATTCAGGCGGAACCTCTGGTGAAAACGCTGATCGTCTCCGGGGACGTACTTCCCAAGGCCCGCGTTCAGGTGCGGACGCCGGGGAACGTGCTGTACGCCAACTACAGAAAGCTGGCGGGAAAGGAGAAGCGCAATGGCTGAACTTGGTGTTCACGTGTATGAGCAGGCGACCTCTGTCGCCACCCCCACCAAGGCGGCGGTCGGAATTCCCTATGTGGTGGGTACCGCCCCGGCGCAGGCGGCGGAGCAGCCTGCAAAGCCCAATGTGCCCGTGCTGGCGACCAGCTGGGATGAGGCAGTGGAAAAGCTGGGGTTCTCCTATGATTGGAAGTCCTATACCCTGTGCGAGTTTATGTATGCCCACTTCCAGCTCTTCGGCGCACAGCCGGTGATCTTCTGCAATGTCCTGGACCAGGACAACATGAAGAAGGAAGTGGTTGCCCAGGACTACGGCGTGGCGGACCACAAGGTAGCCCTGCCTGTGGAGGCTGTGGCAAGCACTATCCAGGTCAAGACCGGGGCGAGCGAGGAAACGGCCCTGGAGGAGGGGACCGACTACAGCGTGTTCTATACGCAGGACGAGGAAAACACCTATGTCTGTATGGTGGAGCTGCTGGAGGACGGAAGCGCTTATAACGCAGAGACCCTGAACATTGCCTATACAGGGGTTGACCCGTCGGCCGTAAAGACGGCAGACGTGGCGGACGGCGTGGCTCAGGTGGACGCGTGCATGACGGCAGTGGGCATGGTGCCCGACCTGATCTGCGCCCCCGGTTGGTCGGAGGACAGCGTGGTGGCGGCGGTCATGGCCACCAAGGCGGGGGCCATCAACGGCCTGTTTGGAGGCAAGGCTGTTGTAGACATCGACAGCAGCGAAGAGGGAGTGACCAAGTACACCGACCTGTCCGGCTATAAAAGCCAGAATAATCTGACGGATGCCAACCAGATCCTGTGCTGGCCCATGGTGAAGCTGGGGGGCTACACCTTCCATCTGTCCACCCAGCTCTGCGGCCTCATGGCCACGGTGGACGCCGCAAACCGGGGGGTACCCTATGAGTCCCCATCCAACAAGAACCTGAAAATGGATGCCTGCGTGTTGGCCGACGGAACCGAGGTCAATCTGACCTGGGACCAGGTGAACCTCATTGCCGGGAGCTGGGGTATCGTTACTGCCGTCAATTTCCTGGACTCCGGTTGGGTAGCCAAGGGCAACTATACCGCCTGCTATCCCGGAAACAACGACGTGAAGGACCAGTTTATCCCGGTGAGCCGGATGTTTGACTTCATTGGTAACACCCTGATCCGCACCTTCTGGCCTAAGCTGGACAAGCCCATGACCACGGCGCTGCGGGACAGCATTTTGCAGACCTGCAATATCTGGCTGGCGGGTCTGTGCGGCAGCGGATACCTTTACGGTGCCAGGGCGGAACTGCTGGCCGACGAGAACCCGCTTACCGACCTGATGGACGGGATCATCAAGCTGCACGTTTACAACGCGTCGCCGGTTCCCGCTCAGGAGATCGACTTCATTCTGGAGTATGACATCTCCTATATGGAAAAAGCGCTGACGGCATAAGGAGGACACTATGATTTACCCCAACGGACATATCGACTATTTGATGTATGAGAATGGCGGGGCGCTGATCGGCGTGGCCAAGGTGGCCATGCCGCCCATCAAGTACAAAACCGTTACCGTCACCGGGGCGGGCATTATGGGGGACGCCACCATTCCCATGGCGGGCATGATCGAGCCCATGTCCATCACCATCGACTTCTCCAGCGTGGCGGACGCCGTTGTACAGCTGGGGACCAACAAGTGGCACGACGTGGTGCTCTATTTGGCGGACCAGTATTTCGATGGAGTCCAGCGGACAGAGGAGCTGGAGCAGATCCGTTTTGAGATGTCCATCCGGCCCACCGAGACCAATCTGGGCACCATCCAGCCGGCCAGCGCCGCCGACGCCTCCGGGACCTACAGCGTGTGCAAATACGCGGTGTACAAGGCTGGGAACAAGGTCATCGACATCGACCAGTTCAATCAGGTCCACGAGGTGAACGGCGTGGACAATGCAGCGGACGTGCGGAAAGCACTTGGTATGTGACGGATATAAGCGGGGCGGCATTGCTGACGCGATGCCGCCCCGTACTGTTAGGAGAACGAAAGGAGCGCTTACACCATGGAGGATGAAAAAAAGCTGGACATGAGCAGTGTGGAAGCGGACGCGGCCAGCGCCGAACAGGAGGCCCAGAAGGCCAAACAGGAGGCAGATTTGGGAGTATATACCCACACTTTCAAGACGCCCTTCCAGTGGAAGGGACAGCAGTACCAGACCATGACCTTTGACTGGACCGGACTCTCCGGGAGGGACCACCTGGAGATTGAGAATGAACTGCTCATGAAGGGTAGGACCCTGGTTACTCCTGCGTTTACGGGTGAGTTCCTGGCCGGTATGGCTGCCCGGGCCTGCACCGAGCGGGACGAGAAGGGAAAGCGTGTGTTGGATGGACAGGCCATGGAGACGATGTCCATGGCGGACTTTCAGGCCATCACCCGCAAGGCTAGGGGTTTTTTGCTGCGTGCGGAGTGAAGGCAGAAGGGCCTTGGCTCCGAAAACAGTGCATCCTGCTGGCGAGGTGCAGCGCTGGATCACCTCTTGACTGGCTGGGCGAACCGCTCTGCATGATCGGGGGATGGATCAAGGCTGTCAATGAGCTGAACAAGCAGAACAAAAAGTAGGTGCGGACTATGGCGCAAAGACAATACTCCATTGATTTCATGCTGAACGCTGTGCTCAACGGAGGGTTCTCCGGGGTGTTCTCCAAGGCCCAGAAGGAGTTTCTCCGGCTGGGCGCCGAGATCAAAAATCTCCAGGCCATCCAGCGGGATATCACGGCCTATGAAAAACAGGAGGCGGCGGTTCAGAACACCACCGCAAAGCTGGAAAACCTGCGCCGGCAGTATGAGCTGGTCAACCGCCAGATCCAGGAGGCGACGGGTTCCACCACGGGCCTGGAGCGGGAAAAGCTGAAGCTGGAGCAGCGGATCACCAACACCCAGGCGGCACTGGAAAAGCAGCAGTCCAAGCTGGACGGAACCAAGACGCGGCTGGACGCGGCGGGGGTATCCACCGAAAACCTGTCTGCAAAGAGCGCGGAGCTGAGCCAGAAGATTGGTCAGTTGTCCGAAGAACAGAGGCAAGCGGCAGAAAGCGCCGCCAAGTTTGGAACCACAGGCGCAGAGGCCTTTGAGTCGGTGGGCAACGCCCTTGTGGCCGCCGGGATCATCAACGGCTTGGGCCAGGTCAAGGACGCGTTTGTGGAAACGGTCCAGGTGGCGGCGGACTTTGAGGAGCAGATGTCCGCCGTGGAGGCCATCGCCAGCGCCAACCGAAGCCAGATGGAGGCCCTGTCGGCAGAGGCAAAGGAACTGGGCGCCACCACCATCTATACAGCCTACCAGAGCGCAGAGGGCATGAAATACATGGCCATGGCAGGCTGGACCGCCGAGGATATGCTCAGCGGTATGCGGGGCATGACCACCCTGGCGGCGGCAGCCGGCGAGGATCTGGGCATGGTGTCCGACATGGTGACGGACAACCTGACCGCCTTCGGCCTGAAAGCCTCAGACACCGCCCACTTTGCGGATGTGCTGGCCCAGGCCGCCAACCGGTCCAACACGGACATTGCGATCATGGGGGATACCTTCAAGTATTCCGCAGCTGTGGCCGGGGCGTTGGGGTACTCCATCGAGGACGTGGCCACCATGGTGGGGCTGATGGCCAACAACGGCGTCAAAGGCTCCCGGGCAGGCACCGCCCTGCGCAATATCTTCAATGGCTTGCTGGGGGATATCACCCTGACCTCCAAGGCCTTCGGAGAAGTGGAATACTCCGCCATCAACGCGGATGGGACCATGAAGGGGCTGGCGGAGACGGTCAAAGACCTGCGGTACTACTTCAGCCAGATGACGGAGTCGGAGCAGGTGAATAACGCCCTGAACATTGCGAATATGCGAGGGTACAACGGACTGCTGGCCATCGTCAACTCCACAGAAGAAGATTTCAATAGCCTGTACGACTCCATCAACAACTGTGAAGGGGCCGCCGAACGCATGGCCCAGGTGAAGCTGGACAACCTGAACGGCGATGTGACCCTGATGAACTCCGCCATGGAGGCCCTGCAGAGCACCATCGGCGAGCAGTTTAACCCGGAGCTGCGGGAGCTGGCCCAGCTGGGAACGGAAGGGATCAACTGGATGAACCAGATGATTCAGGACAACCCGGAGCTGACCAAAGGGATTATGGCGGGCGCGGGGGCCTTCGGGACCATGGCGACCGCCATTGTGGGCGCGAGTGCGGCTGTAAAGATTTTTCAGAAGCTGAATCTGGCATCCCTGTTCACAGGAATACCGGGTATTCTCCTGGGTGTGGCGGCCGGGATCGGCGCCGTGACCACGGTGGGCGTGGCACTCTTCGACCACTTTCGGGACGGAGGCCCTGCGGTCCGGGAACTGACCGAGGCGGCAAGAGATTTGAACGCGGCCATGGCGGAGAGCCGGGAGACCATGGATGGCGCTATGGCGTCAGCGGAGGCCTCTGCCGAAATGGCCGATATGTACATCGACCGGCTGGAGCGTATGGGTGACGCAGCCGCTATGAACGAGGAGCAGCAGCGGGAGTACCAGATCACGCTGGCCTCTCTGCTCCAGGTGATGCCATCCCTCTCCCAGCAGATCAGTTCCACGGAAGATCAGTACGGCAGAATGACCTACACGCTCAACACCAACACGGACGCTCTGCGGGCCAATGTGGACGCCTGGAAGGAGAGCGCAAAAGAGCAGGCCTACCAGGAGTACATAAACACCATGACGGAGAAGTACAACGCCGTCATGACCGAGCGGTGGGAGAATGAGATTGCGCTGGCCATGGCCACGGACAGGAGGACGGAAGCCCAAAAAGAACTGAAAGCCGTACTGAAACAGGTCAATTTCCTGACCGAAGAGGCCGGAAAAGAGGAGAACGCATACAACCCAAACGTAGTAGAAGCGTATGAAAAAGAAATATACGAACTTCGGGTACAGGCATCCGACCTGGAAACGGAAATACGGAATCTCAACGACGACATCCAGGCCCATGAGACGGCCATAGAGAAGGATGCCGAGGCTGTGGAAGAGGCAAATGCCGCAATTGATTATGCGGTAGATCACCATGACGAGCTGATCGACATTATGAACGGCAGCACTGACGCTCAGGAGGCCAACGCGGAAGCCCAGAGGGACCTGCAAACCGTGCTCAACGACACGTCTAACTCCCTGGAAATGCTGGCGTCCAAATACGACGAGGCTTACGCAGCGGCCAAAGAAAGCATCGAAGGACAGTTTGGGCTGTTCGACGAGGCGAAAGCGGACGCGGAAGCCACCGTCGCCGCCGCGCAAAAGGCGGCGGACTCCCAACTGTCCTATTGGACCAGCTACGCCCAAAATATCGCCACCCTGAAAGAGCTCTCCGCAGAGGATCTGAACATTACCCAGCAAAACTATGAGCTGCTGATGAACTACGTCAGGGAAGGAACACCGGAGGCGGCAGGGCTGGCGCAGAGCCTGGTCAACAACGTGAAAAAAGGCAACACACAGGCCCTCACGGAACTGGCCAACACCCTGGGAGAGATCCATGCGCAGCAGGAGGCCGCAGAGGAAGACATCGCGGAGTGGACCATTGGCCTGAAAGAACAGGTAGATGAGCTCGTGAAGTCTGTGGAAGAGGACATCAGAAACCTGGATTTTGCCAATGAGGCAAAACAGGCCGCAATGCTAACCATACAGTCGTATATTGCTCAGGCTGAATACATGGAAGATGATGTGGCAAGAGCATACAAGAGAGTAGCAACTGCCGCTATGAATGCACTTGGAATTGCAGCTCCAGCCGCTGGGTCGGGCGGAAATGGTCCGATTATGTCAATAACAAATACAACAACCGGCGGAGTTATCCTCCCGACATCAGGAAATACCTTTAATAATCTTTATGGGGATATCCTACAACACAACGCCGCAGGAACGTACAACGCCCCGCCGGGGTGGTCCTGGGTTGGAGAGGAAGGTCCCGAGCTGATTCGGCTCCGCGGCGGCGAACAAATCCTGCCGGCAGAGGTATCCCGGACGGTGGCGGCGGAGTACGACGCATACAGGCGGTACGCCGGGGCGGATAGTCACGAAACCTCTCATACGGTTATGAGGGGCGCCGCACTTCCCGAGGTGGGAAGGATTTGGCGGGAAAACGAGGTCACCGAAAGCGGACTCTCAGGCTTGGGGGGGATCGGTAAAATCGAACTCAATTTCAACATCGCCGCAGGGGCCTCGCCGGAAACGGTGCGTGCGTGGCAGGATTATGCCGACAGGGGAGAGCTGCGGGAAACCATCCTGGAAGTCCTGGAGGACGTAGAGACGGACGCCAGAAGGAGGGCGATAATATGAACGGAAGCTACAGCACATTACAGGGGGACACCTGGGATATGATCGCCCACAAGAAGCTGGGGAGCACAGACCAAACAGACCGGCTGATGGCCGCAAACCTGGAACGCGTGGGGAACCTGATTTTCCAGGCGGGGGTACAGCTGAATCTGCCCGAAGTGGAAGGAAAGAAAAGCAAAACGCTCCCGCCGTGGAAACGGTGAGGTGGCCCCATGGGAGAACAAGTGCTGGCCAGGAGAACGGAAGTAACCGTTTCCTTTGGGGGCGTGGACATCACCCGGGATATCAAGCCCTACTTTTTGGATCTGACCTACACAGACGACGCGGACGATACCGTGGATGACCTGAAGCTCACAGTGCAGGACCGGGACGGGGTATGGGTGGAGCAGTGGCTGGAAGAGGCCGTAGAGGCGGCCGCCGGGAACAAGCTGTCCATCGGCGCGGTGATCGCGCCAAAACACTGGGGCAATGGGGATACCCTGGACACGGGAACCTTTGAGTTGGACAGCGTGGATGTGTCCGGGCCGCCTGCCACCGTCACCATCAACGCCACAAGCCTGGCGTTCTCCTCCGACATACGCCAGACCAAGAAGTCCAAAGCCTGGGAAAGCTACAACCTGTCCGGTATCGGCAGAGAAATGGCGGCCGGAGGCGGGATGGGATATATGTATTTGGCGGATCAAGACCCGTACTACGACCGGGTAGAGCAGACCAAGCAGAGCGACATTGAATTTCTGAAGAAGCTCTGCCAGAACGCTGGTATCTCCATCAAGGCCACGGACGGGAAGATTGTCCTGTTTGACCAGGCAGACTATGAGGCAAAGCCGCCGGTGCGGATCATAGAAAAGGGGAAGGGCGGATACGACAAGTACAAACTGGCCTCCGGGTCCGCAGATACCAAGTACGCAATGTGCCGGGTGCGCTACATGAACCCGGCCACGGGAACGTGCATCGAAGGGACGGCCGAGGACCCGGATGTATCCGGCGAGCAATGCCTGGAGATCACGGCCAAGGTGAACAGCATCGGACAGGCCCAAGCGCTGGCACAGAAAACGCTGCGCCTACACAACAAGCTGGCCCTCACCGGAACTTTTACCATGCCGGGGGACGTAGGGATGGTGGCGGGGGTCACTATCCTGCTCAAAGGCTGGGGCGGCTGGGATGGAAAGTACATCGTCCAGAGAGCCACCCATACCGTTGGGAGCAGCGGATACACCACGCAGATCAAGATCAGGAAGGTGCTGGGATACTGATGAACATGGAGGACATTGTGCGGGAGGGAAGAGTGACCGCCGTGGACAAAAACCGGCGGATTGCCAGGGTCTGGTTTCACAGCATGGCCATGGAGTCCGGGTGGATGCCGGTGCTGGTCAACGGAGCCGCTGTACCGGACGTCAATGATTTGGTACTGGTGCTGTACTTCCCTGTGTTCAACGGGGACGGGGTGATCCTGGGAGGTGTCAGGCCGTGGCGGTGATCGGATATCTGGGGAGAAACGCGGAGCATGGGATCCGCTTCACCATGTCCAGGGAGGTGTTCCGCACACCGTCCAACCTGAGCTGGGGCGGATCGGCCAGATACAGCACCCACGACAGGCACGCGACCCACGCCCTGACCGAGTTCACCGGCCTGGACCCGGACAACTTTTCCTTTGACATCCTGCTGACAGCGGAGCTTGGCGTAGACCCAATGGAGGAATTGACCAAGATATGGACCTACGAGCGGGACGGGGAGGCCCTGGGACTGGTCATCGGCGCCCACGCCTATGGAAAATACCGCTGGACCATTCAAAAGCACGAGACAAAAGTACAGTACACTGACAGGAATGGAGACCTGTACTGCATAGAGGTTTCGGTAAATCTGCTGGAATACCTCAATGTGGAGGTGTCCAACACCAGCGAACTCAGCCAGGCCACGGTGCAGCTGTCCGGCACGGTGGGGGCGGATACCGGCGGGACAAGGACCTATACCGTGAAAAAAGGGGACTGCCTGTGGACCATTACCAAAAAGTTTTACAACAGTGGGGCCCAATGGAAGAAAATCTATGAGGCCAATCGAAGCGTGATCGGCAGCAACCCAAACCTGATCTATGAGGGTCAGGTTCTTATCATACCGTAAGGGGGTGGGCGGTGTGGAGTACACCGTTTCGGCCAAAGACCTCTCTGATCTCAAGCTGAATGAGACGGACCAGGTGAAACGAATCCTGCGCAATGTGGCCGTGATCCTGACCACCCGGAAGGGAAGCGTACCCATGTACCGGGAGTTTGGCCTGGACATGAGTTTCCTGGACAAGCCGGCCAACGTGGCAAAAAGCGCCGCCGTAATCCCGGTAAGAGAGGCCATTCAGCGGTGGGAGCCCAGGGCTCAGTTCAAAGGCATGACCCTGGGCGTGGATCCATCCAATCCGGGAAAGCTGAGTTTTACCGTTCAAATCGAGATCGAGGCAGGTGACGCGCTGTGAGCAGAGGGGCAGATTATCAATTTGTTCCCACAGATCCCAAGGACGTGGAGATCTGGCTGACCAGCCAATATGAGGAGATCACAGGGGAAACCGTGGACCCGGCCAGCCCGGAACGTCTCTTTATCCAGTGGATGGCGGAGATCATCGTACTGGAACGGGTGATGACCAACTACACGGGCAACCAGAATATTCCCAGCCGGGCGGTAGGAGAAAATCTGGACGCCCTGGCGGAGCTCTATCGCACAACGCAGCGGCCACAGGCACAGCCGGCCACCTGCACCATGCGCTTCACCATTTCGGAGGCGCAGGCCTTTGCGGTGCTTATCCCGGCGGGCACCAGAGTGACAGACGCCGCTGCCGACCTGGTGTGGGAGACGGTGGAGGATGTCTATGTGGATATCGGAGGCACCTACGCCGACGTGCAGATCCGGTGCAAGACAGCGGGAACGGTGGGTAACGGCTATGTGGCGGGCCAGATCAACGCCATCATAGACCCATTTGCGTATTTTCTTTCATGCAAGAACCTGACTACATCGGACGGCGGTGCGGATGAGGCCACCGACGAGGAGTTCTACCAACTGATCCGTCTGTCCATGGACGGGTATTCCTGTGCGGGAGCCAGAGGCGCATACATCTACTTCGCCAAACAGGTGAGTACAGAGATCGCGGATGTGATCGCCACATCCCCGTCGCGGGGGGTGGTCAAGCTGTATGTGTTAATGGCGGATGGTACGCCGGCAGCCGAGGAGATGAAAGGCAAGGTGCTGGCTGCGTGCAGCGATGACGATGTGCGACCCATGTGTGACAGTGTATCTGTAGAGGACCCGGAAATGGTCCCATACAAGGTGAAGCTGACCTACTACACCCAGGCGGGGGACACCATTGGAGCGGCAGAGCTGGAGCAGGCAGTCAGGGAAAAGGTAGACGAGTATGTGGCGTGGCAGTGTGCCAAGCTGGGCAGGGATATCAACCCGTCTAAACTGATCTCCATGCTGATGCAGACGGGCATCAAGCGGGTGGATCTGGAGGAACCGGCCTTTACAAAGTTGCGGGACGGTAGCGGGACCGGAACACCCCAACTTGCCAAGCTGGGAGAAGCGCCGGAGCTGCTGAACGGAGGGTCTGAGGATGAGTAACAGGGGAATCACAACGGAAAACCTGTTACTGCTGCTGCCGAAGGCCCTGACCCAAGACCCGCACATCCGCGCACTGGCCGAAGCCTATGCCAAAGCCATGGAAGGTAGGCTGGCGGAGATCGACCGGGTGCGAACCGTCGCCAACCTCGACGGGCTGGACGAAAAGCTGCTGGACATCCTGGCCTATGACTTCAAGGTGGACTGGTACGGGTACGGCTATCCCGTGGAAGCGAAACGGGAACTGCTGAAAAGCAGCTTCCAGGTACACCGGAAGATGGGCACAAAAGGGGCGGTGGAGAGAGCCCTTTCTGCAATCTATCCGGGCACAAAAGTGGAAGAGTGGTTTACCTACGGAGGAGAGCCGTTCGGTTTTCGCATCATTCTGGATATAACAAAGCCGAATGTGCAGATCTCCAACGATGAGATCCTGCGGGCCGTAGATATGTACAAATCCCTGCGGTCACACCTGGAGGAGGGCGGGATCACATA
>CALWXZ010000017.1 GCA_944385625.1 uncultured Flavonifractor sp. | reverse complement strand
TGCGGCCCCAGGACGGCGGTCCCGTCACCGTGCCCACCCAGGACATGGTGCTGGGCTCCTACTACCTGACCTACGAGAAATACGCCGAGCATACCGCCGAGGAGACCTATGACGACGTGGCCGCCGTCAAGGCCGATCTGGAGTCGGGCGCCCTCAACCCCGGCGACATGGTATGGGTGAAGAACCCCGGCTCTCTGGACGACATCCCCACCTATGCCGGTATCTGCGCCGAGACCGAGGACGGCCAGCTGCCCCGGGAGGTCTTCCACGTCTTCGGCAGCGACACCGAGGCCCGGCTGGCCTACGACGAGGGTGAGCTGGATCTCCATGTGCCCATCCTGGTCCGCCGCTCCGCCGAGGTGGACGGCGAGACCCGCTACAAGCTGGTGCGCACCACCGTGGGCCGGCTGATCTTCAACGAGGGCATCCCCCAGGATCTGGGCTTTGTGGACCGCACCGATCCCGAGCAGATGTTTGAGCCCGAGATTAACTTCGTCACCGGCAAGAAGCAGCTGGGCAAGATCATCGACAAGTGCATCGTCAAGCACGGCTTCACCGTCTCCGCCGGGGTGCTGGACACCATCAAGGCCAAGGGCTACAAGTTCTCCACCCGGGGCTCCCTCACCGTCTCCATCTACGATATGACCATCCCCGAGAAGAAGTACGGCCTCATCGCCGATACCGAGAAGGAGATCGTCAAGATCGAGCGGCAGTACAAGCGCGGCTTTTTGACCAATGACGAGCGCTACCGCCTGGTGGTTGAGGCCTGGGAGAAAACCACCAAGGACGTGACCGACGCCCTGATGGCCGGCCTGGACCGGTACAACCCCATCTGGATGATGGCCGATTCGGGCGCCCGTGGTAGCTCCGCCCAGATCCGTCAGCTGGCCGGTATGCGCGGCCTGATGGCCGACACCTCCGGCCGCACCATTGAGATCCCCATCAAGTCCAACTTCCGTGAAGGCCTGTCCGTGTTGGAGTACTTCATCTCCTCCCGAGGCGCCCGAAAGGGTATGGCCGACACCGCCCTGCGTACCGCCGACTCCGGTTACCTGACCCGCCGCCTGGTGGACGTGTCCCAGGAGGTCATCATCCGGGAGGACGACTGCGGCACCGACGACGGCATCCTGGTCAGCGAGATTGTGGAGAACGGCCAGGTCATCGAGACCTTCGGCGAGCGGCTCAAGGGCCGCTACCCGGTGGAGGATATCTGCGATCCTCAGACCGGCGAGGTGCTCATCGACCACCACACCATGATGACCGCGGACCACGCCAAGCTGCTGGAGGATCACGGCATCCACCAGGTCAAGATCCGCTCCGTGCTCACCTGCCGGGCCCGCAGCGGGGTATGCTCCAAGTGCTACGGCATCAACCTGGCCATCGGCGAGCCCGTGGGCGCCGGCGAGGCGGTGGGTATCATTGCCGCCCAGTCCATCGGCGAGCCCGGTACCCAGCTGACCATGCGTACCTTCCACACCGGCGGCGTGGCCGGCGGCGACATCACCCAGGGTCTTCCCCGTGTTGAGGAGCTGTTCGAGTCCCGCAAGCCCAAGAAGATGGCCCAGCTGGCCGAGGTGGGCGGCAAGGTCACCCTGGAGGAGGCCAAGCGCAACTCCATGTGCAACGTGACCATCACCGCCAGCGACGGCGAGACCGTCACCTATATGCTGCCCTACGCCGGCCTGCGTGTGAAGGACGGCGACACGGTGGAGAAGGGCTTCGCCCTCACCGAAGGCGCCCTCTATCCCCAGGATGTGCTCCGGGTCCGGGGCATCCACGCCGTGTACGACTACCTGATCCAGGAAGTGCAGAAGCCCTACCGTCAGCAGGGCGTGGATATCAACGACAAGCACATCGAGGTTATCTGCCGCCAGATGATGCGCAAGGTCCGGGTGGAGGACGCCGGCGACTCCGATCTGCTCAGCGGCTCCACCATCGAGCTTATCGAGTTTGAGGACGCAAAGGCCGCCGTTCAGGCCCGCATCGACGCCGGTGAGACCAACGACGGCATTGAGCTCAAGCTGCCCACCTGCACCCGCCTGCTGATGGGCATCACCAAGGCCTCCCTGGCCACCGACTCCTTCCTGTCCGCCGCCTCCTTCCAGGAGACCACCAAGGTCCTGACCGAGGCCGCCATCAAGGGCAAGGTGGACCACCTGCTGGGCCTGAAAGAGAACGTCATCATCGGCAAGCTGATTCCCGCCGGCTCCGGCCTGTCCATGTACCGCAAGTACGACCAGATGGACGACGAGGGAATCGCCCAGAGCGGCGAAGCCCTGGACGAGAGCGCCGAAGTTATTGACACCGCTCCCGACGCCGAGGAGCCCATCCTGACCGACAGCGCGGATCTTTAATCCCAAACTTTTTGGGGGGCGTTGCAGCCATGCAGCGCCCCCCTTTTTTATGGTCCCCTCCCATCGCCCGCCCGTGAGGTATTGTTATGAAACAGCTCTCCATCCTCCCCCTGTCCGCCGGAGCCGGCGGCCTGGCGCTGCTGCTCTTTGCCCTCTTCCCGGTATCGGCGCTGTCCCGGGGCGGAGCCGGGGCAAAAGCCGCCGTCTTTGTCCTGCTGGCCGCCATCGCCCTGCTGGCCCTGTGGCTGCTCCGCCGGTCGGGCTGCGATACGGCCCGGCTGTGTACCCTCCTGCTGCCCATCGGGCTGGCCTTCTTCCTCCGGGCCGCCCTGCTGGACTATGTGGCAGACGACTATACCATCTTCCTGTCCCAGTGGGTGGCCACCTTCCGGGAAAACGGCGGCTTTGCCGCCATCCAGCTGCCCATCGGAAACTACAACGTCCCCTACCTCTACTTTCTGGCCGCCATCTCCTATCTGCCGGTGCCCGACCTGTACCTCATCAAGCTGTTCTCCATTCTGTTTGACGTGGTGCTGGCCTGGGGTGGTCTGCGGCTGGTCAGGCACTTTACCGGGCCGGACAGCCTCCGCCCCCTGGTCTGTTTCTGCGCGCTGCTGCTGCTGCCCACCGTGGTGCTCAACGGCTCCCTGTGGGGCCAGTGCGACGCCCTGTACGGCGCCCTGGCCCTCCACGCGTTGGCCGACGCGCTGGGGGGCCGCCCCAAAGCCTCCGCCGCGCTGCTGGGGATCGCCTTCTCCTTCAAGCTCCAGACGGTCTTTCTTCTCCCCCTGTGGGCGGTGCTGTGGCTGTCCCGGCGCACCCGGCTCCGGGATCTGCTCTGCTTCCCCCTGGCCTATGCCGCCACCTGCGTCCCCGCCCTGCTGCTGGGCAAGCCTCTGGGGGATATCCTGGGGGTCTATGTGGGGCAGACGCAGGAGGGGGCCGGGGCCCTGAACTACAACTGCGCCTCCATCTTCTCCATGTTCCCCTACGGCACCCAGCTGGACGAGGCTCTGGGCGCCCGTCTGGGTATCCTGGCCGCCTTCGCCCTGGTGGCCGCCCTGCTGATTTTGTCCTTTTTCTTCCGGGAGAGGCTGGACGACGGCGGGCTGCTGCTGTGCGGCGTGATCTTGACCGTGGGGGTTCCCTTCTTTCTGCCCTATATGCACGACCGGTATTATTTCCTGGCCGACGTGCTCACCCTGGCCTGGGCCTGTGCCGCTCCCCGCAGGTTTCCCGCCGCGGCGGCGGTCCAGCTGTCCTCTCTCAGCGCCTATCTGACCTATCTGCGGATGAAGTATACCCTCATCCTCACCCTGGGCGGGCGGCTGTTTACCATGCTGCTGGAGAGTCTGCTGGTCCTGGCCGTACTGGCCGCGGCATGGGTTCTGCTGATCCGGCGGTTAACCATAACTCACCCGTCCTCCGGCGAAAAAAACAAGAAATCCCGGAAAAACGGTTGACGGGTTGGAAACAATGTGTTACAATTTGGTTACAGTTTTTAAAAAGCAGTAACAATCTTCAAAAGGAGGCCAAAATGGCTACGCAAAGCATTCCCCTGACTTACAAGGGCCATCCGCTGCGCCGTAAAGACAGCCTGATCTACTACGGCAGCATGGCCGAGAAATATATCATCATGCTTCAGGTTCTGGATCAGAAGAAGGATCAGGATCTGGAGGTGGCCACCCGGGTTTCCGTTCAGCTCCAGCTGACCGATCCCGACCTGAAGAGCCGGGACCGTGTGGTCAAGAAAACGGAAAAGGACAGCCTGTATGCCGCCATGGATGTGGCCTCTGTCTGGCTGGACCGGGCTCTGTCCGGCAAGTAAGCTCCCAACCACCCAACGATCAGAACGGAGGAATTCTACCAATGATAACACCTGCCAAGCTTCTGCGCACCACGCTGCTGACCGTCGCCGTCTCCGCCGTCTGCATGATCGGCGCTTCCGCCGCCAGCGGCGTGGGCACCGTCACTACCGACGCCCTCCGCCTTCGCAACGAGGCCAACACCACCTCCACCATCCTGGCCACCGCCTCTGAGGGCGATACCGTGGTCATCCTGGAGGACGCCGGCAACGGCTGGTACAAGGTGGACTACAACACCGTGGAAGGCTATATGTCCGGCGAGTACCTGACGGTTTCCGCTCAGGCCGACGTAACCATCGGCTACGGTCTGGTTCAGACCGGCGGCTCCACCCTGAATGTGCGCAGCGGGCCTGGCACCACCTACGGCAAGGTGACCAGCTTGAATGACAACGCGGTGGTCACCATCGTGGGCATCAGCAACGGCTGGTACAAGATCAAGACCTCCAGCGGCGCTGTGGGCTACGTCAGCAGCGAGTATATGGTGACCTGCAAGGACTCCGCCGGTTCCCGGGGCGACGGCGCCACCGCCGTCACCGTGGCCGCCAACAGCAGCCTGGGCAGCCAGATTGTCAGCTATGCCAAGCAGTTTTTGGGCGTCCCCTATGTCTACGGCGGAAACGGACCCAGCTGCTTTGACTGCTCCGGCTTCACCAGCTACATATACCGCCACTTTGGCTACACCCTGAACCGCACCGCCTCCACCCAGCTGTCCAACGGCGTGGCAGTCTCCAAAAGTGAGCTGCAGCCCGGCGATCTGGTGTTCTTCCGCTACAACACCTCTTACCCCGCCTCCCATGTGGGCATCTACATCGGCAACGGCCAGTTTATCCACGCCTCCACCAACAAGTATCAGGTGCAGATCGATCAGCTGACCAGCGGTCACTACGCCAACGTGTATATCGCCGCCCGCCGCGTTCTGTGATTTTTGCTTGGCAGGTAAAGATCATATCAGAGTTCGCACCCCGCCTGCGTCAGCAGGCGGGGTGTTTCTTTCTTATTCAACCAAGAAAGGAGCGTGCCCGTTTTGTGCCGTTCTCCTGCCTTTGGCCATCTGCT
Organism: uncultured Flavonifractor sp.; assembly: GCA_944385625.1. Lineage (GTDB taxonomy): Bacteria > Bacillota > Clostridia > Oscillospirales > Oscillospiraceae > Flavonifractor. The sequence continues at coordinate 22,046 of CALWXZ010000017.1, read as the reverse complement.
GGCCCTGGCTGTCTCCCTGGTGTGGGGCACCACCTATATCTCCACCAAAGTGCTGTTGGCGGCCTTCCATCCGGTGGAGATTCTGATCTTTCGGTTCGTGCTGGCCTGGGCTGTCCTCTTCCTCTGCTCTCCCAGGCCTCACTTTCCCCGCAGCTTTCGCTCCGAGCTGCCCTTCCTGGGAGCCGCGCTGTCGGGGCTCACCTTTTACTCCCTGCTGGAAAACTACGCCCTCATGTTCTCCATGGCCTCCACAGTGGGGCTCATCGTCTCCTCCGCTCCCATGTTCACCGCCCTGCTGCTGTGGCTGTGCCGCCGGACCGCCCGGCCGGGAACCGCCTTCTTTGTGGGCTTTGTGCTGGCCATGGCGGGCATCGCCCTCATCTCTCTGGCGGAGGGGGAGTCCTTTGACTTCCATCCCGTCGGCTGCCTGCTGGCCTTGGGCTCCGCCGTCAGCTGGGGGGTGTACGGTCTGTGTCTGGAGTCCGCCCAGCGTCAGGGCCTAAACGACCTGCTGGTCACCCGGAAGGTCTTTTTCTGGGGCGTTCTCTTTACGCTCCCCTTCTGTCTGGGCACCGGCGTCACCTTTAACCTGACCCAGTTTACCCAGCCGGTCATGCTGGGCAACACAGTCTACCTGGGGGTGGTGGCCTCCGCCCTGTGCTTTTTGGCCTGGAATCGGGCCTCGGCCCTCATCGGCCCGGTGGCCACCAACGTGTACCTCTACCTGATGCCGGTCATCACCGTGGCCGCCTCCTTCCTCATTCTGGGGGAGCCGGTGACCCTCTTCACCCTGGGCGCCATCGTTCTCATCCTGGCGGGACTGTGGCTCTCCCAGCGCCGTTCCACCACCCTTGCCGCCTGATGAGAAAGGGGCCTGCCGTTTAGCGGCAGGCCCCTCTGTTTTCTGTCAATCAAACATATTGTTGAGTACGATACGGCTCACCTGGTCCCCATCGAAGAAGAAGAGGACGGCCGCCCCCCAGCCCCCCGGGTCCGCGCAGTACCACAGACAATCTTCCCCAGGATACAGGCCCCAGTAGTCGCTACGGAACAACTCTTCCGCGTAGGCCGTCTCCACCTCCGCCCGGGTGGAACCCACCCGGATACCCCGGTCGGTGAAAAGGTCAGTTCGTGTGGTCTCCAGACGCTGGATGGCGTAGCTGCCGTCGGCATTGCAGTAGCACCGAGTGGAAAGCCCCTCCCACTCCATCTGCTGCCACCAGTCCCCCTCCTGGTAGATGGGCTCGGCCCCCTCCAGAACAGTGACCACAGGCTTCTCCCGGAAAAAGCCCACCTCGCTCCCCGGCCCCGCCGGGTTGGGGTATCCGTCCCGCCACAGGGCTATCTCCCCATCCACCAGATGGTATCCCTGCTCCAGTGCTGCCTGCTCCACCGTTTCCCTGGGCACACTTTCGCCCAGAACGGTAGTCATATCTCCTCCCTGGTCCAGTTGGAACACCAGCCACAAAGGTTCCGGGTAGGAATACCAGCTCCCATCCTCGTAGCCGCTGCACGCCAGCTGATAGACCACGCCGTAAGTCTCGTTCAGCAGGCGCAAGCCCAGGTAGTCCGCTTCATCAATCCGCATGGTATGTTCTGCCGGCTGGAGCGGCGCCTGGTCGGCAAAGAAAATCGACATATCTGCGGGCCTGTTGCTGTAAAAATAGGCCACCGCGGCGCTCCGGGCCGCCAGCGGCATGGGAGCATCTCTCAGCATGACATTCGCTTCCGGGAAGGCGGTAAGGATGCCCTGCGCCAGCATCCAATACATAATCCGATAATTATAGGTACCTACGGCGGCCAACCGTGTGGGCTCCACCTGTTCGGAATCATGCTCTCCCAGCGATCCCACGAAGGTATACCCCTCGCCCTTACGGAAAAAGAGCAGATCTTCGCCCACATAGGTACCATTGGCGCCATAGGTAATTCCATAGCACTCCAGAGCGTCCATATCCCGCCATTCTTCCGCAAGGTCCAACCGGCTCAAATCATTGAAGCTGGCACGGAGGATCAGCTCCATAGGCGGTTCGGAATAGCCCAGATAATCTTCCATATATTGCAGGACTTGTTCCTCCACCTGGGGAGAAATCCATTCCATCGCAAAGCCCCCTTCCGGTTCCCCGCCGGATGGGCCCCACTGATACCACAGGGGGGTATCAAAGCGGGCCAGTTCCTCCGCCGGGATAAGCAATTTCTCCGTAAGCGGAGCGGCGGCCTTACCGTGATAATGGCGCCAGCTGCCGTCAGTGTATACCAGCAGATGCTGCCAGCTGTCCGCAGCGTCCACCGACGGGCCGGCGTCGTCGGTCATGCAGCTGAGATAGAACTCCACGCCGCCGTCATTCCGGATGCGGAACCCCGTCACCGCCCCATTCTGTGCTGCCAGGGGCACCTCCGTACCCGCCAGTTCCCCGTTCAGGTACTCCTCCGCCCCCTGGCAGAGGGCATCCTCCGTGGTTCCCGCCAGTTCCAGGGCCTCTGTCAGGGTGACCGCCCGATCCTCCCGCCGGTCGTAGACCAGGGTGTAGAGATCGCCATCGCTGCCGGAACTGGCGGAGTCCAGATAGAAGATCAGGTTATCGTACCGTTCGGTGACCGCAGGATAAAACAGGCACCGCTGGCCCCCTACCGTATTCATGGGGGCAGCCATAACGGTCTGATACTGGCTTTTGAGGGCGGCCAGGGCCTGGTTGACCTCCTGGGCGCCCTCCCCCTCCGCCGTCAGCCTGGGGATCTCAATGTAGTTGCCCAGGGCGTCATAATACTGGGTGTCCATGGTGAAACTTCCGGCCTGCGTGGTACTTCGGCAGGCCACCAGCCCTCCGCACAGGCCGATGGCCAGGGCTACCACCGCCATCAAAATCAGGGCAGGCCGCTTATGCCGGGCAAAGAGATTCCGCAGGCGCTGCTCGGTGGCCTTTGCCGAGCCGCTCATATGGGTGGACAGCCGGGTATGCGGCACCTTCATACTGCTCCTCCTCTCCTTACCAGTCCAACTGTCTGTAGCTGATCTGCTCCAGCGTACCGTCTTCAGTCCAGATATACACCGCCTCCTCCGGACGGCCCACAGCCCCCCGGATGTGTTCCACCACCTGCCGGTTCTCCGCATCTAAGGTGAGGTTGGAAAACAGGAAGGTTGAGAAGGTAAACTTGCTCTCCACCTCGTTCCACAAAAACCAACCATAGCTCACATTGTGAGGAAAGTGGTAATTGCTCAGCAGTCCCAGGTCGGTGGAGCCGTCAAAGTTTAGGTCCCGAAGTTCCGGCTCCCCCAAGGAGGTGCCGTGAAACACAAACAGCCCGTCAAATCCATGATGCCCGGTATACCACATATCCTCCGCTCCAATGGTCTGGAGCAGCCTTCGATTCTCATAGACCCGGATCTGTTCCACCGCCAGGTAATCAGGCTCCTGGTCCAAGGGTTCCAGTTCCAGCTCCACCAAGAGCTCCCGCCCGGAGGCGGTGGTCAAGAGAAGTGTCTCAGTCTCCTTCCGGCTGTCCGCCTCCGACAGGGCTTGCCGCACCACCTCCTCGGTCCCGGTGACAACAAAAAGGATCAGGTTCATCTCACCCTTGAGTACCTCCATCCCCAGCCAATCTGCGTCGCTCCAGACAGAGCTGGCCAACAGGGTGTACCGCTGTCCGCACAGGGTCTCCTCCCCCGGAGTAACCTGGACGATCTGCCACTGGGCGGAGGTGTTGCTGGCCTGCCAGGGGTTGTCCTGGTCTCTGGTCCTGTCCTCCAGCGCCCGGCGGAGCTTATCCATGATCTCATCCGGTACAGCCGTCTCTTCCTGGGTGAACCGGATGCGCTGGGAAAAATACCACTGCTTATCGCTGACGGTCATGGGAACGAATCCCTCCGACTGCTGGAACAGCTCCACCCCTCCGGGACATGGCAGGGGCATTTTGTCCTCCCAATAGGTCTGATAATCTGCCCAGGCCTGGGAGTCCCCCTGCCGCAGATCACCCTCTACCGGCCAGACCCAGGTAAAGTCGGTGCCGTCAAAGGCCAGCAATCCCCCCTCCCCATAGGTGGTGCCCTGCTGCCCTCCGTTGACGGTGTAGAGGAGATAATCCGCACCGTCCTTTTGAAAGGTAGAAACCTGGGGCCTTCCGCCGCTGGAGGTGGCGGAAAACACCGGTCCTATGAGCTGCCCCCGGTCATTCTCCACGCCGATGACCAGGGCGCAACGGGGATAGTCGTCGTAAAAATGGGCGGCCACCAGGGTGGTTCCCTGGCCCTGGATACGGGCCAGTTCCTGTCGCTGGGGCTCTCCATCAAAGCTGACCGCAGCGGCGTCATACAGGGCGTCCAGCCGCTGCTCCTGGCCGATCTGGGCACGGCAGGCCACCAGGGAGCCGCACAGGCCGATGGCAAAGCCCACCGCCATCACCAGGGCCAGGGCAGGCCGCCGGTGGTTGACAAAGAGATTGCGGATCCGCCCCTCGGTCTCCCGGACCGACCCGCTCATGGCGGTGGACAGCCGGGTTTTGGGCACTTTCATAGCGTTCCTCCTGTCATGTCTCCGATTGCAGCACCAGGTTGCCCTGGCTGTCCCAGCTGTAGGTGCGCACCACCATGGCGTCCCACTCCCGGTTCCACATCCGCTCCTCCAGCAGCCCCTCCTCAGGAAGCAGGGTCGGGTCCCCGGCCAGGGTGGCCAGATGGCGGAACTGCCCCGCCTCACTGTCCCACACGAACCAGCAGCGGCAGGCGTTCTGGGTGGCGTCACACAGCAGGCCGAACTCTTCCACCCCGTCAAAGTTGATATCCCGGGTCTCCACCGGGCCGCCTGCCGGGCTGTCGATATGGAAGCCCTGGAAGGTGTGGACTCCGTCCTCCGCCACATCCTCCGGTGTGATGGTCTGGACCACCTGGCCGTCATTCAGGATGGTGATCCGGTCATACTCCCGCTGTGTCTCGTCCTGGGACGGGGTACACCGCAGGGCCAGGGTCAGGGTCTCGTCTCCGCCCACGTCCACCTCATAGGTATCGGTAAAGTAGCCGTCGGAGGTATAGGTGATCTGGCTGCCGTTCCAGGCCACCGTTCCCCAGATGGGGCTGTGCCATTGGTCATACAGTTCCGGGATACGCAGGACCTGCAGGCTGTTCTCCCCAGTCTCCACATAGGAGTTGTCCACATAGAAATTGTCCACGGCGTCCAATTGGAACCGCTCCGCCAGCTCGCCGTCCTCCACCTCCAGCACCGCGTAAGCGCAGGCGCCGTAGTTGGACCCCTGGATCGCCAGAGCGGCCAACAGGGACTGCCGCTCTCTGGATGTCATATAGAGCGTGGAAACAGCAGGGTCGGTAGCCAAGGGATAGCTCCAGGACAGCACTTCTCCGGTACCCAGGGTCACCTCTATCTCAGTGGTGCCCTGGGACAGCCCGTCCGCCCCGGTGACTCTGACCACCAGACTGTCCTCCCTCTTCCCCTGGCCGACCAGGGTGAGGTTCTCCAGATAGCTGAGCCTGTCCCCTTCCGGCAGCGGCTGTCCCTCCGGGGTTAGTACCACCTCGCTCCAGTTGGCCGCCTCCAGCAGCCGGGACAGGGGCACCCGCTCCTCCTGCTCCGGTACATCGTCATAGGGCCAGACGTGGATGACCACCATCTGATCCTCCGGCTGGAAGGCCAGCTCCACCATTCTCCCATAGTCCCCATCCAGGCCCAGCAAACCGGCTGCCGCCGCCTGGAGCTGCTGGGTCCGCAGGGACCCGTCGGGCCAGTATCTCCATACCTGCAGGAAGAATTCGTTCTCCAACAGGGTGTCCACCACCCCGTCCCCGTCCAGATCCACCTGGTACAGGGGCTCCCCGGTCTGGGTCAGCGGAAAGTCAGTTCCGTCCGCCAGCCGGATCTGATAGATGTAAGTATGGCCCAAAGCTTCCGACGTCTCTGCAAAGTTCCATACCGTATGAGTCACCGTGCCTGAAAGGCCCATCAGGTCCGTAAAGGGCACCGTCTCCTCCCCCGGCTCGGTCAGGGCAAAGACCGGCTCCACCGCCGCCGGAGCAGCGGACCGGCAGGCCACCAGGGAGCCGCACAGGCCGATGGAAAAGCCCACCGCCATCACCAAGGCCAGGGCTGGCCGTTTGTGCCGGGCAAAGAGATGGCGCAGGCGCTGCTCCGTCTCTCTGGCCGAGCCGCTCATGGCGGTGGACAGGCGGGTCTTGGGAATGCTCATACCTTCTCCTTTCTCAGGGCCGCCACGGCCTGCAAGATGGCCCGTCCGTAGGCAGCGTGCTCCTCCTGAGGCAGCCGCTTCAGGGCCCCCTCGTCGCAGGCCAGCTCGGTGTCCCGCTCCACGGAGCGCACCATCAGCCACACCAGGGGATTGAACCAGTGGACGGCGTTCACCCACAGCACCAGCGTTTTCAGACAGATATCCCGACGGCGGTAGTGGACCAGCTCATGGAGCAGGGCATAGCGCAGGCCCTGTCCTCCGGCCCCCTCCGGCAGCAGCAGCACCGGACGAAACAGCCCCGCCAGCATGGGCACCGTCAGGCCGGGGCACACCCGCAGCCGTGGCCTGCGGTGGAGGGTGAGGCCGTCGCACAGGCCGTTAAAGAGCCGTATGGTGTCGGCCTCTTCCACTGGGCGGCACCACCGGGTCAGGTAGCGCCGGAAACGCAAATGGGCCACCAGATTCCAGCCCAGCACCGCCGCCCCGCCCGCCAGCCAGAGGCCCAGCAGCAGGCCGCCCACCGTAATGGGGGCGGGCTGGGACCCCTCCGTCGGCAGAACCTCGGGCGCGGAGCTGGAACCCGGGGCGGACGAGGGCGCCGTGGTCTGGACCGGCTGGGAGGGCTGGGGAATGCTGGGCCGGGCCGTCCTCACCGGCTGATAGATCACCCGGTCCGGGGGCACCTGGATTTGAATGGGGGCGGCCTCCGCCCCGGCGGGCAGCAGGGGCAGAGGGATAGCCAGACGGAGAGCCAGCAGCAGCCAGGCCCAGCACCGCCAGCGGGCGCCATACCGCCCCCGTGTAAACCGGGCCAGCACCACCAGCAGCAAAACCACCGCCCCGCCTCCCAGGCTCACACCCGCCATGGAGGTCAAAAAGTCTGTCATCTCTGCTTCTCCCCGCTCAGTTCATCCAGCAGATCCCGCAGATCGTCCAGATCCCGCTCCTCCAGGCCGTTTCTGGCCAGAGCCGCCAGGAAGTTCCGGGGAGAGCTGCCGTACAGCTTGGAGAGCACCGCCCGGCTGTCAAAGGCCAGATAGTCCTCCCGGCTCACCAGGGGGGTGTAGCGGTTGCTTTTTCCCTCCCGCCGGACAGCTACAAAGCCCTTTTCCGCCAGCCGGGTCAGGTAGGTATTCACCGTATTGGAGGCCCAGCGAAAGCGCTCCAGCGCCTGTTCCAGGGCGGAGCGGGAGGTGTCCGGCCCGGAGGCCCACAGGGCCTTCATCACTTCCAACTCGGTATCAGGCAGTCGTTTCAATGTTATCACCAACTTCATTTGTAGTGGATATTATTATACTACATTTGAAGTGGATTATTGTCCAGTTACAATCCAGTTACAGAGGGGCAAAAAGCCCTCCGCCGGCCGGCGGAGGGCTTTAACGCGCTTATTCCTGGGTATGGTCGTGGGTTTCGGCCTGGGCGGCCGCCTGGGAGACGTCCTCGTCGGACAGGGTACCGTCCCGCTTGATCTGGGCGATGCGGGCCTTGTTCTCCTCGATATTGATCTTGGCGGTGGTAATCCGCTGGCAGAGGGCGGCGTAGCCCGGCTCCGGCGCGCTTCCCCGCTCGGCATAGTAGAGCTTGCCGATCTCCAGATAGGCCTTGCGGATGGCGTCCTCCTCGCCGGAGTTGTTCAGGGACAGCTTGGTGATCTCCATCAGCTGTCTGGACTTGGCCATGCCCGCCCGGCCCAGATCGGTGGCTTTATCCTTCAAATCGTCAAAAAAGGCCATGTTTCCTACCTCCTTGGGGTAAATCTGGCTGAAATACTGGCCCTATTCTACCCCCATTTCCCGGCGGACGCAAGAGAACGCCGGGGGATTTCACACAAATTTAATGCTTCTGTTTCTGGAAGGCGAAAAAACGCTGGCCGAAATAATTGAGGACGGTGTACAGGGCCATGCCCCCCAGTTTGGTGAGACGCTCCTGCCAGATGGGGTCCATGCCGGTGCTGCCCAGCACCCAGCCGGCGATGGGCTGGGCCAGAGCGTAGGCGATCACATAACATACCGCCACGTTGATGGCAAACTTCACCGCCGAGCGCAGGAAGGTCTCCTCACTGTGGAAGGTAAAGTGGCGGTTGAGGAAAAAGCTCATCACCGCCCCGGCCACATAGGCAATAGCAGTGGAGGGCCAGTAGCCCAGCCCCTCCAGCAGGAACATGAGCGCCATGGACAGCAGGGTGTTGCCCACCCCCACCAGCAGGAACTTGGGAATGGAGTTATCGATCAGCTTTGCCATGCTCGTCCTCCAAAACTTCGCGGATCAGGAACCTGGGCCGCGCCTTGGTTTCCAGATATACTTTTCCGATGTATTCCCCGATGACCCCCAGGGACAGGAGGATCAGCCCGCCGATGGCCCAGATGGAGCAGATCAGGCTGGCCCAGCCCAGGATGGTCACCCCCATGGCCCAGCGGACGATGGAATAGATGAGCATGATGATGCTCACCAGGAACACCAGAAAGCCCAGGCCGGTAATCATGCGGATGGGCTTGACCGACAGAGAGGTGATACCTTCCATGGCGAAGGAGAGCATTTTCTTCAGGGGGTACTTGCTCTCGCCGGCAAACCGCACCCCCCGCTCATACTCCACGGTGGCGGTACGGTAGCCGATCATGGGCACGATGCCCCGGAGAAACAGATTGACCTCCTTGAATTCCGCCAGCCCCTCCAGGGCCCGGCGGGACATGAGGCGGTAGTCGGCGTGGTTGAACACAGTCTCCGCCCCCATGGCGTTCATCAGCCGGTAGAAGCCCTCGGCGGTAAAGCGCTTGAAGAAGCTGTCCTTCTTCCGAGAGGAGCGCACACCGTAGACGATGTCGCAGCCGGCGTGATACTGCTCCACCATGGCGTCCACCGCGTCGATGTCGTCCTGGAGGTCGGCGTCCATGGAGACCGCCATGTCGCACCGGTCCTTGGCGGTCATGAGCCCCGCCAGCAGGGCGTTCTGGTGGCCCCGGTTGCGGCTCAGGTCCACCCCGGAGAAGAGGGGGCAGCTCTCATGGAGCTGCTCAATAATCTGCCAGGTTCTGTCCTTGGAACCGTCGTTGACAAAGAGCACCCGGCTTTCCCGGGAAATTGTCCCCGCCGCCATCATGGCCTCCAGCTTCTCCTTCAGCCGGCGGGAGGTCTCGGGCAGCACTTCTTCCTCGTTGTAGCAGGGAACAACAATATAAAGAATTTCTTCCATATCAATCCAACTTTCTTGTGTTTTTGTCTCTGCTGTCTGCCATTATACACGCTTTTGACGAAAAAAACACCGTTAAGTTTCCTCTTTGCCAAATAAAGAGATGCCTAATACAGCACAAATCCGCATCAGCACATCCACAGACGGCTTTTTCCGCCCGCTCTCAATCTCCGCAATAAAAGGCTGGGACACCTGGACCAATTCTGCCAGTTTTCCCTGGCTCAACCCCTTTTCCTTTCTCTTTTCCCGGATCAAAGTTCGATAGTCCATCTGCACCACTCCTTTTTTCCCATTATAGCTGATAGCAATATTCTTTTCATCTATAGCTTTCAGCTATTGATTTTTCTCGACACAAGTCACAGTATAGCTTATAGCTATACTGCGGAGATATCAGTATGGAACTGCCCTTTGCCCTGCTGGAACAGGTAAAAACAATGCTGCTCCAAAAACAGCTGTCCTCCATGGCCTGCTACGGGCAGGCCATGGAGGACAGTGAGTCCGGCTGGCGGAATTCTGGGACCGGGAATCCTAAGACAGGCGGCCACAAGGGCCGCCCGGTCCTCTACTCCTCCAGCTTGTGCCGCAGCTTGTCCACCGCCCGGCGCTCAATGCGGGACACCTGGACCTGGCTCACCCCCAGCACCCGGGCGGCCCGGTCCTGGGTCATGCCCCGGTAGTAGCGCAGCAGGATCACCTGCCGCTCCCGGTCGGGCAGGGCGGCAATGGCCGACCGCAGAGCCTCCCGCTCCACAATCCCGTCCTCAATGCCCTCGGTGCCCAGGGCGCTCTCCAGGGTCAGGCCGTCCCCCGTCTCCATCTGGAGGGAAGCCACCGGCAGCCCCGCCTCCTCGGCGGCGGCGATCTCCTCCGGCTCCAGTCCCGTGGCCTCCGACAGCTGGGAGAGGGTGGGCTCCCGGCCCTGGGCGGCCAGCAGCTTCTCCCGGGCGGCCCGGATGGCCATTCCCCGCTCCTTCAGGCCCCGGCTGACCTTGATGGCTCCATCGTCCCGCAGATAGCGGCGGATCTCACCGGCGATCTTGGGCACGGCGTAGGTGGAGAACTGACAGCCGAAGGCGGGGTCAAACCCCCGCACCGCCTTGACAAAACCCAGGCACCCCAGCTGGTACAGATCCTCCGGCTCCACCCCCCGACCGTAGTAGCGGCGCACGATGGACCAGATCAGCCCGCCGTTTTCCTCGATGAGCCGGGCGCAGGCCTCGTTGTTTCCCCGCCGGGCCTCCTCCAGCAGATCGGGGGTATCCGCCACATTCATTGTCCCCCTCCCAACCGGCGGGAGATCTTGCGGCGCATGGTCACCACCGTCCCTTTCCCCGGGGTGGAGCGCACCTTGACCCCGTCCATAAAGCTCTCCATGATGGTAAAGCCCATGCCGCTGCGCTCCTCTCCGCCGGTGGTAAACATGGGGCGTCGGGCCTGCTCCACATCGGCAATGCCCACTCCCTTGTCCTTGATCTGGATCTCCAGGCTGTGGTCCTCAAAAAGCCGCAGCCGCAGCTGGATCATACCCAGCTTGTCCGGGTAGGCGTGGACGATACAGTTGGTCACCCCCTCGCTCACCGCCGTTTTGATGTCGTTGACCTCCTCCAGGGTGGGGTCCAGCTGGGCGGCGAAGCAGGCCGCCGTGGTACGGGCAAAGCCCTCGTTGGCCGACCGGCTGAGAAAGCTCACCACAGCCTCATTTATCGGTTTCATTATGTACATCCTCCATCATCCAAATTTTATGAGCCGGTCCAAGCCGGCCGCCCGCAGTACCTTGCCCGCCTGCTGGGGCACATGGACCACCTCCATGGTCCCCTCCAGTTCCGCCATCCTGCGGCTGGCCCGCAGCAATACCGCAATCCCCGAGCTATCCATGAAGCTGACCCCGCCCAGATCCACCGTCAGACGGCGGGGCATGGTCAGGTCAATCTGCCGCACCAGCTCACGCAAAATCTGTCTGGCCCGGTGGTGGTCCACCTCGCCGTCAATGGCCGCGTACAGCGCCCGATCCTCCGCCTTGCAGGTCACTGCCATGGCTGTTCCCCCCTGTACAAAAAAATCGCAGTATACCAAATTTTGGTATACCGCGATCCTATCACAGATTGGATGTTATTTCTTGTCGAAGGGGTCAACGGACCAGGGAAAAATCGGTAAAGATCCACTTCTCCCCCACTTTTTCATAGGGGAAATCAAAGGTCAGTGTACCCACCACCGCGCCGTTCTGTTCCGGGTCCAGCTCCTCCACCGACACCCGGACGATGCGGCGGTTGGGGTTGTCGTCCCTCAGAACCTGGACGGTCTCGGCGCCCCGTGTCGCATCGGCGCCTCGCCCGCCATCCTGGCCGTAGAGGACGCCGTCGATGTCCACATACTGGGTCCCGTCATAGGGCAGCAGCTCCTCCACCAGATCGTCGGAAAAGAGGCCCTTCAGATAGCCCCGCAGGGTCACGGTGCTGTCAATCCCGGGATAGTCCACCCGGTAATAGGTCACCCCGTCCACCTCCTGGGAATCCTCCCGGTCAAAGGGAAGGGGCTCCACCTGGAACCACCAGAAGGCCTCCACGGCGGCGCGGTAGGCCCCCAGCACCTCCTCGTCGTTGGGGCCCTCGTCCGCAGCAGGTGCGCTCTCCACCGGCTCCGGGGAGAGGGCAGGCTCCGGCGTATCCACGGGCCCGGCGTCAGGGGTGGGCTCCGGCGTGGAAACCACGGCCGGCGAATCAGAGGGGGCGGGCGGGGCGCTCTGCTGCACCTCCGGCGTGGCCGCCGCGCTGGGCAGCGCCGAAGCCGCCGTCTGAACCTCCTCAACGGGGCCGGCGCATCCGCTCAACAAAAACAGCGCCATCAGCAGCGGGATCATCCTTTTCAACCCTTCACCCTCCTTTCCACGGCCTCCAGGGCTCTTTGGCCAAACCGGGCCGTATAATATTCCTGTACATTGTATCCGATTCCGGGCCGGAGCACAACCACAGTTGTGTAACAAAGTGTGACAATATGGGCACAGAAACGCCGCCATCCGCGTCCGATGGCGGCGTTTCTCTGTTTTTCAGCGATTTTATCAGCCCAGGGAGGCCGCAGATTCCTCCAGCTTGACCAGCAGGGCGCGCAGCTTGCCGGCCCGCTCCCGCTCGGCCTCCACCACCTGGGCGGGGGCCTTGTTCACAAAGCCGGGGTTCTGGAGCTTGGTCTCCAGCTTGTCCAGCTCCTTTCGGTTCTTGTCCAGCTCCTTCTGGATACGGGCCTTCTCCTTCTCCAGATCCACCAGTTCGGCCAGGGGCAGGAAGAAGCGGGCGGCGTGGGTGGTCACCACCACCATGCCCTGGGTATCCAGTTCCTGGGTGGCCTCCACCACCTTTACGTCGCTGGCATAGGCCAGCCGCTTCAGGAAGGGGATGCCCTGCTGGAACACGGCCTGCTCCAGAGTAGAGACGGTGAGCTGGGCCTTCTTGGAGGGGGGCACGTTCATCTCGGCCCTTCTGGCCCGGATGGCCCGAATGGCGTCCATGATGAGCTCCATGGCCTTCTCCTCCTCGGGGAAGTCCAGGGTGGCGTGGTGCTCCGGCCACTGCTGGAGCATCAGGTAGTCGCCCTGGTGGGGCAGGGCCTGCCAGATCTCCTCGGTGATGAAGGGCATGAAGGGGTGGAGCAGCTTGAGAATCTGGGTGAGCACATAGCACAGCACCTGCTGGGCCCGGACCTTGGAGTCCTGGTCCTCCCCCTGGAGGCGGGTCTTGGTCAGCTCGATATACCAGTCGCAGTAGGAGTCCCAGATGAAGTCGTACACCTTCTGGGCGGCCACGCCCAGCTCATAGCGCTCCATATTCTCGGTGATCTCGGGGATCACGCTGTTGAGCTTAGAGAGAATCCATTTGTCCTCCAGCTCCAGCTTCTCCGGCAGCTCACACTTGTCGATGGTGAGGTTCATCATCAGGAAGCGGGAGGCGTTCCAGATCTTATTGGCGAAGTTGCGCATGGCCTCACACCGCTCGGTGTAGAAGCGCATATCGTTTCCGGGGGAGTTGCCGGTGACCAGATTGAAGCGCAGGGCGTCGGCGCCGTACTGGTTGGCCATCTCCAGGGGGTCAATGCCGTTGCCCAGGGACTTGGACATCTTGCGGCCCTTGTCGTCCCGGACCAGGCCGTGGATGAACACGGTGTGGAAGGGTGGCTTGCCGGTATGCTCGCAGCCGGAGAAGATCATCCGGGCCACCCAGAAGAAGATGATGTCGTAGCCGGTAACCAGCACGTCGGTGGGGTAGAAATACTTGTAGTCCTCCGTCTCCTCCGGCCAGCCCAGGGTGGAGAAGGGCCACAGGGCGGAGGAGAACCAGGTGTCCAGTACATCCTCCTCCTGCTTGATGTGCTTGGAGTGGCAGTGCTCGCACTCGGTGGGGTCCTCCTCGGACACGGTGATGTGGCCGCACTCCTCACAGGTCCAGGCGGGGATCTGATGGCCCCACCACAGCTGACGGGAGATGCACCAGTCATGGACGTTCTCCATCCAGTTGGTGTATATCTTGGAGAAGCGGTCGGGGACGAACTTGACCTCCCCGTCGTTGACCACCCGCAGGGCCTCGCGGGCCAACGGCTCCATCTTGACAAACCACTGGGCGGAGATGAGCGGCTCCACGTCGTTGTGGCAGCGGTAGCAGGTGCCCACGTTGTGCTGGTGGGGCTCCACCTTCACCAGGTAGCCCCCCTCCTCCAGGTCGGCCACGATGGCCTTGCGGGCCTCGTAGCGGTCCATGCCGGAGTAGCGGCCGTAGCCCTCCACCACCTTGCCGTTGTCGTCCAGCACCCGGATGGTGTCCAGGTTGTGGCGCAGGCCCACCTCGAAGTCGTTGGGGTCGTGGGCGGGGGTCATCTTGACGCAGCCGGTGCCGAACTCCATGTCCACGTACTCGTCCGCCACAATGGGGATCTCCCGGTCCATCAGGGGCAGGATGCACTTCTTGCCCACGATGTCCTTGTACCGCTCGTCGTTGGGGTTGACCGCCACGCCGGTGTCGCCCAGCATGGTCTCGGGCCGGGTGGTGGCCACGATGACGTACCGGCCTTCCTCCCCCTGGATGGGGTAGCGGATGTGCCAGAAATAGCCGGGCTTGTCCTGGTACTCCACCTCGGCGTCGCTGAGGGCGGTGACGCAGTGGGGGCACCAGTTGATGATGCGGGAGCCCTTGTAGATGAGCCCCTTCTTGTACAGGGAGACAAACACATGGCGGACCGCCTTGCTGAGGCCCTCGTCCATGGTGAACCGGGCCCGGGACCAGTCGCAGGAGGCGCCCAGCTTCTTCTGCTGCTCCACAATGCGGTTGCCGTACTTGTGCTTCCAGTCCCACACCCGCTCCAGGAATTTCTCCCGGCCCAGGTCGTACCGGGACAGGCCCTCGTTCTTGCGCAGCTCCTCCTCCACCTTGATCTGGGTGGCGATGCCGGCGTGGTCGGTGCCGGGCACCCACAGGGCGGCGTAGCCCTGCATCCGCTTGAAGCGGATCAGGATGTCCTGGAGGGTGGAGTCCATGGCGTGGCCCATATGGAGCTGACCGGTGACGTTGGGGGGCGGCATGACAATGGTGAAGGGTTTCTTATCGGGGTCACGGTGGCCCTCAAAGCAGCCGTTTTTCTCCCACATCTCATAGACGCGGCCCTCCACCTCCTGGGGCTCATAGACCTTGGGAAGTTCTTTCTTCATCTGTTACACTCCTTTTCGGGGCAAAAAAGATTCGCCCCAAGCTGTTGCTCAGGGCGAACCGAAACGTCCGCGGTACCACCTGAATTTCCCTTGCGGGACACTCGTTGCCTCGTTAACGGGAGGATTCCGCCGCTTCTTACTGTCTTCGGAAGCGGGACTCCGGGACGACCTTCCCCCCGCTGCCGGAGAGCCTTGCACCAACCGGCTCCTCTCTGCACCTTTTGCGGGGGTACTCCTTCCCATCTCAGCCTTTGGGAGATAGTATATGCACTTTTCGGGAAAATGTCAAGCCTCTGGCTTACCGCAGCTCCTTGTCGCAGTAGGCGCAGCAGTCCACGCCGCCGTTCTGCTTCACCAGGGGGGGCAGGTAGAGCTCGGTCTGGGTGATGCAGTTGGGGTTGGAGCATACCGGCTTGGTGCCGATCTCCACCGCGCCGGGGCGCATCCGCTCCTGATTGGCCAGATCGGTGAGCAGGGCCATACGGGCGTACATCCCATAGCGGGCCTGCTCAAAGTAGACCGCCCGGGGATCGTCGTCCACGTCGATGGAGATCTCGTCCACCCGGGGCAGGGGGTGCATGACCAGCAGGTCCTTCTTGGCCCGGTCCAGCTTCCGCCGGGTCAGGACATAGATGCCCTTGCACCGCTCATACTCCAACGGGTCCACAAAGCGCTCCCGCTGGATGCGGGTCATGTAGAGCACGTCCAGCTGGGGGATGACGGCCTCCAGGCCGGTGACCTCGGTAAACCACATATCGTTCTCCCGCATGAAGGCCCGCATATATTCGGGCACCGCCAGCTCACGGGGCGCGATGAGGAAGAACTTGATGCCCTTGAACTTGGCCAGGGCCTTGATAAGGGAGTGGACGGTGCGGCCGTTTTTCAGATCGCCGCACAGGCCGATGGACAGGCCGTCCACACCGCCCCTCAGGCGGGTGATGGTGGTCAGATCGGCGGTGGTCTGGGTGGGGTGCATATGCCCGCCGTCCCCGGCGTTGATGACCGGCACGTCGGAGTAGAGAGAGGCGGCCTTGGCGGCCCCCTCCTTGGGGTTGCGCATTACCACCACATCGGCGTAGCCGGACACCATCTTGATGGTGTCCTTCAGAGTCTCGCCCTTTGCGGTGGAGGTGGACTTGGGATCGGCAAAGCCAAACACCGTGCCGCCCACCCGCAGCATGGCGGTCTGGAAGGAAAAGTTGGTACGGGTGGAGGGCTCATAGAACAGGCTGGCCATCACCCGCCCCCGGCAGGCGTCCATAAAATCGGCGGGGTGGTCCATAATATCACTGCACCGCTGGTACAGGGAATCCCACTCCGCCCTTGACAGGTCTCCAAAGTCGATCAAATGCCGCATGACGCTTCATTTCCCCTTTTGAATTTTTTCTATCGTATCATATTTCCCCCTCTTCCGGCAAGAGCAGAATGGACAAATTTCCTCCTTTTTTCCCGCGGCTCCTTGACACCGCCCTGCCACGCTTACCGGCCCGTCCCATGCCCGATCCGGCAGGTATCCTTTTCCCCCCTTTTGTCCACACTAGGGTTCAAGGAGGCGGCGTCATGTACTTGTTCTGGATCTTTCTCTTTTACAGCGTTCTGGGGTTTTTGATCGAGGTGGGCTACGCCCGCTTCACCGGGGAAGCCAAGCGGGACCGGAAGTGCCGTCTGCTGCTGCCGGTCTGCCCGGTCTATGGGCTGGGCGCCCTGGGCATTCAGCTGCTGCCGGAAGCCCTGCGTCAAAATCCCCTGCTGCTCTTCCCGGCCGCGGTACTGGTGTGTACGGGAGCAGAGCTTCTGGCCGGGCTCTTTTATGAGCGGGTTTTTCTGGTCTGCTTCTGGGATTACTCCCACCTGCCTCTCCACCTGGGGCGGCACGTCTGCCTCCGCTTTGCCCTGTGCTGGGGCGCGCTGACCCTGGCCCTCTACTACCTGCTCCACCCGGCGGTGGCCGGGCTGGCCGCCGCCATCCCAACCTGGGCCGCCCTGCCCGCTGTGGCGCTGCTGGGTATGGATACCATCCTCACCGCCCGGTTGCTGCGCCGCACCAGGGACACCGGCTCCCTGCGCTGGTATACCCGTCTGTTTCGGGGCAGAGCGGCAGAATAACGCCCCCTTTCAGACCCCGTCTGAAAGGGGGCGCCCGTCATGCCCGCCTCAAGTCGTTCAATGTCTCGTCAATTTTTTTCTGGGATACATAGGCCTGAGCCACCGAGAGGATCTGCTCCAGGGTAATGGAGCGGGCCGCCCCCAGGATGGGATGCTTGAAGAGCATGGGGAACCGGCGCTGCAGCACCGCCCGGCTGGCCGGGTTGTCCAGCAGTTCTCCCACCGTGATCTGATTGCGTTTGAGTTCCATGGGCTCACCTCCGCCCTATTCTATGCGCTTCCGGGGCAGATTTGACTTGCGGTTTCAGGTCGAATCAAGCTATAATAGGATACCTAAGCAAAGCCCACACCATGGAAGGAGGACATTTTCCCATGATCCAGCCTTTTGACAACAAAACGCCCCATCTCCACCCGGAAGCCCGGATCGCCTCAAACGCCACCGTGGTGGGCGATGTGCGGCTCGGCCGGGCAGTCAGCGTCTGGTACGGCACCGTCCTCAGGGGCGACGAATGTCCTATCCGTGTGGGCGACGGCTCCAACCTTCAGGATCAGGTGGTGGTCCACGGCGACCCCGATTCTCCCGCCCTCATCGGGCAAAACGTCACGGTGGGCCACGGCGCCATCCTCCACGGCTGCACTGTGGAGGACGGCTGTCTCATCGGCATGGGAGCCATCCTGCTCAACGGCTGTGTCATCGGAGCCGGCAGTCTGGTGGGGGCGGGGGCCCTGGTGACCCAGAACACGGTAATCCCGCCGGGCAGCCTGGTGGTGGGGTCCCCGGCCAAAGCCGTCCGCCCCCTGCGGCCTGACGAGCAGGCCGACCTGCCCCACTCGGCCCAGCTTTACCGGGCGCTTTCCGCCGCCCAGCTTCCCCCGGCCGGCACAGAGGAGGTGGACCCATGAAACAGGAGCGCCGCCCCAAGAACCACCACTACCGCCAGGCCCTGAAGGAGCAGGCCAAGGCCAAGCCCGGCGTCACCGCGGTATATATCATCCTCCGGGCGCTGGTCATCCTGGCCATCGTGGCACAGTCCTTTAAGGGCAACTTTGAAAACGTATTTCTCTGTGTGCTCACCCTTTTTCTCTTTACCCTGCCCGCCTTTCTGGAGCGCACCATCCGTATCGAGATTCCGGACACGCTGGAGATCATCATCCTTCTCTTTATCTTCGCCGCCGAGATTTTGGGGGAAATTCAGGCCTACTACATTCAGTACCCCTATTGGGATACCATGCTCCACACCCTCAACGGCTTTCTGTGCGCCGCCATCGGGTTCTCCCTGCTGGACATCCTCAACCGCAACGAAAAGCTGAAATTCAGCCTCTCCCCCGTCTATCTGGCGGTGGTGGCCTTCTGCTTCTCCATGACCATCGGCGTTCTATGGGAATTTTTTGAATTTTTTATGGACCGATTCTTTCTGCTGGATATGCAGAAGGACACGGTGGTCAACGCTATCGGCTCGGTAATGCTGGACCCCAGCGGCGGCAACCATCCGGTGGCTATTGAGCACATCACCGACGTCATCGTGGTCACCGCCGGCGGCGCTCAGCAGTCCCTGGGACTGGGCGGCTATCTGGACATCGGCATCATCGACACCATGAAGGATCTGTTCGTCAACTTCATTGGCGCCGTGGTCTTTTCCACCATCGGCTTCTTCTATGTGAAAAACCGGGGCAAGGGAAAGTTCGCCCCGCAGTTTATTCCCACCGTGATGGACGGCCCGGAAGCCGGGCCGGAGCAGAGCGGTTCCTCTCAGGATTGATTCTGCGGAACCATTTTTTAATCCGGTCTGTATAAACCGCCTCCTTTCCGCCCATACTAGCACCGTACCACGGAAACAAGGAGGAATTAGCCATGAACCAGACCCCTAATAACAGCATCAAGTGTTCCGTCACCAACTGCGCCCACCACTGCGGCGGCCAGAACTACTGCACCCTGAACGAGATCAAGGTGGGCTGCTGCGAGCCCAACGCCACCAAGTGCGCCTCCACCGAGTGCGCCTCCTTCCAGCTGGGCCAGCACTAAGCGCCTAAAGGGCAAAAAAACAGGATCTGCTTGCGCAGATCCTGTTTTTTTGCATTTGGAATTACTCCTTGGGCTGGGCCGGAGCCTCGGCCTTAGGGGCCTCCGCCTTGGGGGCGGCGGCAGGGGCGGCCTTGGGAGCGGCGGGCTTTACCACGGGTACCTTGCCGTCCACAGTAATCAGCTTGCGGGGGCACTTCTGGGCGCAGATGCCGCAGCCGATGCACTTCTCGTAGTCAATGACGGCCAGGTTGTTGACCATGGTGATGGCTTCCTTGGGGCAGTTCTTGGCACACAGGGAGCAGCCGATACAGCCGTTGTCGCACACCTTCCGGGCGTCCGCCCCCTTGTCGTGGGAGGAGCAGGGGATGGTGACGTGGCGCTTGGTCTTGTAGGGCTCCAGGGCGATGATGTGGCGGGGGCAGGTGTCCACGCACTTGTTGCAGGCCTTGCACTTGTCCTCGTCCACCTTGGCCACGCCGTCGATGACGTGGATGGCGTCGAAGGGGCACACCTTCTCACAGGAGCCCAGACCCAGGCAGCCGTAGGAGCAGCCCAGATCGCCGCCGCCGGGCAGCTTGGAGGCCGCCACACAGTCGTGGAGACCCACATAGGTGTACTGCTTGTAGTTCTGACCGCAGCCGGTGCAGTGGACCTGGGCGATCATCTTGACAGAGGCGCCGGCGGACACGCCCATGATCTCGCCGATCTGGGCGGCCACCGCCTCGCCGCCGGCGGCGCAGGCATTGACAGGGGCCTTGCCCTTGGCCACGGCGGCGGCATAGCCGGAGCAGCCGGGGAAGCCGCAGCCGCCGCAGTTGGCGCCGGGCAGGCAGGCCAGCACAGCCTCCTCCTTGGGGTCCACCTCAACGGCGAACACCTTGGCGGCGATGGCCAGCACCAGGCCGAAGATGGCGCCCAGCACGGCCAGGACCACAACAGCAAAAATAACAGTATTCATATCCATGATTCATCCGCCTCCCTTAACCAAAGACCTTCAGGCCGGAGAAGCCCATGAAGGCCAGGGCCACCAGGCCGGCGGCCATCAGGGCGATGGGGAAGCCCTCAAAGGCCTTGGGGCACTTGGAGAACTCCATCCGCTCGCGGATGGAGGCGAAGATCACAATGACCAGCAGGAAGCCGATACCGCCGGTGACGCCGTACACCACGCTGGTGATGAAGTCGTAGCTGTTCTGGGTGTTCTGGAGCACCACGCCCAGCACGGCGCAGTTGGTGGTAATCAGGGGCAGGTACACGCCCAGGGCCTCATAGAGGGAGGGCATGGACTTCTTCAGGAACATCTCGATAAACTGCACCAGGGCGGCGATGACCAGGATGTAGGTCACGGTCTGCATGAAGGTCAGGCCCAGGGGCACCAGGATCAGCTCATTGATGGGCCAGCAGATGGCGGAGGCCAGGCCCATGACGAAGATAACGGCCAGGCCCATACCGGAGGCCGTCTCCACCTTCTTGGACACGCCCATGAAGGGGCAGATGCCCAAAAACTGGGCCACGATGAAGTTATTGACCAGGATGGCGCCAAGGGCCACGGTAAACAGGTTTGCCCAATCCATTACTTGGCCACCTCCTCAGTCTTTTTCTCGCCCTTCTTAGGCTTGTTCAGGATGTACTGCATGGCGGCGATGAGCACGGCCAGGGTGATGAAGCCGCCCACGGGGAGGATCATGCCCAGAGCGGGGATGCTCTCAGGCAGGATGCGGATGCCGGCGGCGGTGCCCAGGCCAAAGATCAGGTTGCCGTCCTTGCCGATTTCCAGCAGGCCGCCCATGATCGTGCCGTTGCCCAAAAACTCGCGGATGACGCACATGATAACCAGGATCATGGTGTAGCCCAGGCCCTGGAAGATACCGTCCATGGCGGAAGCGCCGATGCCGTTCTTGTAGGCGAAGGACTCGGCCCGGCCCAGGATGATACAGTTTACCACGATCAGCGGGATGAACAGACCCAGGCTGGCCGACAGAGCGGGTACGAAGGCCTGGAGCATCAGGTCCACGATGGTCACGAAGCCCGCGATCACCACGATGAAGCAGGCGATACGGATGTTGTTGGGAATGATCTTCCGCAGGGCCGCGATGATGATGTTGGCCAGGGTCAGGATCACCAGCACGGACACGCCCATACCCAGTCCGTTGAACAGGGTGGTGGTGATGGCCATGGTGGAACACATACCCAGCAGCTGGACGGTAACGGGGTTCTGATAGAACAGACCGTCCATCAGTTGTTTTCTTGCATTCATGGTTCGTTCCCTCCTTAACCCATGCTGGCCGCGGCGGCAATAGCGGAGGAAACCGCCTCGCACACGCCTCGGGAGGTGATGGTGGCGCCGGTGAGCGCGTCGATGGTACCGCCGTCCTTGGTCACATGGACCTCACCGGTGGCGCCCACAAACTGGGCGCGGAAATCCTCCTTGCTGGCGTTGGAACCCAGGCCGGAGGTCTCGCCGGTCTTGACGATGGACACGCCGGAGCAGGCGCCGGTGGCGTCCACGCCCACCATGATGGTCAGGTTGCCGCTGAAGGAGGTGGCGGGCTTGACCTGCACCACATAGCCGGCGTCGCCGGCGCTGTAAACGTCCTCCACGGTGGCGTCGCCGCCGGTGTACTGATCGGTAACCTTCTCATAGCTGTCGGCGGGCAGCACGGCAGCCATGGCCGCCTGGGTGGTCTTTTCATTGTTGGCCGCAATGTAGGGCTTGGTGACCTCGTTGGTCAGGCCCAGCAGCAGAGCGGTCACGGCGCAGATGGCAAACAGCACGACGACCAGAGTGGCCATGCCTGCCTCTTTCTTCTTGGTAACAGTTTCGCTCATGGCTTAGCCCTCCTTTCCGGCTTTGG
>CALWXZ010000016.1 GCA_944385625.1 uncultured Flavonifractor sp. | reverse complement strand
TGGAGCGGGGGGGCTGCACCGTGCTGGCCATCCCCTGCAACACCTCCCACTACTTTGCCGACCGGCTCCAGGGGGATATTTCCATCCCCCTGGTCCATATGCCCCGGGAGACCGTGGGGGTGCTGGCGGCGGAGGGCCGGAAAAAGACGGGCATCCTGGCCACCGACGGCACCATCCGCACCGGCGTGTACCAGAAGGAGTGTACCGCCCGGGGCATTGAGGCCGTCTCCCCGCCGGAGGAGATCCAGAAGCTGGTGATGAGCATCATCTACGACGAGATCAAGCGGGGGGAGAAGGGCTCCCGGGAGAAATTCGCCGCCATCGACCGCTGGCTCCGCCAGGCCGGGTGTGACAGCGCCATCCTGGGCTGCACCGAGCTGAGCGTCTACCGCACCTACCATGGCCTGCCCGACCACTATCTGGACGCCATGGATGTGCTGGCCCAGCGGTGCATTACCGCCTGCGGCTACAGGCTGCGGATGGTGTAAGCAGACCTTCCTTCTTACCGGGCCGATGGAGACATCGGCCCTACAAGTTTATGGTGGTGAACTGAAATGAACGATCTTCGCCGCCCTCTGGGCGACTATGTGCAGCTGCTGCTGCGCCATAACCTGCTGGCCCAAAAGGGGCCGGTCCACGCCGATCTGACCGCCCCGGTGGCCCTGGTGTCCTGCGACTCCCAAGTGGTCATCCCCCACACCCTATTTATCTGCAAGGGGGCCAAATTCAAGGAGGACTACCTGCGCCAGGCCATGGAAAAGGGGGCCTTTGTCTATGTCAGTGAGACCCCCTACCCCGGCGTGCCCCTGCCCTGTCTCCAGGTCACCGACATCAGGCAGGCCATGGGCCTGCTGGCCGACCTCAGCTACGGCCACCCCTCCGGCAAGCTGACCATCACCGGCATCACCGGCACCAAGGGCAAGACCACCACGGCCTACTATATCAAGTCCATCGTAGACGCCTGGCTGGCCGCTCAGGGCCACCGGGAGAGCGCCCTGCTGTCCACCATCGTCACCGACGACGGCCTGGAGCGCAGGCCCGCCAAGCTCACCACCCCGGAGCCTTTGGATCTCCAGCGCCACCTGTCCAACGCCGTTACCGCCGGGGCGGACTATCTGACCATGGAGGTTTCCTCCCAGGCCCTGAAGTACGGCCGGGTCATCGGGGTGGACCTGTCCTGCGCCGTCTTTCTCAACATCGGGGAGGACCACATCTCCCCGGTGGAGCACCCCAACCTGGAGGACTACCTCCAGTCCAAGCTGCTGATTTTCCAGCAGGCCAAAACCGCCTGCATCAACCTGGACTGCGACCACGCCGCTGAGGTGGCCCGGGCCGCCGCCCGGTGTGAGCAGGTCATCACCTTCTCCCGGAAGGACCCCGCCGCCGCGGTGTACGGCGCCAACGTCCGCAAGGAGGGGGACAAGATCGCCTTCCACGTCCGCACCCCCGACTACGAGGGGGAGCTGGCCATCTCCACCCCCGGGCTGTTCAACGTGGAGAACGCCCTGGCCGCCGTGGCGGTGGCCCACGCCTACGGCATCCCCCGGGAGGCGGTGGCGGACGGGCTGGTGCGGGCTTTCGTCCCCGGCCGGATGGAGCACTACGCCAGCGCCGACGGCCAGATCTCGGTCATTGTGGACTACTCCCACAACGGCATGAGCTTGCACAACGCCCTGCGGTCGGTGCGCGCCGAGTACCCCGGCCGGCAGGTCACCGTCCTCTTCGGCTGCACCGGCGGCAAGGGCATCGACCGCCGGGAGGGTATGGGCAACGCCGCCGGGGAGCTTGCCCACCGGGTGATCCTCACCGAGGACGACCCCGGCCCCGAGGAGGTGGAGGACATCTGCGCCGACATCGGGGTATTCCTCAAGCGGTGGAACAGGGACTACACCGTCATCCCCAACCGGGAGCGGGCGGTGGAAACCGCCATCCTGGAGGCCCAGCGCCCCGCCGTGGTGCTGCTGGCCGGCAAGGGCTGCGAGACCGCCCAGAAGCGGAAAAACGGCCCCGAGCCCTGCCTCTCCGACGGGGTGCTGGCCCGGCAGGCCCTGGACAAGTACGACCGTGACCACCCTCAATGAGGCCTTTGCCGCCGCAGGCGCCGCCGCCTGGGGCGGCTTGCCCTTTTCGGAACTGGCGGCGGACATGACGGCGGAGGCGGTGGAAAAGGCGGGGGCGCTGTGCCCCAATCCCCGCACCGTGCTGGTGGCCGCCTTCCCCTACTACGCCGGGGAGAGGCCGGGCAACCTGTCCCTCTACGCCCGGGGGATGGACTACCACCAGGTGGTCACCGGACAGCTCAATACTGTCTGTGATTTTTTGAGAGAAAAATACGAGAATGGGGTCTTTGTGTCCGCCGCCGACAACTCCCCCCTGCCCGAGCGGCAGGCGGCCTGGCGATGCGGGGTGGGCCTGCGGGGGAAAAACGGCCTGGTGATTCTGCCACCCTACGGCTCCTATGTGTTTCTGGGCGCCATCCTCACCGACGTGGAACTGGACCTGCCGCCCCGCACCCCGTCCTCTGAGTGCGTGGGCTGCGGCAAGTGCCTGGCCGCCTGTCCCGGGGGCGCCCTGGGGGAGAGGGGCGTGGCGGTGGAGCGCTGCCTGTCCGATCTGACCCAGCGAAAGGGGACGCTGACGGCGGAGCAGGCCGAGCTGGTCAAGACCCATCCTCTGATCTGGGGGTGCGATACCTGCCAGCGGGTGTGCCCCTACAACGCCCACCCCGCCCTGTCCCCGCTGCACCAGTTCCGGGAGGAACTGGTGGACCGCCTGGAGGCGGCCGATCTGGAGGGGCTGACCAACCGGACCTTTCGGGAGAAGTATGGCTGCCGGGCCTTTGCCTGGCGGGGCCCCGCCCCCTTGCGGCGGAATCTGGAGTGGAAATAAGGACATAGGAAATCCCCGGCTGCGGGCGCAAGCACCGCAGCCGGGGATTTCTTGTGTCGTTACCAGTTGTCCTTGTTCTCGGTGTATACCTGGGGCAGGATGGCGGCCAGGTGACCGAACTCCTTCAGGTTGTGGGCAAACAGGCCCTGAACCACCTCCAGGGGGACGGATACCCCGTCGGGCACCAGCTTCACCAGCTGGCCGTCCACCAGGCCGTAGCCGATCCAGAACCGGGAGCGGAGCACGATGCCCCCCTCGGCCTGCCGCACAAAGTGGGTCATGATGGCGGCCACCCCTTCGCCGGGGACGGGGCCGTGGCCGTTGGCGCACATCATGGTGGCGCAGGCCTCGGTACCCACCTTGGACTCGTCATAGCCCATCTCGTGGGGGTAGCGGAAGTTGAGCATTACCTGGTCAGGGCCGCCCCCCACGTCCTCCAGCACCAGATGGCTGGTACCCCAGGTCCGCTCCCGCATGGGCAGGGAGGCGTCCAGCGCCTTGGCACGGTTCTGCTGCCGGGCGTAGTAGTGGTCCTCCGGGTCCCAGATCCGGTAGCGCAGGTCCTCCAGGCCGTGCCAGGCAAACCACCACTCGAACATCTCGGGGGTGACGCCGGGCATGAAGGTGCGGTTGGACAGGAAACCCGCGCCGTTGTCCATGACGCAGTAGCCCACCTCGCAGGGCAGGTCGCCGGGGAGGAACAGGTCGTTGCGGTCCTCGATCTTCATGGCCAGGGACGGGTCCATGGGGCCGCCGGCCAACACATCCAGTTTGTCCTGGGGAATGGGCGTGATGGGCAGGTCGTAAAATTTGGCATAGGGCAGAGCCCGCTCCTGGGCGGTCAGCGGGGCGCGTTGGGGCATGATAATCGCATCCTTTCAGACGTATTCTCTATAAAGGTAGGATAAAACTTTTTCCCCTGGAAGGCAAGCCCTCCAAGGGAAAAAGAGAGGATTGGGGGACTTACTTGCCCACCTCGATGCCGGCCAGATAGGCGCTGCGGGTGGCCTGGTCCACCTTGCCGGGATGGATGGCGTCGCCGATGACCCAGGTCCTCATGCCCTTGTCCTCGGCGGCCTGCTTCAGGGCGGAGATGTCCACGCTCTTCATGCCCAGGGCAAAGAGGACGGTGTCGGCCTCCAGGGTCTGGACCCCGTCGGCGTTCTCCACCTTCACGCTGGTGGGGGTGATCTCCAGGCAGCGGGTCTTGGGCATCATGCCCATGTGGCACTTCTCCATCTCCCAGATCAAGGCCTCCCGGTACATACCGAAGGACTCGTTGGCCAGCCGGTCCAGCATCTCCACCACGGTGACCTCGTGGCCGGTCTTCTGGAGGAACAGGCCGGCCTCACAGCCCACCAGGCCGCCGCCCACCATGACGATCTTGTGGCCGGGCTTCACCTTGCCGTCGTACATATCCATGGCCTTGTGGGCGTGCTCGATGCCGGGCACCGGGGGGCAGGAGGGCAGGGAGCCGGTGGCGAAGATCACGCAGTCGGCGCCGAAGGAGCCGATGTTGTCGGCCGTAACGGTGGTGTTGAGACGCACGTCGATGTCCCGGCGCTCCACCTCCCGGACCAGCAGGTCCTTGAAGTTGTGCAGGTCGGGCTTGTCGGTGTCCACGTCGGTGAACCGCAGCAGGCCGCCCAGATAACCGGCGGACTCGGCCAGGATCACCTTCTGACCCCGGTCGCAGGCGGTAATGGCGGCCTGGAGGCCGGCGGCGCCGCCGCCCACGATGAGCACGGTCTCCTGCTTGGAGGCGGGGGCCAGAGTGTCGGGGTCAAAGGGCAGGTGGGCCAGGGGGTTGATGGTGCAGTGGCCTACATAGAGGGCCAGCTCCTCGCTGGTGAAGGGCAGATCGTCGTAGCCCTCCTCGGGGGAGCCGGGGAAGCACTTGTAGCAGCGCAGGCAGCGGCGGATCTGGTCCTCATGGCCGGACTGGGCCTTGTTGGCAAACTCCGGGTCGGCCAGCATCTGGCGGCCCAGGATGGCGAAGTCGATCTTGCCCTCGGCGATGGCCTGGTCGCACATCTCAGGGGAGTTGATGCCGCCCACGGCGCCCACGGGCAGCTTGGTGTACCCCTTGATGATGGCGGCGTTGTCGATGTTCAGGCCGTGGGGGTGGAACATGGAGCTCTCGGTGCCCGACTTGACGGAGGCCTCATAGATGCCGCAGGTCACATGGACGGAGGTGATGTAGGGCTCGGCCATGGCCACAAATTCGCCGGTCTCCTGGGGGGTGATGCCGCCGCTCTGGTGGTCGGTGCCGTCGATGCGCAGCTCCACCAGGAAGTCGGGGCCCACCGCCTCCCGGATGGCCTTCAGGATCTGGAGGGGGAACCGGGCCCGATTCTCCAGGGAGCCGCCGTAGTTGTCGGTGCGGGTGTTCATCAGGGGGGAGAGGAACTGGGTGAAGATAAAGCCGTGGCCGCCGTGGACCAGCACACCGTCAAAGCCGGCCTTCTGCATATAGGTGGCGCACACGGCGAAGTCGCGGGCCACCCGGGCCATGTCGTCCTCGTTCATGGCCCGGACCTTGACGCCAGCCAGGTTGGTGGTCTCGATGGGGCCGATGGCCTCCTGCCCGGGGCCGAAGGGCACCTTCTCCTTGCCGCAGTGAACCAGCTCGGCCAGGGCCACGGCGCCGTGGCGCTTGATGCGGCGGGCATACTCGCCCACGGCGTTGAAGGTCTCCATGTCCTCCTCGGGCTTGGCGAAGTCGAAGGGGCGGAAGCCGGGGATGCGGATGGCGTCGGTGAAGTTGACGTCGGTCTCGCCCACGATGACGCAGCCGTTGCCGCCCTTGGCGCTGCTCTCCAGCTTGCGGTAGGTGAAGTCCCGGGCGGCGGGGTTCTGGACGATGAGGCCGAAGGCCATGGGGGCGCTGACGATGCGGTTGCGGTAGGTCACCTTGCCCACCTGCATGGGGGAAAACAGATGCTCGAATTTCATACAAACAGAACTCCTTTCGTTAAATACCGGGAAACTGGATGTTTTTATACTTGGGCAGCCGGTCGGCCACCAGCTGGCGCTTGGCCGGGTCCATGAAGAAGCCCCCCTGGGTCTCGGCGATCTCGTCGCAGTGGACGCCCCGGCCCTCCTCGGTGGTGCGGTCCCGCTCCAGGCCGTTTTCAGCGATGACGAACTTCCACCGACCGTCCCCGGTCTGTTCCAGGGTGCCGCCGGCGCCGCACACCACGCACTCCACAGGGTATTGCAGGCCCTTCCACTGGGGCTGGCCCAGGCACAGGGCGTTGGAGTGGCAGTTGGGACACCAGCCGTAGTCCGGGTCCCCCAGCCACTTGCGCTCGGCCGCGGGGGTGTTGAGGGCCTTCATCACGTTCTCGCCCATCTCCCGGGCCCGGGCCAGCTTCTCGTCGTAGAGGAGCACCTGGGCGGGGGCGGGCACCTGGGTGGCCATGTACATATCCACAATCTTGAAGCTGTTGGTGAAGGTGGTGGCCTGCATACACTCCAGGGCCATGGACTGCCAGGAGCGGGTGGAGCCGCCCACCGCGATGAGGGCGCCCACCCGGTCCCGGGGGGCGATGGCGCCGATCTTGGTGAGGAAGGCCGACTCATAGGCCAGATTGCGGTGCATGAACTTGAGGAAGAGGGAGGAGGGCATCAGATCGTAGGTGGGGGCGGAGAAGATGACGGCGTCCTGGTCCAGCATCACGTCCATGATCTTCTTCTTGTCATCCTTCTTGTCCAGAGGGCAGCCCACGTTCTTACCCATGGACATCCCGATGGTGCAGGAGGTGCAGCCGTCGCAGTCCAGGATGTTGTAATCCTTCAGGTTAATCATCGTGACCTCGGCGCCCTGCTCCTGGCAGGCCAGCAGGGCCTCCTTCAACAGGATCTCACAGTTGCTGTCTTTCCGGCCGGCAGTAACGCCCATAACGCGAAAACCCATATGTTCTGGCTCCTTTTCACAATGTTTTAGCAGGGATATGGTAACACTGTTGGAGAAAAAAGAGAAATTCAGCTTTTCTGGGTGATTGATTAAATTGTTTTATCAATATATAATAGAGCAGACCCATACCGGACCAAGAAAGGGGAGGGACGGCCCATGAACATGGAACAGCTGCGCTACTTTCTCTCGGTGGCCCGCCACCGGAACTTTACCGAGGCGGCCAAGGAATTTTACATGACCCAGCCGGCCATCACCCACCAGATCTCCGCCCTGGAGCGGGAGCTGGGGACCAGACTGTTTCACCGGACCACCCGCAGCGTCAGCCTGACCCGGGCGGGGGAGCTCTTTCTGGAGGACGCCAAGCGGATGCTGGATCTGGAGGAGCGGGCCAGGGACCGGATTCGCCAGGCGGAGCAGACGGACAACCTGTCTTTGAAGATCGGCTACCTCAACAGCCCCAGCCGCCATTTTCTGCCCCAGATCATGCTGGACTACCGCAGCCGATACCCCCAGGTCCAGGTGGAGCTGATCCGGCGGGACGCGGACAGCCTGCGCCGGGACTGCCAGGAGGGGGCGTTTGACGCGGCCTTTTCGGTGCTGACCGATTTGCAGGGGCTCAACCAGTACCACTGCCGGAAGCTGGGGTCGGATTTCTACTGCCTGGTGTGCCCCAGGGACCACCCCTGTCTGGAGAACGCGGTGATCCACTATGACCGGCTGGCCACCGAGCCCTTTGTCTGCCTGTCCCAGACCGGGGGCAGCTATATGTACAAGCAGTTCCGGCAGATCTGCCGGGGCTACGGCTTCACCCCCCGGATCGTGGCCGAGTACCCCGCCATGGAGGATGTGATCTTCGCGGTGGAGTGCGGCCAGGCCCTGACCATCATGCCCTACCATATCCGGGAATATATGCACACCAATCTGGCCTTTCTTCCCCTGGACGGGGACAATCCGGTTATCGACCTGGGGATGGTCTGGCTGCGGGAGTCGGACAACCCGGCCCTGCGGTGGCTGGTGGAGCTGATTAACCACTATCTGGTGGAGCAGCCGGAGCTATTTTGAGGGGAAACGGGGCGGCCTCAGCCGGAGGGGGCCTGCTGGGCGGCCAGCATCACCGAGGCGTGGAATACCTGCTTCTCATGGGAGAACTCCACGCCGCCCTCGTACCGCGCGGCAATGTGGGCGATACTCTCCAGCCCCAGGCCGTCGTGCAGGGCCTTGGTGGACAGGTACCTGCCCTCCGCCATCCGCACGGTCCCATCAAAACTGTTGTCCACCGTAATGGCCAGCATCTGCCCCGAGGCGTACAGACCCACCCGGATAAAGCGGGCCACCGTGGACTGCCGCCCGGCGGCCTCCAGAGCGTTATCCAGCAGATTGCCCAGCAAAACCGCCATATCCTCGGGGGCCACCCCCAGGGCCGCGCCCAGGCGGACGCTGGCGGAAAAGGCGATCCCCGCCTCCTCCGCCAGAGCCTGATAGTGGCTGATGAGGGTGTTGACAATGGGGTGCTCGCACAGCTGGGTTACCGCGTACCGCTGGGCCTGTTCCAGATACCGGGCGATGTAATCCGAGGCGGCCTGGAGGTCTCCCCGCTGGAGATAGCCCTGGATGGTCACCATGTGGTGGCGCAGATCGTGGCGCATTTGCCGGGTCTGGCGGACGCTGTCCCGGATACGCCGGTACTGCTCCTGCTGGAGGGAGAAAGCCTGCCGGGCCTGCCGGATCTCCCGCTGGGCCCGGAGCTGCCGGTGGGAGAGAAGGAGCATACGAAAACAGATTCCGTACAGCACGCACAGGCACACCACCAGAGCGGCAAAGAGAAAGAGCATGACAGGCCGGTCCAGATGTTCGTAGTCCAGAAAGGAGAAGCCGCCGGCGAGAAAGACGAACAGGCCCAGGCACAGCAGGGAGAGCACGGTGTGCTCCCTGCTGGAGAGGCTGTCCGCCATGGGCCGGTAGCCCCGCTCCACCAGGAGCCACAGGGCGGGCAGGGCCAGGGCGGTGAGCAGCAGGAGCACCAGAAAGGCGTCGATGCGGTAGGGCAGGCCGTCATCGGGCAGGGACCAGGGGAAATTGCTGCAAATGAGGTTGCAGACCGCGGTGATGAGCATGGCGCTGGTCAGCGCAAAACAGAGGAGAAAGAGCTTGCGCTGCCAGCCGGCCCGCACAAGAATGAAAAACCACGCCCCGCAGGGGAGCAGCAGAAACAAAAACCAGGCGTTTGCCGCCTGAAACAGGGCCTGACCGGGGGGAAAGATCCCCTTCAGGTAGCAGCCGGCATAGGCAAAGAGAAGGCCCAGGGCGGCCAGGAGCAGCGCCGTCGCGCCCCATGCCTTTTTTCCCGGCAGGCGCAGGGCGTCCCGGAAGGGGTAGATGCACAGAAAGGCAAAGGGAAGGGTCTGCAACAGGTAGCCCAGCATCAGCCGCAAAAAGGTCATTGCCCACCCCTCCTCGCCAGATCAAACAGGTAGCGCTGGTACTGCTGCTTCAGAAAGGTGCGGTTGGACCGGGAGAGGCGGATCTCCACCCCGTTTTTCAGCACCAGGGCGTCGTAATGCAGGGTCTCGATGCAGCCCATGTGGACAATGAAGCTGCGCTGGGGGCGGAGAAAGACCCCGTGGTCCAGCGCCGACCACAGGCTGCCCAGGGAGGTGTAGGTGCGGATGGTGCCGCCGTCGGTGTGGATGAGGGAGAGCTTGTTGCTGGCCTCAATGTAGACGATGCGCTCCACGGAAACGGGGAGGGTGTCGTGGCCGGACTTGACCGTCAGTACCGGGGACGCCGGCCGGTCCAGCTGGGCCAGGCAGCGCTCCATGGCCTCGTCCACAGCTTGCTGGGTGACGGGCTTGAGCAGGTAGTGTACCGCGCCCAGATGAAAGGCCTCCACGGCGTGCTCCCGGCTGGAGGTGACAAAGACCACCGGGCATGACTGGCGGGAGAGGAGCCGGGCCACGATCTCCGTCCCGTCGGCCCCGGTGAGGAACACGTCCATAAACAGCGCCCCAAAGGGCTGTGTCGCCTGGAGCAGCGCCTCTCCGTCGGCGTAGCAATCCACCGAGACGGGCAGCCCCCGGCGGCTGCAATAACTGTAGATATATGCCTCCAGCACCTGGCGGTCACGGGGCTCATCCTCACAAATTGCAATGCGCACAGTCCATCCCTCCCTTGCGGGCCGGACGGCGCGGGTGCCTGGTCCCCGCCCGCCGGCCTGGATTAATATACGCCATTATAACAGATCATGCAAAAAAAACAATGGAGCGGTATTCTTCGCGAAATGTATCTTTCCCGGTGCGAAATGCCATACCGCCTGGGTAAAAATTTCGGTAAAATAATGGTATAGCCCCAAAAAAACCGCAGGTTCGCCTGCGGAGCGGAGAAAATGGGAGGATACTATGAGAAGACACCGGATTGTGAAGAGATGGATGGCCGGCGCCCTGGCGCTGCTTCTGACCGTCAATCTGCTGCCGGTCAGCGCCCTGGGAGCGGAGACGCCGGAGGAGGAGCAGGTGCGGCAGGAGTTTGCCGCCGCTGTGGACCCGGCGGAATATCCCGACGGCCTGATTGGTTTTTTGACGCCCAGAATGGAGTGTGCCGAGGGCCAGGATTTTGTGGAGTTTGTGGTGGGCCGGTTTGGCCCCACGGATACCGCCGCCTCCGTCACCTTTAAGGCCATCGACATTTCGGCCAAGTACGGGGAGGATTACTATATCACCGTGCCCAAACTGTTGGCCGACGACAGGCTGGAGATGGACGAGAACGCCCGGCCCATCCTGGACCTGACGGCGGAGACCGCCGACGACTCCACCCTGACGCTGGGGGAGGAATCCGACGCCCAGGCGGGGGAGACCCCCGTGGCGGCGGAGACCCCCGTGGCGGCGGAGACCCCCGTGGTGGAGGAGACCCCCGCAGTGGAGGAGACTCCCGTAGCGGAGGAGACCCCCGCAGCGGAGGAGACCCCCGCAGTGGAGGAGACCCCCGTAGCGGAGGAGACCACCGTGGAGGAAAAGACCCCTGCGGTGGAGAAGAGCGCCACGGTGGAGGAACAGCGCCTGACGGTGGAGGAAGGGACGAGCGCCGGTCCGGTGGACGCCCTGGCCGACGCCCGCACCGCGCTGCTGGGGGTGCCCACCGATACCGACTCCTGGCAGGAGAGCGCCGACCGGACGCAGGCCGCCGCCGCCCTGCTGAACCAGACCCAGGAGTACTATGAGCAGCTGCCCGGGGCCACCTGCACGCTGGACTTTGCCCCTGGGGAGTACCAGAAGGTACTGCGCTTTTATCTGGTGGACGACCAACGCTCCGAGAGCGACGAGCAGGTGCTCTTCGTACTCTCCGACGTGTCCGGCGCGCAGCTGGACCCCAACCCCACCGGCTACATGAATATTCAGGACAACGACGAGGTGGAGCAGGCGGTATATTCCTTCGCCGAGGACCTGGTATACGGGCAGGCCGGGGAGGACTATGTTACCGCCACCCTGTTGCGCACCGCCGGGGTGGACCGGTACGACGTGGTGACGGTGGTCACCTCGCCCCTGACCGCCCAGTCCGGGGTGGACTACACCCCCATCACCCAGCAGCTGACCTTTGTGGCTGGCCAGACCCGGCAGACCGTGCGGATCCCCGTAGTGGACCGGGACCGGGAGAGCAGCGTCAGCTTCAACCTCCAGGTCCGGGACGAGAGCCAGGCGGCGGTCACCGTGGTGCTGCCCGGCGCCGCCGGCACCGCCCCCGCCCTGCTCAGCGCCCAGACCCTGGCGTCCAGCACGCTGGCCCCGGCCGACCCCAACGCCTTCGGTATCCCCTTTGCCTGGATGGAGGGCAGCGGGACTTATCAATACCGGGTGTATCACTTTGATAGGCGAGTGGCATTCAACAGCTCATATGGCACGGCCAGCTCCATGGTCACTACCCCCACTCTGGGGGGTGTGGAGAAGCTGGTCTATGACATCGACGATGCCGGCAGCGGCACCCCGTATACCTGGACCACCGGCTGGTGGTTCTGGGAAAAGACCCATGTGGGATTCCATACCGACTGCAACGAGCGCTTTGGCGTGCAGGGCGGCAGTACCTTTTTTACCTCCACAAACGTGGCGGAGGCCCCCCTGGAAAACCAGACCAAGACCCTTACCGACAGCGACCGGACCAAAACCACCTTTGAGCTGTATGCCTCCACCAACGGCGGCAACTCCTCGGTGGATCTGAACGTGAGCTGCAACGTCTACGTCAGCCCTGTGGAGCTGATCCTCCGCAATCCGGCGGAGGAGGACGCCGACGGCTCGGTGCGGGCCTACACCTGGGTGGGGGACAATCAGAAGAGCAACGCCGCCACCATCTACAAGGTGGGCACCCTGGGCTTTGCCGGGGAGGACAGCGGGGTGACCTCCAAGGTGGTCTACCCCGACGGAGACAACACCGGCAAGGTGAGCTTCCAGGCGGTATATGAAAGCGGCCTGCCCCAGCGGGTGGTGGACGGCACCTACCTGTGGGGCTACAAGATCGAGCGCAAGGCCGGTCAGACCGACGGCAGACAGTGGTACTATGTGCAGGGGACCGACTTTGACGTGACCGCCTTCTTCCAGGACGCCATGAAGGACTCGGTCACCGGCAAGACCATTCTGCACAACTCCTGCGGCGACACGGTGACGGAAAACGGGGTCAAGCGCTACCGCTTTATCATCCAGCCGGTATTCAAGGCCCGCACAGCTACGGTGGTGATGCAGTGGGACACCGACAAGCTCCAGGGCTACCAGAATGCCTTTACCAGCGGCAAGACCATGCAGGTGGGGATGATCGACACCATTGACTATCATCTGGTGTCCACCCCCGGTTCCTCCGAATTGCCCACCGGGTTTGTGGGTTATACCAGGGATTCCGCTATTTCCAACCTTGACGGGGGGGATAACTATACCCTGCAGGTGAAGCTGGGCAAAAATTTCCTCTACCCCTCTCTGAAGCTGGTGCTCTACGCAACGGACGGCACCCAGTCCGGGGAGATCAGCCTGGACTATAACCAGGCGAGCTGGGCGTATCAGGCGGGCAGCAGCATCTTTGCCCAGGGAAAGCGCGTGTATACCTGGAACCTGGGGAATGTTTTCTCCGGCGAGTTGGAGCGGGCCGAGCTGAAGGTGGACAGTGTGTTCCTGCTGGACGCCGAGGTGAGTTTCAGCCTGTCCCGGAAGCTGATGGATTTGCCCTACCAGCAGGTGGACGGGGCCCAGACCACCATCCAGGTCGGCCATAGCGGGGTGGTCTCGGGCGACGCCCGGAACAGCGGCAACGTCGGGCAGCTGGACAACCTTCCCTACAACTCCGCCGAGCCCGGGAAGCTCTCCTTCCAGCCCTCGGCCCCCTTCACCATCATCCGGGTCCAGACCGGTACGGCCAGCCTGGATGTGCGCTACGACCCCATCAGCGGCGAGGAGGGCAAGGACAAGGGCGCGATCCTCTATCTGGAGGGGGACGGCACCGGACAGACGGTGGACCCGGAGAGCGGTCTCACCATCGGCAAGGTCAATCTGGGCCAGCTCTACTCCTTCTCCGGCATCTATGCCGATGAGGAGGACGGGCAGAGCCAGCTGAGAGACGACTGGGCCATCCAGTGGAAGGACTGGACGGGCGACCTGAACCGGGACGGCATCATCAGCGAGCAGGAGGACGCCCTGCTGGGGAACTACAGCGGCGACATCAGCCGCACCGCTGTAACCGGTAATTTCTATCAGTTCCTGCCCCTCCTGCCCCAGTCCCAGCTCTATTATTCCTTTGTCCGCCGGGACGATCCGCCGGCGGACGGCCAGGAGCTGACCATTGAGGGGCGGGTCTACCTCCAGAGCGGCCAGGTCCTGAGCAACTATGACAGCGAAGGCAGCCTTACCGACAGCGTTCCGGTGTCCGGCGCCACCGTGGTGGTGGACGGCCAGAGCGTCACCACCGACGCCCAGGGGCAGTTCTCCTTCACCAGCGCCAACTACCGCAGCGGCGAAAACTACCAGGCGGTGATTAGCTACCGGGGCCTGACCTACAGCACGGTGATGGAGGTGGGCGCCTTCAAGCGGATCTACCTGAAGGAGTACCGGGACTTTACCCCCTACGACTTCAAGGGCTATGTCAAGCAGGGGGATACCTACAACGCCATGAACCTGGAGAGCGCCCTGTATCCCAACAACGGGGACGCGGAGCAGAAGTACACCTTCTTCCTGGCGGAGAACACCGCCAACCTCACCGCCCAGAAGGTGGAGCTGCGGCTGTACAGCAGCCAGGACAGCCTGCTGCACAGCTTCCCGGCCTCCTATGACCCGGTGACCCGGCTGTGGTCGGTGAGCTTCAACCCCGCCAACTACACCGGCGTCACCTCCGGCATGGCCTCGGTGGTGCCGGCGGGAGCCTATCTGGCCGTGGCGGTGACGGGCAGCAACGGGGTGCTCTATCCGGAGTACCAGGTGGGGCTGAGTTACCGGCAGAAGATCGGCACCTACACCTTCCTCAACTCCTTCAAGTCGCCGGTCAACGACACCATCGACTACATCGGCCAGCTGGATACCCAGTTTGACCTGGGTCTCACCGCCAAAACCGACGAGCTTCTGGAGAACAACACCTCCGCCACCGCCGATACCGTCCTCATCTCCATGGGCATCTCCAAGGCCTTTGCCGGGGAGTTTGAAACCGGCGGCAGCGGCGGGGACCAGAGCGGAGAGCAGGGCGGCGGCCAGGATGGGGACAAGGACGAGGGGAAGAGCGAGAATCCCGAGTCCAACGCCCTGGACTACCTGAAGAATATGGCCGCCTCCATCAACGACGAGGGCACCGACACCGAAAAGGCCCAGAAAGCGGTCCAGGAGGCGGTCAGCGGCGACGAGGACACCGACGCCAGTCTGCTGGAGGGATATCAGCTGGATATGGGCGTGGCCTTCTACCTCTCCCTGAAGCTGGACGAGGATAAGGGGGAGTTCTACTTCGACAATCTGGTGGTGTGCGCCACCATGATGGGGGATGTGGGCTACAAGTACGAGATGAGCACCCCCATCGGCATCACCCTCCACGCCTATCTGGGCTTCGGCGGCGACATCACCGGACTGGTGGTGGTGGAGCCCTACAACTACAAAAAGGTCTACTTCAACGGCGAAGGGGAGATCGACCTGAGCAAGGCCGGCGACTCCGATATTAACCGGGAGCTGAATATCTACGGCAAGCTCATCGTCCGCCCCTATGTGACCATCGGCGCCGGCGTGGGCGTGGGCTCGGGCAAGCTGTCCGCCAGCGCCACGGTGACGGGCACGGCCCGGTTTGATATGTCCTTCTCCACGTCGGGCAACGGCATGGGCAGCGTCACCGTCTCGGCTGATCTGATTCTGGACATTCTGGGGGGACTTTACACCAAGTCCTGGACCCTGGCCAGCAAGACCTGGAATATGTTTGAATACGCCAACGCCCGCACCCTCTCCCTGGGGGATGAGGACTACCGCTACGATACCGTAGACTCCACCCAGACCATGGACCGGGACTATCTCTCCGCCCGGAGCGGCTGGAACGGCGGCGGGGCCGGGCTGCTGCGCAGCGGGAATGCGTTCTGGTGGGACGAGACGGTGCTGGAATCCGGGGTCTATCCCTACGCCTACCCCCTGATTACCAATCTCAACGCCCACATCCATGAGCAGGACCAGCTGATGCTCTTCCTGGACACCGATCCTACCGACTCCTGCGCCCAGAACAGCACCCGGCTGTATTATACCGTCTATCAGGACGGCCAGTGGAGTCAGCCGGAGCAGGTGGACGACGACGGCACCAACGACGACACCCCCAACCTGTTTGACCTGGGGGATCAGGTGCTGGTGGTGTGGTCCAGCGCCGACCAGCCCATCGCGGCCGAGGACAATCCGGTGGATGTAATGAACGGTCGGGATATCAAGGCCCGCTTCTTCGACAAGCAGACCATGCAGTGGGGCCCCATCACCTACGTCACTACCACCACCGAGCAGGACAACACCAGCGACGACACCCCCTCCATCGCCTATTGCGAGACGGAGGACGGGCAGCGCCACCTGATGGTCACCTACGTCAAATCCGCCTACCAGAGCACCGGCGAGGGAGAGGACGTGCTGGTGGGCGACCTGCTGGAGCCCGTGTCCACCATGGCCTACCGCTTCTACGATTTTGACAGCCAGAGCTGGGTATCCCAGTACGACGACGACACCATGGCCGGCCTGACCGCCCGGCTCAGCGCCGCCGGCGCTGAGACCTTTGCGGAGAACTGGTACGGCCAGGGCTTCGTGGACCTGTCCTCCTATGTGACCGACAGCTCCACCCGCGACAGCGTGGGCTACGATCCGGAAGTCACCGAGAATGAGGGTATCGGCTTTGTGGACAGTCAGGGCCACGCCATCGGCCTCAACGCCTATGTGGCGGATACCGACGGGGATCTGGGGACCTTGGCCGACCGGGATATCTTCCTCCAGTTCTATGATTTTACCGACGGCCGGTTCTACCAGCCCATCCGCCTCACCGAGGACGGGGTGGAGCAGTCCTACATCTCCCCCCTGACCACGTTGGACGGGGCGGAACTCTTCTTCCTCTCCGACGGCGCCATCCAGGAGCTGGACGTGCAGCACCTGTGGGAGACGCTGGAGGACGGCGGGGACGGCGTGAAGGTGCTCAGCGGCCAGCCCGTCATCACCACCGCCGTCACCTCCCAGAACGAGGAGCTGCCCATCACCGAGTTTGTGCTCAACAGCGACGGCTACAACGACTTCATCTTCTGGACGGAGCAGAGCATCTCCTACAAGGACGGCGTGGAGCCCAACAGCCCGGAGGCCGCCAAGCCGGAGAACCAGTACGCCGAGCGGCATATCTACGGGGCGCTGCGCTCCTATGCTGACGGGCAGGAAGAGGTACTCCGGGATGAGGAGGGCAATGTGCTGACCTACCCGGAGGTGGATGAGAGCGGCGCGCCCATTGATTACGCCGTTGTCCCCGACCTCAACGGCCAGGTGGGCCAGGTCCAGGCCGGGGACCCCATGGTGGTGCTCGCCCGCACCTGGGGCGGGGCCATTCAGATCACCGATGAGCAGGGCGGCAACTACTCGGATATCGACCTGTCCGCCCTCCGCAGCAATGCGGTTTTCCTGACCTATCTGAAGGGGTACAGCACCCTGCAAACCGCGGCCGGCCAGCAGGTGGCGGTCGAGGATACCCAGAACCGCAGCCTCTGTGTTGCGGAGGTAAGTCTGGATTACGTCAATTACGCCGTTGCGCTGGAGCCCATTGAGGCCCTGCCCGCCGAGGGGGAGAAGCTCCCCGTGGCCGTCCAGGTGAGCAACCAGGGCTTCCTCAGCGAGAACACCCTGGAGGTCAACCTGTATGCCTCTGTGGACGGGGGTGAAAAGCAGCTCATTTCCAACGCCAAGGTGGACAGCCCCATCAGCGGCCGCAGCACCACCCTGTACCTGGAGGACTGGGCCGTGCCCGAGGGCGCCAAGCAGGTGGAACTTACCGCTGAGGTGTGCTCCGTCTATACCGATTCCACCCAGGTCTATGATACCGACTCCCTCACCCTCCAGCGCCAGAGCGCGGTAACCATTACCGTGCTGGACAGCCGGATGGAGAGCCGGGACACCGCCCAGGTGACGGTACGCATGACCAACGACGGCGATTTGACGGCGGAGGACCAGCGGATTACCGCCAGCGTCGGCGACGCCCAGAGCACTTCTCAGCCCGTCACCCTGCTGCCGGGGGCGTCCGAGGAGGTCACCTTTGCGGTGGCGGTGCCCGACGAGGCATTCCAAAGCCAGAGCCAGACGGACGGCTCGGTGACAGAGACGGCGGATATCACCCTCTCTGCGGGCACCACCCCCTGCCTCACCACCGTGCAGCGCACTGCCACGGCGGAGGAACTGGACTTCCGGACGGCGGCGGAGGACTTTGTTCTGACAGATGACAAGGGTCAGGCCGTGGGCGAAACCCTGACCGTGGAACCCGGCGAGACGGTGACCCTGGCGGTGGATACCCCTGAGACATATACCGGCGCCAAGCCCGCGCTGGTTTTGGAGAGCGGCACTGGGGCCATCCAGTGCCATGGAAACAGCATTACCGTGTCCGAAGGTGCCAGCGGCGCCGTGGCCGCATATATCCTGCCCTATGACAGCGCCGATGTGCTTACCGCAGGGGGTACCGGAAGCGCCGTAGACGCCATGTCCCTGTTGGCCGGCGACGCGGTCCGGACCGTGACCATTCAGGTCGCCGCGGCGGAGCACAGCTCCGGCCAGAGCGGCGGCGGCAGTTCGGAGGAGAGCGCCGGTTCGGTCACCGTGACGGACAAGAGCGGCAACGAGATCGGCCAGGCCGCCCTGTCCCAGGCTGCGCTGGAGGCCGCCCAGGCGGAGGGCCGCCCTGTGGCCCTGCCCATCTCTGCGCTGCCCCTTACCGCCGATCAGGCGGAGGCCCCCACCGTGACGGTGGACCTGCCCGCCGGCGGCACGGCCAAGGTGGAGATCCCCGTGGACGGGGTGGTTCCCGGCGCGGTTGCGGTGATCGTGGGCGCGGATGGCGCCGGTGAGATCGCCAGGACCAGCTATGTCACGGAAAACGGCGTGGCCGTCACCCTGAGCGACGGGGAGCGGGTCAAGATCGTGGACCGCACCAAGACCTTCGATGACGTGGAGGAAAGTTACTGGGGCGCCGGCGCGGTGGCCTTTGCCGTCAGCCGGGAGCTCTTCAACGGCACCTCCGCCACCACCTTCGCGCCCAATACCCCCATGACACGGGCCATGATCGTCACCGTCCTGGCCCGGATGGAGGGGGTGGATACCTCCGGCGGCGCCACCTGGTTTGAGGCGGGGGCCAGATGGGCGGTGGAGAACGGCATCTCCGACGGCACCAATCTGGACCAGATCCTCACCCGGGAACAGCTTGTCACCATGCTGTGGCGCTACCTGGGCCAGCCCAGCTCGACCGGTACTGCCGAGGATTTCCCGGACGGCGGCAGCGTCAGCCCCTGGGCCGCCGACGCCATGTCCTGGGCGGTGGGCGAAGGAATCCTTCAGGGGGACGATACCGGCGCCCTCAGACCCCAGGGCCAGGCCAGCCGGGCCGAGGTGGCCACCATGCTGATGCGGTTTGTGGCCTGTATGCCGTAATGGACCTGGACGGCTATAAAACTTGCCAAAGTAAGGACCTGTTGCGACCTTAAGTGTTGAAAATCAGGTCAAAGAAAAAGTGAGTGAGAACCGGATTTTCTGCCGGTTCTCACTCACTTTTTTGTAAATACTTTTGCGTTAGCCTGAAAACCGCATTTTGCAGCAGACCCTGTGACGCCAAAAAGGCCCCGGAGCCTTTTGGCTCCGGGGCCTCAAATCTGGTGGACGATACAGGACTTGAACCTGTGACCTCCCGCACGTCAAGCGGATGCTCTACCAGCTGAGCTAATCGTCCGAACAGCATGGACTATTATAGCGAAAAGGCGGGGGCTTGTCAACTGTTTTTTAAAATTCTCTTTTCAAGGCCGGTGATGGCTGGTATACTGAAACAAGCACCAAAACAGGGGGGAGCTATATGGCGGGTAGAGTGGTTCTTATCACCGGCGGCAGCCGGGGGATCGGCGCGGCGGCGGCCCGGCGGTTTGCGGCCGGGGGCGACAAGGTGGTGGTCAACTACTGCCGCTCCAAGGAGCGGGCGGAGGCCCTGGCGGCCGAGACCGGCGGCTGGGCCGTCCAGGCCGACGTGTCCAACCCGGCTCAGGTCCGAGAGATGGTTGACAATGTGTTGGATAAATTTTGTCAACTTGACATTCTGATATGCAACGCCGGCATCGCCCAGCAAAAATTGTTTGGCGATTTGACCGACCAGGATTGGCGCAATATGTTTGCCGTCAACGTGGATGGGATGTTTTACACCATACGGGCGGCGCTGCCCCACTTCATCCACCGGAAGGCGGGGCGGATTCTGACCCTGTCCTCCATGTGGGGACAGGTGGGGGGCTCCTGCGAGGTAGCCTATTCCGCCGCAAAGGCCGCTGTCATCGGCCTTACGAAGGCCCTGGCCAAGGAGTTGGGGCCCTCCGGGATCACGGTGAACTGTGTGTCTCCCGGCGTCATTGACACCGAGATGAACGCCAACCTGAGTCCCCAGGATCTGGCCGCCCTGGCGGAGGAGACCCCCCTGGGGCGGATTGGCCGGCCGGAGGACGTGGCGGAGGCCCTGTGGTATCTGGCCTCCGACGGCGCAAACTTTATGACCGGGCAGATTTTGTCCCCCAATGGCGGACTTATTATTTAAAAACGCCTGTCTGTGTTCACAATTTGTTCACAGCCCACACAAGGAGCGCCTGCTTGCAGACGGCCATTGTGCAGTTTGAAGGTTGACAATTTCCGGCAACGCGCATATAATTGTCAACAACTTCTTAAAGGAGGAATTCCAATGAAAAAGTCTAGCATCCTGTCTCTTGCGCTGGCGGGTGCTCTCAGCTTCTCCATGCTGGCCGGCTGCGGCGGCACTGGAAGCGGCTCCGCCAATACCCCCGACGCCGGCACTGAGACCCCCGCCGGCAACGAGACCACCAGCGGCAACACCGCCGGTACCATCAAGATCGGCGGCATCGGCCCCCTGACCGGCTCCGCCGCCGTGTACGGCATCGCCACCAAGCAGGGCGCCGAGGTGGCCCTTGAGGAGATCAACGCCCTGGGCGGCCTGCAGTTCTCCCTGGACTTCCAGGACGACGAGGGCGACACCGAGAAGGCCGTCAACGCCTACAACAAGCTTATCGGTGACGGCGCCCAGATCATCTACGGCTGCACCACCACCAACCCCTGCGTGGCCGTGGCCGCCGAGACCTACAGCGCCCGGTACTTCCAGCTGACTCCTTCCGCCTCCTCCACCACCGTGACCGAGGGCAAGGACAACGTGTTCCAGGTGTGCTTCACCGACCCCAACCAGGGCATCACCGCCGCCAACTACATCAAGGACAACAACCTGGGCACCAAGGTGGCCGTCATCTACAACAACGGCGACGCCTACTCCACCGGCATCTACAACTCCTTCCAGGCCACTGCCGATGAGATCGGCCTGGAGATCGTCACCGTGCAGACCTTCCCCGACGACACCAACACCGACTTCAACGTGCAGCTGACCGCCGCCAAGGACGCCGGTGCCGACCTGGTGTTCATGCCCATCTACTACACCCCCGCTTCCCTGATCCTGTCCCAGGCCAAGAGCATGGGTTATGAGCCCACCTTCTTCGGCTGCGACGGCATGGACGGCATCCTGGATCTGGAGGGCTTCGACACCTCTCTGGCCGAGGGCCTGATGCTCATGACCCCCTTCAACGCCTGGGGCGAGGATGAGCGCACTGTGAACTTTGTCACCGAGTACCAGAACGCCTACGGCAACCTGCCCAACCAGTTCGCCGCCGACGGCTACGACTGTATGTACGCCATCTACGAGGCCTGCACCGCCGCCAACATCACCGCCGACATGAGCGCTCAGGACATCTGCGAGGCCCTCATCGCCCAGTTCACCTCCGCCGACTTCAGCGTGGACGGCCTGACCGGCACCGGCATGACCTGGTCCGCCAACGGCGAGGTCTCCAAGGCCCCCGTGGTGGTCAAGGTCGAGAGCGGCAAGTACGTCACTCAGTAATCAGCAAATAAGCGCATCGGAATACGACCGCTTAACAGGGACCCAGAAGCGGGTTGCCGGGGGGACCCGGCAGCCCGCTTTTCCCCATGTATCCCATTCGGATGTATGGTGGAAACATCGGCAGCCCGCCGGAGGACCGCCGATGTTTCTGCCATACACAACAGAGAAAACGTAGAGAGGTGAAGTGGTTTGAGCTTCCTCAATAATCTGATTACCGGCATCAGTCTGGGCAGCGTCTACGCCATCATCGCCCTGGGCTACACCATGGTGTACGGCATCGCCAAGATGCTGAACTT
Source organism: uncultured Flavonifractor sp. (assembly GCA_944385625.1). Taxonomy (GTDB): domain Bacteria; phylum Bacillota; class Clostridia; order Oscillospirales; family Oscillospiraceae; genus Flavonifractor. The sequence goes on along the minus strand of CALWXZ010000016.1, from coordinate 6,827 downwards.
TGCCCACGGCGACGTGATTATGGTGGGCGCCTATGTGATCTTCTTCGCCACTGGCAGCTTCGGGCTCAACCCCATCGTGGGCATCGTGCTGGCCGTGGTGGTGTGTACCGTGCTGGGCGTGGTCATCGAAGGGCTGGCCTACAAGCCTCTGCGCCAGGCGTCCTCCCTGGCGGTGCTCATCACCGCCATCGGCGTCAGCTACTTTTTGCAAAACGCGGCCCTGCTGCTGTGGGGGGCCGACCCCAAGGTGTTTACCTCCGTCATTCCCGAGGGCTCCCTGCCCATTCCCGGGGTGAACATCACCTATGTGTCCCTGGTCACCGTGCTGGCCTGCGTGGTCATCATGATCGCGCTGACCTGGTTTACCAGCAAGACCAAGATGGGCAAGGCCATGCGGGCCTGCTCCGAGGACAAGGCGGCGGCCCAGCTCATGGGCATCAACGTCAACCGCACCATCTCCATGACCTTCGCCATCGGCTCGGCCCTGGCCGCCATCGCCAGCGCCCTGCTCTTCTCCAGCTACAAGAACCTGATCCCCACCAGCGGCTCCCTGCCCGGCATCAAGGCCTTCACCGCCGCCGTATTCGGCGGTATCGGCTCCATCCCCGGCGCCATGCTGGGCGGCATCCTGCTGGGCATCATCGAGACCTTCGCCAAGGTGATTAATACCAACATCTCCGACGCGGTGGTCTTCGCCGTGCTCATCATCGTGCTGCTGGTCAAGCCCGCCGGTCTGCTGGGCAAGACCGTCCGGGAGAAAGTGTGAGGTGAGGGATATGAAGAAACTGACTCCGGGCCGGAAACGGCTCATCGACAACTCCATCACCTACGGCATCGTCATCGCCGCCTTTATCATCCTCCAGGTGTGCAACGCCGGCGGCCTGCTGTCCCCCTCCATCCAGGGCCAGCTGGTGCCCATCTGCGCCTATGTGGTCATGGCCATCGCCCTGAACCTGGTGGTGGGCATCTCCGGCGAGCTGAGCCTGGGCCACGCCGGATTCATGAGCGTGGGCGCCTTCTCCGGCGTGGTGGCCGCCCTGTCCCTCCAGGACGTGATCCCCAACGACGCCCTCCGCCTGGCCCTGGCCATGGTCATCGGCGCCGCTCTGGCCGGGGTGGCCGGCGTCATTGTGGGCGTGCCGGTGCTCCGCCTGCGGGGCGACTATCTGGCCATTGTAACCCTGGCCTTCGGCGAGATCATCCGCAACATCTTCAACGTGCTCTATGTGGGCGTGGATCAAAACGGCCTCCACTTCTCCCTCCAGAATGAGATGGCCCTGGGTCTGGCCGAGGGGGGCAAGTCCATCCTGAAAGGGCCCATGGGCTTTACCACCAACGTGAAGATGGCCACCTTTACCGCCGGCTTCATTCTGGTGCTTATCGCCCTGACGGTGGCCCTCAACCTGGTGAACAGCCGCTCCGGCCGGGCCATCATGGCCCTGCGGGACAACCGCATCGCCGCCGAGAGCGTGGGCATCGGCGCCACCAAGTACAAGCTGATGGCCTTCGTCACCTCCGCCGTCATGGCCGGCGCCGCCGGCGTGCTCTACGCCATGAACTACTCCTCCATGGCCCCCAAGAAGTTCGACTTCAACACCTCCATTCTGATTCTGGTGTTTGTGGTGCTGGGCGGCATCGGCAACATCCGGGGCTCCATCATTGCCGCCGCCTTCCTCACCTACCTGCCCGAGCTGCTGCGCAACTTCAACCTGGATGAGTACCGGATGCTGGTGTACGCCATCGTCCTCATCCTGGTGATGCTGGTCACCAACAACCCCATGCTGAAGAGCGTGTTTACCTTTGCCGGCCGGAAGGCCAAGAAGGAAGAAGCTGAGAAGGGAGGCGCGGTACAGTGAACGAGCGGCTCAAGAACAAGAAGCCCACCAAAATGGTGCCCGTACCCAGCCACTCCATCGTCCCCGAGCGGGACGTGGATAAGCCCCCCATTCTGGAGTGCCAGCACCTGGGCATTGACTTCGGCGGTCTGACCGCCGTCAACGAGTTCAACCTTACCGTGGGCCGCACCGAGATCGCCGGACTCATCGGCCCCAACGGCGCCGGCAAGACCACGGTGTTCAACCTGCTGACCAAGGTGTATCAGCCCACCCGGGGCACCATCCTGCTGGACGGCAAGGACACCCACGGCATGAACACCGTCCAGGTGAACAAGGCGGGCATCGCCCGTACCTTCCAGAACATCCGCCTGTTTGACAAGCTGACGGTGGAGGACAACGTGAAGATCGGCCTGCACAACCATATCCGCTACCCCATGTGGAGCGGGGTGCTCCGCCTGCCCAGCTACTGGAAGAAGGAGAAGATGGCCCATGAAAGCGCCCTGGAGCTGCTGAGCATCTTTGATATGCAGGATCTTGCCAACCACCAGGCCGGCAGCCTGCCCTACGGCGCCCAGCGCCGGCTGGAGATCGTCCGGGCCCTGGCCACCAACCCCTCCCTGCTGCTGCTGGACGAGCCGGCGGCCGGTATGAACCCCTCCGAGACCGCCGACCTGATGGAGAACATCCTGAAGATCCGGGATACCTTCCAGATTGCCGTTCTGCTCATCGAGCACGATATGAATCTGGTCATGGGCATCTGCGAGGGCATCTGCGTGCTCAACTTCGGCCAGATCATCGCCAAGGGCACCCCCTCGGAGATCCAGAACAACCCGGAGGTCATCAAGGCCTACCTGGGCGACCAGAAGGAGGTATAAGCCATGGCGGTATTGCTGGACGTCAAGAATATCAACGTGTACTACGGCGCCATCCACGCCGTGAAAGACATCTCCTTCCATGTGGAGGAGGGGGAGATCGTCACCCTCATCGGCGCCAACGGCGCCGGTAAGACCACCACCCTCCAGACGGTGTCCGGACTGCTCCACACCCGCACCGGCTCCATCGAGTTCATGGGCAAGGCCATCCAGGGCGTGCCCGCCTCCAAGCTGGTGGCCCACGGCCTGGCCCAGGTGCCTGAGGGCCGCCGGGTGTTCCAGCAGATGACGGTGGAGGAGAACCTGGAGATGGGGGCATTCACCCAGCCCAACTCCACCATCGCCCCCAATCTGGAGCGGGTGTACGAGCAGTTCCCCCGTCTGAAGGAGCGGCGGCGGCAGGTGGCGGGCACCCTGTCCGGCGGCGAGCAGCAGATGCTGGCCATGGGCCGGGCCCTCATGTCCAACCCCAAGCTGCTCATGCTGGACGAGCCCTCCATGGGCCTGGCCCCCATTCTGGTGGAGCAGATTTTCGACATCATTCAGCGCCTCCACAAGGCGGGCACCACCATCCTGCTGGTGGAGCAGAACGCCCAGATGGCCCTCAGTGTGGCCGACCGGGGCTATGTGCTGGAGACAGGCCGCATCACCCTCACCGGGCCGGGCCGGCAGCTGCTGGCCGACGAGGCGGTGAAGAAGGCCTATCTGGGCGGCTGAGCAAACGAAAACGTCCGTGGACTGCAAGTCCATGGACGTTTTTAATTTTTGTTTATGGAATTGTATAGAAAAAATGACAGTGATATGGTAAAATGAATGGACAAATGTGGCACGGATGGAACAAGGCTGGATCACGACCGATCAGACGGCGCCATATTGAAAAAGGCCCCTCCCAGGCCAATCAGATGGGAGGGGCGGAGATCAAAAGGGAGGAAACCTGTATGAAAACAACCCTGCGCAAACGTATCCTGGCCGGCGCCGCCGTGGTCGCCCTGCTGTGCGGGACGGCGGTGGCTGCCAGCACCGTCACCACCAAGATGATCGAGGCCAACTATATGGGTATCAAGATCGTGGTGGACGGGGTGGAGGTCACCCCCAAGGACGCCAACGGCAAGGTGGTGGAGCCCTTCGCCAGCGAAGGCACCACCTATCTGCCCGTCCGGGCCATCGGCGAGGCTCTGGGTAAGAACGTGACCTGGGACGGCAGCACCGCCACCGTATATGTGGGCGAGGTGCCCGGCCAGGAGACCGACTGGATGACCAAGCTGCCCCCCTATCAGGTGAGCACCAATACCAAGATCTTTGACGGCAGCGACCCCAAGAGCTATATGACCATCTCCGGCAACAAGATTGCCCAGGGCGTCCAGATGTCGGGCGGCTACAACAATGAGGGCTACGCCATCTGGAACACCAATTTGCAGTATGAGTCCATGACCTTTACCATCGGCCATGTGGACGGCACCAAGGAGTACAAGATCAGCCTGGACGTGTACCTGGACGGCGAGCTGGCCGACACCTACACCATCGACTGGAGCGACGCTCCCCAGACCATCACCATCCCCCTGGACCACGCCGCCAACGTGCGCCTGGAGACCCTCAATGTGGAGGGCACCAGCGGCTGGAACCATGAGTTTGGCATTTACGATATCTCCTTCTCCTGAATCCCAACCCAAAAGGGAGCGCCGCCGGCAGGCGGCGCTCCCTTGCCGTATGCAAAAGATTTAACAATTTTCCGCTTTCTCTCTCTGTGGCGGCGTGCTACAATAGACACATATAATAAATCGCCATGGACCATGACAGGAGGGAATGGACGGAACTATGCCAAACTACTACGCGCACCTGAAATTTGGAGACAAGGTTCTGGGCGGGCTGCCCCAGCCGCTGGCCCAGACCATCGACGAGGAGCGGGAGGCCTTTGATCTGGGCTGTCTGGGCCCCGACCCGCTGTTTTTCTACCAGCCCATCCGGCCCAACGCCGTCCGGCGGGAGGGGGTGCGGATGCACCGCCATTCTGCCCTGCCCGCCGTGGAGCGGCTGCGGCAGGCCATTGAGGAGGGCGTGCCCATGTCGGTGGGCTACGGCGCCGGTTTTCTGTGCCACCTGGCCCTGGACAGCGCCTGCCACGGCTATGTGGACGAGCGCTCCGCCGAAGGTCCCATCTCCCACATGGCCATGGAGGGGGAGTTTGACCGGATGCTGATGCAGAGCGACGGCCTGGACCCGGTCAGACAGGCCCACCTGCCCACCGCCCCGGAGAAGGGCAGCCAGGTGTGGGACGCCGCCGCCTGCGCCTACATCCACGCCTCCCCCCGGCAGCTCCGCCGGGCCTACCGGGCCATGAACTGGTACCTGGGCTTTTTCGCCCGCTCCTGCGGCACCCGGCGGGGCAAGGTCATCGGCGCGGTGAGCCGGATGCTGCCCATCCAGTCCGCCAAGGACGTAGCCCTGAAGGAGACCCCCCACCCCGCCTCCCTGGAGAGCAGCGCCGACCTGGACCGGCTGCTGGAGGGGGCGGTGGACGAGACCACCCAGCAGATCGGCGCCTTTTTCCAGGCCATTCGGGAGGACGCCCCGGTGCCCGCCTGGTTCGACCGGGATTTCAAGGGCACGCCTCCGGCGGGGGAGAAGGGGTGGACCGAGGCGCTGGGCAGCTCCCTGTCCTGACAACTCCATAGAGAGCCTTCGGGCGGCCCTTGCGGCCGCCCGTTTTTTTCAGGACGGGTCCACCGCCTCCAGCAGAAAGGTGACCGGGCGGATGCCGTCGGTGCAGCACACTACCGTGGTCCCCTCATCCTTCTGCCAGGGGGTGTAGGTGGCTCCGCAGGATAGGGCGGAGACCGAGCGATAAATATCAATCCAGGCCCAGGGGCAGAACCCGGCCGGCATCTCCGCTCCGCCGGTGTAAAGGAAGGTATCCCCCTCCGCAAAGAAATCGCAGACACATTCTTCGGGCGGCTCACTTAGATAGTGCCGGATCAGATCCAAATAGAGCTGTTTGCGTAATACCGTGATTTTGACCTGCTTCACAGGACGGCACCTCCCCTGATAGGATAATGCCATTATAAATAAAACAAATGTACGAGTCAAGGCTGACGTAGAAAAGAGAGAAAAAATTTCAGTAAAAGGATTGACAAGGGCGGTTAGTTTTGGTAAACTCATATTCGTTCAAAGGGTTAGTTATAACTAATCAAACGCATCACCAAGGAAAGCAGGCGGCCCGGCCGCCGTTGGGAGGGAGGCGCTATGATGCCGCTGACATTGGCAAAACAGGGGGAGCCGGTGACCATCCGAAAGATCACGGGGAAGGATGAGCTGCGCCAGCACCTGGCCGAGCTGGGCTTTGTGATGGACGCCACGGTTACCGTGGTCAGTCAGCTGGGTGGAAACCTGATCGTGCAGGTGAAGGACAGCCGTATCGCCTTGGACCGGAACATGGCCGGACGAATTATGATTTGAGAGGAGTGGAGCAATGAGAACCTTGAAGGACGCCAAGGTGGGGGACACCGTGACGGTGGCGCGCCTCCACGGCGAGGGGGCGGTAAAGCGCCGCATTATGGATATGGGCATCACCAAGGGGGTGGTCATCCAGATCCGGAAGGTGGCCCCTCTGGGGGACCCCATGGAGCTGAACGTGCGGGGCTATGAGCTCAGCGTCCGCCGCGCCGACGCCGAAATGATTGAGATTTCCTGAGCCGTAGGGGCCGATGTTTTCATCGGCCCGCCTTCCCGTGAGGGAAGGCTATTTTTCAGAACTGTGGTTAGCTTACGCTAATTTAGAAGGGAGCAAGAAGATGGACCTGAAGATCGCGCTGGCGGGCAACCCGAACTGCGGCAAAACGACCCTGTTCAATGCCCTGACCGGCTCCAGCCAATATGTGGGCAACTGGCCCGGCGTGACGGTGGAGAAGAAGGAGGGCAGGCTGAGGGGCCACAAGGACGTGGTGATTCAGGATCTGCCCGGCATCTATTCCCTCTCCCCCTACACTCTGGAGGAGGTGGTGGCCCGGAACTATCTGGTGAACGAGAAGCCAGACGCCATCCTGAACATTGTGGACGGCACCAACATCGAGCGCAACCTGTACCTCACCACCCAGCTCATTGAACTGGGCATCCCGGTGGTGGT
>CALWXZ010000015.1 GCA_944385625.1 uncultured Flavonifractor sp. | reverse complement strand
CCCCACAACCTGGGGGCGGTGATCCGCACCGCCGAGTGCGCCGGGGCCCACGGGGTCATCATCCCCAAGCGCCGCTCGGCGGGGCTGACGGCGGTGGTGGCCAAGACCTCCGCCGGGGCGGTGAGCCACATCCCGGTGGCCAGGGTGCCCAACCTGCCCGCCCTGCTCAAAGAGCTGAAGGACGAGGGGGTGTGGGTGTTCGGCACCGCCGCCGACGGGGACCGGCTGCTCTACGACGCCGACCTGAAGGGCCCCGCCGCCATCGTCATCGGCAGCGAGGGGGACGGCATGGGCCGGCTGGTCAGCGAGACCTGCGACTTCCTGGTCCGCATCCCCATGAAGGGTAAGCTCAATTCCCTCAATGCCAGCGCCGCCGCCGCCATTTTGCTGTACGAAGCCGTGCGGCAGCGGATGGGCTGACCACCACCGATCTTCAAAAAAGGAGCACGTTCCCATGGCAAAGGACCGGGACGACCAACTGAATCAAGACTTGCCCGGCGGGGACGAGTTCTCCCTGGAGTCCATTCTGGCGGAATTCGGCGGCGGGCAGAAGCAGCATAAGCGGGACGCGGAGGACACCATCCCCTTCCCGGTGGTGCCCAAAAGCCAGCGCACCGCCGCCGTCAAAAAGCCGGGGCGGGTGCTCACCTTCCCCGACGCAGGCCAGGATCAGGGGGAGAAGGAGCCTCGCGCCCCCACCCGGCAGCCGCCGGTGGAGAAGGCCGCGCCGCCCAGGCCGGAGCCCGCCCCCCGGAAGCCGGCCAAGGCCCCTCCGGCGGAGGACAAGGTGCTGGACTTTCCGGAGGAGGCCATGGAGCCGGAGGAGAGTCCCCTGGCCCAGGGCATCAACCGCCTGCTGAAAAAGGCGGACGACTACGCCCAGCATATGTTTGAAGAGGAGGACGTGGAGAACGACACGGCGGTACGCCGGGCGGAGGAGTTCATCCCCGGCACCGACGAGGAGGAGGAGCCGCCCCCCCGCCGCCGGGAGCGCAGGCCCCGGCGGGAGCCCCCTCCCGCCCCCGACCTGCCCCCGGCGGATCTGGCCCGCCGGTACGGCAAGGGCCTCAAGGGGATGGGGCTGCGCTCCACCCTGGTGCTGCTGCTCTTTTTGCCCGCCCTCTATCTGACCCTGGACATCTTCCCCCACCCCGCCGCCCTTACCCCCCAGCTGCGGGTGCTGGCCCTGGCCGGAGTCCAGGTGCTGGCCATGCTGCTGGGGCTGGACGGGCTGTTCCGGGGGCTGTTCGGCCTGCTGCGGCTGGAGTTCGGCATGGACACCCTGCTGCTCTTCGCCTGCGCCGCCACCCTGGCCGACGCCCTCACCATGTTCCAGCTGGACAGCCGGCAGGGGCAGATGCCCTACTGCGCCGCCATTGTGCTGGGGATCTCCCTGCTGCTGCGGGGCACCTACCGCAAGCGCCGGGGCCTGCGGCTGGCCTGCAAGACGGCGGCCTCCGCCTCCCACCCCTATCTGGTCACCCTGGACGAGGGCAAGTGGAACGGCCGGGACACCTACGCCAAGTGGTCGGGGGAGGCGGTGGGCTTCGGCCGGCAGATGCAGGCCAGCGACGGGGCCCAGCGCATCTTCCGGCGGATCTGCCCCCTGCTGTTCATCGCCAGTATGCTGCTGAGTATCGTGGCCTCCATCGGCCGGGGGGCGCCGGAGCGGCTGCTGTGGTGCCTGTCGGCCACCCTCACCGCCTCCGCCTCCCTGTCGGGGGCCCTGTGCTTCGGGCAGCCCTGGCTCACCCTGTGCCAGCGGCTGAGCAAGTCGGGGGCCGCCATCGCCGGCTGGGACGGGGTCACCGCCACCGGCGGCAGCGGCATCCTGGTCACCGATTTCGACCTGTTCCCCCCGGGCTGCGTCTCCCTCAACGGCATCAAGATCTTTGGGGACTTCCCGGCGGAAAAGGTGGTGGCCGACACCGCCACCCTCATCCGGGAGTCGGGCTGCGGCCTGGACAAGCCCTTCCACGACCTGCTCCGGGCCCAGGGGGCCATCTACCGCCGGGTGTCCAACTTCTTCTGCTATGAGGGGGGGCTGTCCGGCGTCATCCGGGGCGAGCAGGTGCTGGTGGGCTCCACCGACTTCATGCGCCTGATGGAGATCGCCCTGCCCCCCGGCCTGCGGGTGAAAAACGCCGTGTTCTGCGCCATCGACGGGGAGCTGGCGGGTATCTTTGCCCTGAACTACACCCTCCACGGCACGGTGGACCCGGCTCTCACCAGCCTGATCCGGAACCGGGTGTCCCCGGTGATGGCCACCCGGGATTTCAACCTCACCCCCGCCATGCTCCGCCAGCGGTTCAAGCTGCCGGTGGACCGGATGGAGTACCCCGCCGTGGAGCGGCGGGTGGAGCTCTCCGACGAGGACCAGCTCCACAGCGATATCCTCACCGCCGTCCTGTGCCGGGAGGGCATCGGCCCCTACTCGGAAGCGGTGGTGGGCGCCGCCCGGCTCCGCCGGGCCGTCCGCACCTCGGCGGTGCTGGCCTGCCTGGGGGCGGTGGTGGGCCTGGTTCTGGCCTTCTACCTCACCTTCGTGGGGGCCTACGCCTCCCTGTCCGCCTCCAACCTGCTGGTGTTCCTCATCATGTGGCTGGTGCCCACCCCCCTCATCTCGGGGATGGTCAACAAATATTGAGAGAAAAAGAATCCCTGCCGGGCGGCAGGGATTCTTTTTCTCTCAGTGGTCAATCTGCTCAATATCCCCCGTCAATCACCACCCAGGGGGAATCCTTGTCCTCCCGCTGGAGGATGAACTTATAATCGGTGTAGGTGGTGTTGGGGTCCAGCACCGGCTGGTTGCCGTCGGTGGTAAAGCTCACAAAGAAGACTATCACATTGTTGATCCGCTCCGCATCGTCGGTGTGGAGATAGTCCGCCGCCTCGGCATAGGACTGCTGGGGATCATAGTACGAACTTTCCAGGGTACACCCCGCCATCCCGGTCTCAAAGCTCTGCACCACCGTCTCATAGGCCCGGTCATACTCCTCCGAGGAGTAATTGTGGGAGGGCGGCGGATTTTTCATGGCCAGCCAGTCCTGGCAGGCGCTGTACATGGTCTCATAGGGGCTGGGGGCGTCGTAGTCGTAGGCATAGGCATACCAGCGGGTCTCCCCGTCCCGGGCGATGCCTACCAGTCCTCCCTCCTCCAGGAAGATGAGGCTGTCTCCGTTTTGGTTGGTGCAGGTCACCGCCTTGCCGTTGAGGGCAGCGGGGGCCTGGGCCTTCACCCACACCCGCACCCACAGCTGGATGCTGCTGTCGATGACGCCGTAGGTCTCCACGTCCGTCTCCTGCCCGTTTTCATAGGTCAGGGTCCGGGCGGGGCTGCTGCCGGCCATGATGGGTTCCATCTCCCGGCTGTAGACGTTCCAGGCCGGATCCCCCTTCAGCAGCTCCACATGGCCGGCGCCCACGTCGTAGCCCCGCTCACCCAGCCATTCCCTGGCGGCGGAAAGGGGGTCCAGCAAACCGGTTTCACGGCCCCCGTCCGCCTGCTGTTGGAGCTGGGTGTAGTAGTCCGCCGCCGTGGTGCCGGTATCCCGGGGGAGCACCAGATAGCGGGTGCCGTAGTTGTTGTCCATCCAGGCTTCCACGCACCAGATGCCGCCCTCCCCCTGTTTGATGGGCTGAGAGAGGAGCAGGGTGATGGACTCGCTCCAGTCCCCGGTGCGGAAGTAGACGTAGTGGTGCTCGCTCTCCCACAGACAGCCGTCGTGGAAGGTCATGCTGTTGTCGTAGGCCTCCAGGCCGTTGCGGGCGATGAAGTCCCCCGCCACCTCTTCCGGGATGCGGCGGTTCAGTTCCTCCCAGATGGCCCAATCCTCCGTCTCCGTGCTGATCTCATTGCCCGTGGGAATAAACTGCACATCGGTTGGTCTGACCCACAGATAGTAGTACCCATCCTTACGGGCAATGGGCACTACCCCACTGCCATCGGAAATGAGATATTGCTCATACTGGGCCTGATCCCACCGGACCAGGGTGCAGATCCACCCCATATCGTAGCCGCTCTCCGGCAGTTCGTAGTCCCGTTTGGCGTTGATGGATACTAGAAAATTGTCCCCCTCCTGGGGTAAGCCCACCAGCACATGGTCGGCCAGATCCTGGGGGATGGCCAGCTGGAGGTCATAGTCCAGGTCGTACAGCACCGGGTCCTCCAGCAGGGCGCTCAGGTCTGGGGTGGGCTCCGGGCTGGAGCTGGGGCTGGGGGCCGCCCCGCTGATGGCGGCGCAGCCGGTCAAAACAATGGCCAGAGCCAGGGTGACCGCCAGGGCGGCGGGGCCCTGCCGCTTTCCTTTCATAATGGACACCAGCCTTTCTTTCAGTCGGGCCTTTTCCTCACACAGGGTGGTGGCCAGCACCCCCATACCTCTGGGGGGCCGGGCGGCCAGCACCAACAGGGTCTCTCCGTAGTGCTTCCGGGCGGGACCGTCCATGGCTCTGGTCACCGCCGCGTCGCAGGAGAGCTCGCAGGATCGGGAGAGTTCCCGCCGCACCACCACCATCAGGGGGTTGAACCAGTGAAGGCTGGTCACCGCCGCCGCCAGCCACTTGTAGAGCAGATCGTGCCGCCGGGCGTGGGTCAGCTCGTGGGACAGGATATCGTTCAGCCGGTGGTTTCCCACCCCCACCGGCAGCACGATGGCGGGATGTACCACCCCCAGCAGCATGGGAGTGGGGACGTGTTCGCTCTCCAGCAGGGCCACCCGCCCCGCCGGGTCCAGAGCGGCCAGAACCGCCTGGGCCTCTCCCCCGGCGGGGCGGGCGGAGGCGCGCACCAGAGCGGCAAAGCGCCGGTAGCCCCATACATACCGCCCCAGCCACAGGACCGCGCCCACGGCCCACAGGCCGAACCACAGTTGAGGAGTGGTGGCAATTTCCCGCCAGTCCACCGCCGGGACCTGCTGGGGCTGAAGGGCAATCTGGGGGGCCGCAGGGGTCCTCTCCCCCTGGGAGTGGACGGGAAGGGTCTGAGCCCCGCCATCGGGAGCCGCCGTCTGGGTCTGGATTTGGACCGGCTCCTCCGGCTGGGCGGGCAGGGGAAGGGTCACCCCCACCGGCAAAACCAGGCGCACCAGCACCAGCAGCCACAGATAGTAAGCCGCCGCCTTGCTTTTGATGAGGGGCCGGACCAACAGCAGCAGGCCGGTGAGCACCGAGCCCAGCACACTCAGCCGCGCCAGCGTCAGCAGAAAATCGGCCATCTCAGCCCCCTCCTTCCCCGTCCAGGCTGTCCAGCAGCGCCCTTAATTCCGCAATATCCGCCCCGGACAGCTGGTCGTGCTCCACCAGGGCGGCCACCATCTGCCGGGCCGACCCGGCGTACAGCTTGTCGATGAGCTTGCGGGTGCGGTAGCAGCCCAGCTCCTCCCGGCTCACCAGGGGCCGGTAGTGGCTGACCCGCCCCTTCTCCCGGGCGGCCGCCCCCTTGGTACACAGCCTCCGCAGCAGGGTCTTTACCGTCTCCCCGTTTCGCTCCGCCAGGACCTCCCGGATCTGCCCCAGGGTCACCGGCTCCCCGGCGTCCCACAGCACCTCCATCACCTCCAGCTCCGCCTCGGTGATCCTCTCCTCCGCAGCGCCCACAGTCCTTCCTCCTTCCGGTTACATTTGTACCTTTCATCTACAGGGTACAACTGTAACCCTATTTTGTCAAGGCCATTGCGGTTACAATTTGATGACGGTTCGATCCAAAATGAAATAAATTTTCATACCGTTTAGTTTGGTGAAACTTGGCATATATCACCCTCCGGCCCTTGCATTTGTTTGTCAAAATGGTATAATATCTCCAAGTTACCGCATCTCATGCGTCAGCGGAACAGTTTAGGAGGAATGTGAAATGGGCAATTCTCACAAGTATGTCTACTTGTTCTCCGAGGGCAACGGCTCCATGCGGGAGCTGCTGGGCGGCAAGGGCGCCAACCTGGCCGAGATGACCAATCTGGGTATGCCGGTACCCCAGGGCTTTACCGTCACCACCGAGGCCTGCACCCAGTACTATAACGACGGCCGCCAGATCAACGAGGATATTCAGGCCCAGATCTATGAGTATCTGGGCAAGATGGAGGAGATCTGCGGCAAGAAGTTTGCCGATCCTGAGAATCCCCTGCTGGTCTCCGTCCGCTCCGGCGCCCGGGCCTCCATGCCCGGCATGATGGACACCATCCTGAACCTGGGCCTCAACGACGTGGTGGTGGAGGGCCTGGCCAAGTTCACCAACAACCCCCGCTTCGCCTACGACTCCTACCGCCGGTTTATCCAGATGTTCTCCGACGTGGTGATGGAGCTGTCCAAGAAGCGCTTTGAGGAGATCATCGACGAGGTCAAGGCCCAGAAGGGGGTCAAGCAGGATGTGGAGCTGGACACCGACGACATGAAGAACCTGGTGGTCCTCTTTAAGGAGTTCTACAAGAAGGAAAAGGGGGAGGACTTCCCCCAAGAGCCCAAGGTCCAGCTGATGGAGGCCGTCAAGGCCGTGTTCCGCTCCTGGGACAACCCCCGGGCCAACGTATACCGCCGCATGAACGAGATCCCCTACGACTGGGGCACCGCCGTCAACGTGCAGGCCATGGTGTTCGGCAACTCGGGGGACAGCTCGGGCACCGGCGTGGCCTTCACCCGCAACCCCGCCACCGGCGAGAAGGCCCTGTTCGGCGAATACCTCATCAACGCCCAGGGCGAGGATGTGGTGGCCGGCGTACGTACTCCCTCCCCCATCTCCAAGCTCCATGAGGAGATGCCCGCCGTCTACGAGCAGTTTGCCGACATCGCCAACCGGCTGGAGCAGCACTACAAGGATATGCAGGACATGGAGTTTACCATTGAAAACGGCAAGCTCTATATGCTCCAGACCCGCAACGGCAAGCGCACCGCCGCCGCCGCCCTGAAGGTGGCGGTGGATCTGGTGGACGAGGGGATGATCGACGAGAAGGAGGCCGTGTGCCGGGTCGATCCCAAGCAGCTGGACGCCCTGCTCCACCCCACCTTCGACCCCGAGGCCCTGAAGAAGGCCGCCGTCATCGGCAAGGGCCTGGCCGCCTCCCCCGGCGCCGCCTGCGGCAAGGTGGTCTTTACCGCCGAGGAGGCCAAGCAGTGGCACGACCGGGGGGAGAAGGTCATCCTGGTCCGGCTGGAGACCTCCCCCGAGGATATCGAGGGGATGCAGGTCTCCCAGGGCATTCTCACCGTCCGGGGCGGCATGACCTCCCACGCCGCCGTGGTGGCCCGGGGCATGGGCACCTGCTGCGTGTCGGGCTGCGGCGACATTGTGGTGGACTATGAGGCCAAGAAATTCACCCTGGCCGGCAAGGAGTACCACGAGGGCGACTGGATCAGCCTGGACGGCTCCACCGGCAACATCTACGGCGAAGCCATCGCCACCGTGCCCGCCGATCCCGGCTCCGGCTATTTCGGCCGCCTGATGGGCTGGGCCGACAAGTACCGCCAGCTCAAGGTGTACACCAACGCCGACAATCCCCGGGACGCCGCCCAGGGCTACGCCTTCGGCGCCCAGGGCATCGGCCTGTGCCGCACCGAGCATATGTTCTTTGAGGGCGAGCGCATCAAGGCCATCCGTGAGATGATCGTCTCCGACAACGTGGCCGACCGTGAGAAGGCTCTGGCCAAGATCATGCCCTATCAGCAGGGTGACTTCGAGGGCATCTATGAGGCCATGCAGGGCCATCCCGTGGTCATCCGCTTCCTGGATCCCCCGCTGCATGAGTTCCTCCCCACCAAGGAGGAGGATATCGTGGAGATCGCCGGCGAGATGGGCATCTCGGTGGAGAAGCTCCACAACGTCATCGACTCCCTCCACGAGTTCAACCCCATGATGGGTCACCGTGGCTGCCGCCTGGCCGTCTCCTACCCCGAGATTGCCGCCATGCAGACCACCGCCGTCATCAACGCCGCCCTCAACGTCCAGAAGAAGCACCCCGACTGGACCATGGTGCCCGAGATCATGATCCCCCTGGTGGGCGAGGTCAAGGAGCTCAAGTACGTCAAGGACGTGGTGGTCAAAACCGCCGACGCCATCATCAAGGCCGCCGGTGTGGACATGAAGTATGAGGTGGGCACCATGATCGAGATCCCCCGTGCCGCCCTCACCGCCGACGAGATCGCCAAGGAGGCGGAGTTCTTCTCCTTCGGCACCAACGACCTGACCCAGATGACCTTCGGCTTCTCCCGGGATGACGCCGGCAAGTTCCTCAGCTACTACTACGACAAGAAGATCTACGAGTCCGACCCCTTTGCCCACCTGGATCAGAAGGGTGTGGGCAAGCTGGTGGACATGGCCGTCAAGCTGGGCCGTCAGACCCGCCCGGACATCCATCTGGGCATCTGCGGCGAGCACGGCGGCGACCCCACCTCGGTGGAGTTCTGCCACAAGGTGGGCCTGGACTATGTGTCCTGTTCCCCCTTCCGGGTGCCCATCGCCCGTCTGGCCGCCGCCCAGGCCGCCATCAAATATCCCAGAGCGTAAGAGCGCAAGGAATTTGTTCTGAAAGCTCTGGAACATAGGGCAAAACCCCAATAAAGCCTGAAAATGGAGCGTGTCATAAGACTGGAAAGTTCTTGTGAACACGCTCCATTTTTATATTTTCAGGCGCTGGTTGCAGATGACGGTAAAAAGCGGTAAAATACTGTTCTAGAAGTGAATACCAATGGAGGCATGGGTATGAAAAAGCGCATATCAGCATTATTGGCACTGAGTATGGTTGTGCTGCTTTCATCATGTGGGGAACAGGGGCAGTCTCAGGGCTCCGCAGGTAGTTTATCAAGCGAAACCCCAGTGAACAGCCCGTCCGGCAATGAGCAGCAGAGCGTCCAACCAGATCCTGCACAAGACCTGATAAACAGCATCACAGCGGACACCGCAGAGGCCCAGGGTATTTGCGGGGCCGATCTCTACTGGTATTATCAGGACAATGTATTGGTTATCAAAGGCACCGGGGAAATGACCAATTACTATGAGGCAAATGAATCGTCAAAAGATTTCCCCTGGTATGAGGTTTCTGAAGATGTGGGAAAAATCATAATTGACGAAGGGTGTACCACAATTAGCGAAAGTGCATTTACTTGTTGTGATAATGTCGCATCTGTGATTTTGCCAGATACTCTGACAAGTATTGATGATGAAGCTTTCTATGTGTGTAAAAATCTGGTGTCCGTTGATTTTGGAAGTGGATTACAGACCATAGGCGAACAAGCATTTGCAAGGTGTGGGATAAAATCAGTCACACTCCCGGACAGCTTAACAACAATAGAATCCGAGGCATTTCATGCGTGTGACGATCTGGAAGAAATTGAAGTTCCAGCAAGCGTAACCTTTGTTGGATCACACGCATTTGGGGGAATCGATACCGTAATCTTTTTGGGAGACGCCCCCGAGATCCATGAAATGCAGGCCGAGGAAATGGGAGCGTATCGCGGCAATCCAAATATTGTGTATCGCGGTTCTGGGTTTGAGAAATATATTGAACAATATCCTGATATCAACTGGATCAAGCAATAACTACAAACCACAGGAGAGTGCCTGGATGACACTCTCCTGTGGTTTGTTTTGCACAACGACAATCTTCACAGTGTTAGCGTCGGGAGCTCCCGGCCATATTCGGTGGGGCGAAACCAACCGGTCATTGTTTCCGCCGGCCCGCTTGACTGCCAAAAAGAGGGGGCGCCTTTTTTATCCGATCAGCTGGTCGGCCTGCTGGGGGGGGATGGTCACCTCGTCCCCCTGGGAATCATTGACCTCCTCCGGCTCATGGAAGGTGGGGACCACCTGGTGGAGGGCCCACCGGATGGCGGCCGGGTTGTCCTCTTCCAGAGCAGCCCGGAGCAGCTTCAGCTTCTGCTCCAGCTCCCCCGGCGTGATGGCGGGCTGGCGCTCGATGAAAATCTGGCTGTTCTCCGTCTGCTCAATATCGCGGCTGGCAATGAGCAGCTCCTCATACAGCTTCTCCCCGGGCCGCAGGCCGGTCTCCACAATCTCAATATCCTGGTAGGGGGTATAGCCGGACAGGCGGATGAGATTTTCCGCCAGATCCAGGATCTTCACCGGCTGGCCCATATTCAGCACAAACAGCTCGTTCTTTCTGGCCTGGGCTCCCGCCTGGAGCACCAGCTGGGCCGCCTCGGGGATGGTCATAAAATACCGGATGATCCGCTTGTCCGTCACCGTCACCGGTCCGCCGGCGGCAATCTGCCGCTTGAAGAGCGGCACCACCGAGCCGTTGGAGCCCAGCACATTGCCGAAGCGCACCGCCACAAAGTCGGTGGTGCTGTGTCCCTTCATGGACTGGAGGATCATCTCGCACAGCCGCTTGGTGGCCCCCATCACCGAAGTGGGATTCACCGCCTTGTCGGTGGAGATGAGGATAAACTTCTCCACCTTGTTGGCATGGGCGGCCCGCACCACATTCAGGGTGCCGAACACATTGTTGCGGATGGCCTCCTGGGGGCTGACCTCCATCAGAGGCACGTGCTTGTGGGCCGCGGCGTGGAGCACCACGTTGGGGCGGTATTTGGCCATCAGCTGGTCGATCCGCCGCTTGTCCCGCACGGAGGCGATCTCCACCGTCAGATCCAGGTGGTCCCCGTAGCGGTAGATCAGCTCCTGCTGGATGTCGTAGGCATTGTTCTCATAGATGTCCACAATCACCAGCTTCCTCGGCTCGTGCTTGACGATCTGGCGGCACAGCTCCGAGCCGATGGAACCGCCGCCGCCGGTGACCATGACCACCTTCCCCTGCAGGAAGGCGTCCACCGGCCCCTGGTCCAGTTGAATGGGGGAGCGGCCCAGCAGATCTTCGATCTGGAGTTCCCGCAGCTGGCCCCGCATGGGGCGGTGGTTAATCAGCTCCATGGTGCTGGGCAGGGTGGAGATATGGACCCCCTCCAGCCGGGAGAGCTCCTGCATGATCTCATGCCGCCGGTTTTCACTGGCCGAGGGGATGGCCACAAAGAGGTGGTCCAGCTTCATAAGGCCCAGGTACTGGGGCAGATTCTTGATGCTGTCCTTCACCAGCACGCCGTGAATGGTGCGGTGGTACTTCTGCCGGTCGTCGTCAAAAAAGCACTTCACGTCATATTTGCTGGCGTGGTTGGTACGCAGCTCCTCCAGCAGCTGGATGCCCGCGGACCCCGCCCCCACGATGGCGCAGGGAATCCTGTGGTCACCCTGGGCGATGTACATCCGCATCCGGTAGACCCGGTAAGTGAAGCGCATCAACAGCATTCCCAATACCCACAGCCCGCCGATGGCCACGAAGGTGATAAAGGGAATCACCATCTGGGCCATCAGGGTCCGGGCAAGGATCTGGTAGCTGAGGAAACCCAGCACCGCGGCGGTCAGCAGGGTCAGATACTCCCGGCTCTCCGCATAGCGCCACAGGCTGGAATAGGTGCGAAAGAGCAGCTGGAACAGAATCACGCAGCCGTACAGCACCATCAGGTGAAAGATGAGGTGAATATCCTCCTCCCTGCTGCTTGTCCGAAAGAATCCGGAAAACAGCAGGCAGAACGCGGTGGCCAGCAGCAGGATGGCGCTGTCACATAAAAATAGGATAAAACTTCGGAACCATTTCATGAATCTTTTCTCCTCTTTCAAAACCACATAGAGCCTGGTCTTGCCGCAACAGTATAGCACAAAATTGCAGCAAAGGAAAGAAGTCTGAGCAGGAAAACTTTAACAAACCATAAAAATCAAAAATGCCGCACAATTCGACTTTTTCCAGACAGTTTATTCCCTTCCGGCACACAAGTCGCGCTCCAAACCAAATTTGATCTTTTTACCCGTCTCCGGGCACGGCTGGGGCGCGTCCCCCGGGGGTAAACGCCGCGGGGCCATTTTGACAAGCTGGACGGGACCAGACGCCCATGGGCGTCAGGTCCCGTCCAGCTTCATTTACTACCGTCAGGCCCGCCGGGCGGCCAGGGACACCCAGCCGTTCTGCTCCCGGCGGCGGATGATACGCAGGCCGTTGCGCTCCAGGGCGGCCTGGACCTCGTCGGCCCGGGTATCGATGATGCCCGAGCAGAGAAACACTCCGTCCTCCGTCATCCACTCCCCCGCCCTGGCGGACAGGGGCATGATAACGTCGGCCACAATATTGGCCAGCACCAGGGGGTAGCGCCCCTGCCCCAGCTCCTTGACCAGGGCCTGGTCGGTAAGCACATCCCCCGCCCGGACGGTGTACCGGTCCCTGCCGATGCCGTTGAGCCCGGCGTTTTCATAGGCCACGTCCACCGCCTTGGGGTCGATGTCCACCGCCACGGCGGAGCTGGCCCCCAGCACCATGGCGGCGATGGACAGGATGCCGCTACCGCAGCCCAGGTCCAGCACCGGCCGGCCGGGGACCACATACTCCTCCAGCCCCGTCAGGCACAGCTGGGTGGATGCGTGGTTGCCGGTGCCGAAGGTGAGCCCGGGGTTGAGGTACACCGGGGTACGCCCCTCCGGCGGGGTCTGGTCCCGCTCCCACTCCGGGACAATCCACAGCTTCTCCCCCACCGCCATGGGCTTATAGTACTTCTGCCAGGAGTGGGCCCAGTCGTTTTCCCCCAGGGAAGCGGTGGTGTAGGGCAGATCGACGCCCTCCAGCCAGCGCGCCAGCTGGGCCTGGCCGTCGGCGTCGTCGGTGACGTAGAACTTGACCCGGCAGGCCCCCTTCATCTTCGCCATCAGGTCCTCGTCCACATAGTCCCAATACTGGCGGTTCTGCTCCAAAAAGGTCTTGAAGTCCTCCTCATCCTCAATGGCGAAACCGGTGACCCCATTGGCGGTGAGCCGGGCACACAGGCCGTCCAGGGCCTCCTCGGTGGTGTCCAGCACCACTTCCAGCCACTTGATATCCTCCATCAGCGCTCACTCCCCAGGAAAAAGAGGGCCACGGTGCCCGGTCCGGAGTGGGCGCCGATGACGGGACCCACATAGTTGATGATAACCTGCTCCACCCCAAAGCGGGCCTTCACGTCGTCGGCCACCTTCTGGGCGTCGGCCAGGCAGTCGCCGTGGCTGATAAAGACAGCCTGGTCCTTCAGGTCCAGCACGGTCTGCTCCATGTGGTCCACCAGGGCCTTGAGGGAGGCGTTGCGCCCCCGGGCGGTGCCCACCTTGATGAGGTGCCCCTCATTGTCCACGTGCATCACCGGCTTGATGGACAGCATGGTGCCCAGCACGGCGGTGGCGGCGGAGACCCGCCCGCCCCGCTTGAGAAACATCAGGTCGTCCACGGTAAACCAGTGGCACAGGTTGAGCTTGTGCTCTTCGGTCCAGTCCCGCACCTCCTCGATGGTCTTGCCCTGCTGTTTCAGCCGGGCGGCATACCACACCAGCAGGCCCTGGCCCAGGGAGGCGCACAGAGTATCCACCACCTCCACCTTCCGGTCGGGGAACTGCTCCATCAGCTCCCTGGCGGCAATCTGGGCGGAGTGGCAGGTGGCGGACAGGCCGGAGGAGAAGGCCAGGATGAGCACATCCTTCCCCTCCTTTAAAAGAGGCTCCATAGCCTGGGTATAGTCGGCCACGTTGACGGCGGCGGTGGTGGCCATGGCGCCCCCCCGCAGGCGGGCATAGAAATCCTTGGGGTCCATTTCCCGGTTGTCCGGCCAGTTGTGGTAGGTCTGCTCCCCCATGGTAAAGGACAGGGGCAGCACCTCCACCCCCAGCTCTTCCACCAGCTGGGCGGACAGGTCGGCGGAGGAGTCAGTCAAGATCACATATTCTCCCACGGTTTTGATAACCTCCAGTTTTAGTTTTTAAGGAAATTACAAAAATTCAGTCTTTTTTCTTCTTTTCCTTCTCGGGCTGGGGCTGTTTGGCCCGCAGCAGCTCCAGGATGCGCTGGCAGGCCAGCTTGTCGGCGTAGCTGCGCAGGGCCAGGGCCAGGGCCAGGCCGGGCAGGTCCTCCTCTCCGGCGGTGGGGTCCAGGGATCCGGCGGTCACATCCAGGGCCCGGTCCAGCTCCATACAGAACTGCTGGTACAGCTCCTGAGGCTCCCGCTCCCGGGCCGCCGCGGCCAGCAGCAGCCCCGCGTCCTTCACCGACAGCACCTGCTTGAGGGCGCACAGGGCGGTGAGATAGGCCAGGTGGGTGCGGGAGTAGCGCTTGCCCTCCGCCCGGGGCATGGCCCCGTCCTTAATATAGTTGTTCACCATGGCGGAGGTGAGGGCCTCCCCCTCCCCATAGCGGATGAGCTGGCGGGGCATATAGTTGATGAGCTGGTCCATATACAGCCCGATATCGGGAAAGCCTTCCCATTCCACCGGCCGCTCATTCTCCAGCCGCTCCTTCAGGGCCCGTATCTCCTCCAAAGGACCTCCCCCTTTCTGGTTTTAAAAACCACATCTGAACATTTCGCCGTCATTATACCACATCGTTTTCCCGGAAGTAAACCCCCTCAAGCGCTGAAAACAGGCGCTTTTGCTCACATAACAGCATTATGTGAGTCTCCCCGGGCCGGTGTGCGGAGCGGAGAGAGGTTCCGGAAAAACCCGCCGGTTTTTTGTGGGGTTTGACGAATGAATAAATATTGCATTTAACTGCATATGGTGTATAATAGGAACTACCTAATTCAAGGAACGCAACGAGGATAGCGTGAAACGCAATGAATAGGAGAGAATACGTCATGAAGAACTTCAAGAAGCTGGCCCTGATGGGCCTGACCGCAGTCATGTCTCTGTCTCTGCTGGCCGCCTGCGGCGGCGGCACCCAGGGCAGCGCCAACACCCCCGCCGACAACACCGAGACCACCCCTGTGGAGAGCACCACTCCCGCCGGCAACTCCGAGACCCCCGCCGCCGGTGAGTTCACCACCGTGGAGGCCGGCAAGCTCCATATGTCCACCAACGCCGCCTTCCCCCCCTATGAGATGACCACCGACGACGGCGGCTTCGAGGGCATCGACGTGGAGGTGGCCCAGGCCATCGCCGACAAGCTGGGCCTGGAGCTGGTGGTGGACGACATGGCCTTCAACGCCGCCCTCACCGCCGTACAGACCGGTCAGAGCGACATCGCCATGGCCGGCATCACCGTCACCGACGATCGTCTGGAGGTCATGGACTTCTCCGACAGCTACGCCACCGGCGTGCAGGTGGTCATCGTGAAGGAGGACTCCCCCATCCAGACCATTGACGATCTGGCCAACGCCGACATGATCGGCTGCCAGGCCGACACCACCGGTTACATCTACTGCTCCGACACTCCCGAGAACGGCGGCTACGGCGCCGACCACGTCACCGCCTATGACAACGGCGCTCTGGCCGTTATGGCTCTGGTCAACGGCCAGGTGGACGCCGTGGTTATCGACAACGCCCCCGCCCAGGAGTTCGTGGCTGCCAACCCCGGCCTGAAGATTCTGGACACCGAGTTCGCCGTTGAGGACTACGCCATCGGCTTTGCCAAGGGCAACACCGCTCTGAAGGACGCTGTGAACACCGCCCTGGGCGAGCTCATCGCCGACGGTACCGTCCAGTCCATCGTGGACAAGTACATCACCGCTGAGTAAAAATAACAGTTGAAGAAAGGGCGGCCTTCCGTGCCGCCCTTCTTCTTGTCTCTAAGGAAAGGAGGCTGCTTCCATGCTGAGTGAATTTATACAGTGGCTGACGGACCTGGGCGGCCGCTTCCACACGGCTTTTATCGAAGGGGACCGCTGGAAGCTCTATCTGGAGGGTCTGGGCGTCACCGTGGGAATGACGGTGGTGGCCCTGATCTTCGGCGTGATTCTGGGCGTGGTGGTGGCGGTGATCCGCACCGCCCACGACCAGCAGCGCCTGGGGCAGCGCAATTTCTTGCTGGGTATTCTCAACATCCTCTGCAAAATCTATACCACCGTCATCCGGGGCACCCCCATGATGGTGCAGATCCTGATCTGGGGCTTTGTCATCTTCGCCTCCAGCCGCAACAAGTTTATGGTGGGCATCGTCGGCTTGGGCATCAACTCGGGGGCCTATGTGGCCGAGATCGTCCGGGGCGGCCTGATGAGCGTGGACGTGGGCCAGAGCGAGGCCGGCCGGTCCCTGGGCCTGGGCTACCTGGACACCATGCGCTTTATCGTCATCCCCCAGGCCTTCAAGAACATCCTGCCCTCCCTGGGCAACGAGTTTATCACCCTGTTCAAGGACACCTCTCTGGTCAACGCCATCGGCGCGGCCGAGCTGACCTATGAGGCCATGCGGATCGGCGGCCGGACCTACGACTATATGCCCCCGTTGATCGGCAGCGCCTTGATGTATCTGGTCATTGTCATCATCTTCACCGGGCTCCAGGGCATTCTGGAAAGGAGGCTGCGTCAAAGTGATCGACGTTAAACATCTGTCCAAGTCCTTTGGGAACCACCTGGTGCTGGACGACATCTCCGAGCACATCCACCCCGGGGAAAAGGTGGTTATCATCGGGCCCTCCGGCTCGGGCAAGTCCACCTTCCTGCGCTGCCTCAACCTGCTGGAGGCCCCCACCAGGGGTACCATCACCTTTGAGGGCACCGCCATCACCGACCCCAAGACCAACATCGACCTGGTCCGGCGGCAGATGGGCATGGTATTCCAGCACTTCAACCTCTTCCCCAACATGACCATCCGCAGGAACATCACCCTGGCCCCTGTCCGCACCAAGCTGATGAGCCAGGTCGAGGCCGACGACACCGCCACCGCCCTTTTGAAGCGGGTGGGACTGGAGGAGAAGGCCGATTCCTACCCCGCCCAGCTCTCCGGCGGCCAGAAGCAGCGTATCGCCATCGTCCGGGCCCTGGCTATGAAGCCCAAGGTGATGCTCTTCGACGAGCCCACCTCCGCCCTGGACCCCGAGATGGTGGGCGAGGTACTGGAGGTCATGAAGCAGCTGGCTCAGGAGGGCATGACCATGGTGGTGGTCACCCACGAGATGGGCTTTGCCCGGGAGGTGGGCAGCCGGGTGCTGTTCATGGACGGCGGCCACATTCTGGAGCAGAACGAGCCTCACGCCTTCTTTGCCAATCCCAAGGAACCGCGCACCATCGAATTTTTGTCCAAGGTGCTGTAAGTTCTCCGGCGTCCCCCGACACGGCGTTATCGGGGGACGCTTTTCCTTTCTTTCCCCCGGTCGGCTTTGACAAGGCGGACTTTTTGCGCTATAATTGCAGCTTATCTGAATCAAACATCCGGAGTACCAAATCATGGACATGAAGTCTGTCGTCTCATTCCTGCGCAAGGACCGGCTGTGGCAGGCGGTCTTTCTGCTGCTCACCCCCTTTACCGCCGTGTGGCTCATGCAGTTTACATACGGAGGCAACCCCTTTGCCCTGTCCTTCCCCGTGCTGGTGGCCAACGCCCTGTGTATCGCCCTGCTGTTCTGGCCCCTGTGTACCCTGGTGGGGCGCATCGCCCCCTGCACCATCGGCATCCACATCGCCGCCGGGTCCTGGGGCGCGGCCAACTGCTTTGTCAATTCCTTCCGGGGCACCCCTATCCTGCCCTGGGACTTCTCCGCTCTGGGCACCGCCGCCAGCGTGGCGGGCAACTACCACCTGTTCCTCACCTGGCAGATGGCGGCGGCCATCGTGCTGGCCGCCGCGCTGGTGGTGTTCCTCCACCCGGAGCGGCGCAAGGCCCGGCTGCGCCTCACCACCCGGAAGGGCCTTCCCCTGCGGCTGGCCTGCCTGGCGGCGGGGCTGGCCTGCCTCTTCTTTCTGCTGCCCACGGAAAAGCTGGAGAAGCTGGGGGTCAAGACCGACGTGTGGGACCAGACCGGGTCCTACCGCACCGGCGGCTGTCTGGCCGTCTTTCTCCGCAACACGGAATTTATGGAGGTGGCGGAGCCGGAGGGCTACTCCACGGCGCGGGTGGACGCCCTTCTGGCGGGGGTGGAACCCCTGGAGCCGGCGGCGGTGCCGGTGCAGAGGCCCAATATCATCGCCATCATGAACGAGTCCTGGGCCGACTTCGAGTCCTACGGCAACCTGCAGCTCAGTGAGAGCGTCACGGACTACATCCGCTCTCTGGACAATTCCATCTTCGGCCACGCCTACACCTCGGTGTTCGGGGCGGGCACCAGCGCCAGCGAGTTTGAGTTCCTCACCGGCAACTCCATGGCCTTCCTGCCCTCGGGCAGCATTCCCTACCAGCAGTATGTGCTGGGCCCCACCCCCTCCCTGGCCTCCCTGCTGAAGGCCCAGGGATACGAGACCCGGGCCTTCCACCCCGGCGGGCGCACCTCCTGGCAGCGGAACCTGGCCTACCCCAGGCTGGGCTTCGATCAGTTTAAGTGCGTGGACGACATGGACGTGGCCCAGACCATGGAGCATGGTTACGTCAGCGACCAGTCCGACTTTGCGCAGGTCATCTGGGAATTTGAGCACAAGCAGACGGGCAAGCCTCTCTTCCTCTTCAACGTCACCATCCAGAACCACGGCAGCTACACCGACGGGGACTACCCGGCCCAGGTCACCCTCACCGACCAGCCGGGCAAGTACCCCATGGCCGAGCAGTACCTCACCCTGGCCAATAAGACCGACGAGGCCTTCCGCACCCTGGTGGAGTATTTCCAGAACCAGGCCGAGCCCACCATCATCCTCATGTTCGGCGACCACCAGCCCTCGGTGGAGCAGGGCTTTCTGGACAAGGCCTACGGCGTGACTCAGGACCGGATGACCATGGACCAGTACATGGGCAAGTACGAGACCCCCTTTGTCATCTGGGCCAACTACCCCCTGCCGGAGGCGGAGCCCCAGGTGACCAGCCTGAACTTTTTAAGCCTCTACCTGCTGCGGTACGCCGGCATACAGGGCACGGTGTACGACGGCTATCTGTGGCAGTTTCAGCAGCAGCTGCCCGCCCTCACCTTTGTGGGCTACCTGGACGAGAAGGGCCGGGCCCACAGCCACCTGGAGACCAACGATTACGCCCCCCTCATCCAGGACTACCAGTGCCTGCAATATAACGACCTGTTCGGCGGGGACGGGCGGCGGAGCGCCGCTTTCGGCCCCTGAGGGATAAAAGATAGGGCTGGCACCTGGGGTGCCAGCCCTATCTCTTATTTGACACGATCAGCTTCACTGGGCGTGCTGAAACGCCCGCGGCGCTGCACCCGAGATCTTTTTTCAATCTCTTCCGGAGACATCTCAGATGAGATAGACAACAGCACTTCCTCAAGCCTGGCATTGATTTTCAGATTTCGTTCCTTTTTTCTGCGAACGATCCCAAAACAGCCCACTGGAGAAATGTAAATATCTTCGGGAGCATCTGGAGACACGATACTATCCATTCCTGCAAATGTGCAGTGCTCAGGTATTGCGGAGCAATTCAAGGATGTGCCATTCTCCAAAGGAAGAATGTCTTTTCCCAAATCATAAAAAATCTGGTCGTCGGAAATATGGGTAGCGCGGGTGCTTGATGCAAATTGGACGGCATCAAGATTGATTCCCATACGCTTTCCGTTAATCAAGCGATTACCGATCCAGCGAACCACCGGAACAGCCCAGGAGTTTCCCGTGCTCTGGTATCGATTGGTCTTTTTCGCCTTTGGAAGATCAGTGTAATGATCGGGGAATCCCATCAGCCGCTCGGTTTCAAGCGGCGATAACCGACGGATGCGATGATCCTGAACTACAAACAGAGATCCATTATATGCAGCAGCATTGCCATTCCATTTTGTCCCATAGGCAGAATACAAGCAATCTGTATATGCCCTGAAAACTTCAAACTGATGCCCATCCTTTTCAAAAGTCAAGGGATACTGGGGATAATCCGGCAGGTCATTTTGATGAACCTCAAACAAGACATCTTCGGGATGGAACTCCTTACCGCCAGCTATGAGATAAAGACGGCGCCTTTGCTGGGGCAGTCCAAAAAATTTTGCATCCAGAACGCGCCAGGCAACGTTACGGGTATTTCCTCGAATGAGCCCTGAATTGGGCCATTTACCGCCCTTTGCAGATAAAATTTCGTCCAGACCGGCGAGGGACGACACCAAGCAGCCAAAGGCGTTGGTTTTATCGGTCAATACTCCTTCTACATTTTCCCAAAAGACCTTGCAGCGTCCCAGTCCCTTTGACATACGAGCGGCATCGTTGGCCTCAATGATATCCACAAATTTTAGCGTAAGGTTCCCACGATCATCATTTAATCCGTTTTTCCATCCGGCCAGGGAGAATGCCTGGCAGGGAGTTCCCCCGCAAATTAAATCAGGCGCGGTAATTTCCCCCTGTGCAATTTTATCGGGAATATCGTTCATGTCTCCGAGATTGGGGATCGTGGGATATTTCTCGGCAAGAACTCTGGCGGGAAATGACGCAATTTCTGAAAACCAATCAAAATGAACGCCAAATGGTTCCCAGGCGACTGATGCAGCTTCAATACCGGAGCAAACGCTGCCAACAGTTTTTATCAAAGACCCATGACCTCCCCTCGGGTATTGTACTTCTGTATTTTAGCTGATTATAAGTCGCACTTCAATAGCAATCAAACCGATTTGTGTTTCCGCTTTGCAAACTTCCTTCTCCCGGCCATAGTCATCTGTGCGCTCCCCGCAAAGCGTCTAAAAGATGCTTGCGCCACGCTTGAATATCATACCAAGGACAGCCAATACATCCACGTTCCGCCTCCTTCCCCTTTTTGGGGATTGAAGGATCCCAATGTTCTGTTCCTTCGTAATAGTAAGGAATACCATAAATAACGCCTCGCTTTCCGGTCTGGAAGCAGGCTCGACAAACTTCTCGTTTCTGCTGATTTCTCTGATTGGTCAAGAGCTGAAACTTTTCTCTAATTTCACTATCAGACATTGTTTCAGGGTTTTCAGATTTCGTATTGTCATCCCATCGGATTTCCGAGAACTTATGGTCAGGTAAGCAGCTTCTGCTAACGGTGTTCTCATAGACATCAATACCCCCAAGAACACGGATGATTCTACTGCGAAGGGCGGGTGACCAAGTTTCGTAACCATTTCCCGCAAGTTCCACTCGATTGATAGGCAAAAGGATCAGACGGGTGCTGCGGCGATTTCCACATACAGGACAATGATAATTGAGGTGAGTCGCAACAGTATAGCCCATTTCTTTGATATCTTGAATTCTTCGGGCAAAATTCGGGTTGGATATTTCACAATTTCGACAATGCCAGCGGCCGTCTTTCAGAATGTTGAAAATCTCTTTTGTTTCTACCGAGCGTGTAGCATTCCACAGTCTATCCTGCTCTGCAACCCATTTTGCATACAAAGACGGGTGCATTTTTGCATAGATGTGATTTAAATAATCTTCCAGCGCTTCACGATCCTCCGCCGGAATTGAAACGCCTGTCCTGCGATATTCAACAGGCACCCACCCGTCCCACTCTTGATGGACATCGGGATAAGAAAATTTGACATGAACATATTCTTCTGATGCTTTTGTATTCAGCTTTCTGGCTTCCTCATATAACAGGATATTTTCATTCAGCGCCATAGCAAGCTCTCCTATAAATTATCAAATCATTCAGCCAGAGAGATGTAAAATTCATCTGCTATTTCTGAAAAAAGCGCGCCGCAGATGCAGCGCACTTTTTTATGTTGTGAGATTCCAGGCGAAGTGGTCCAGGTCCTCCTCCAGGATGAGCGCCCGTTTGCTGTCGGCGGCCGTAATGGGCCGGACCGGCCGGCAGGGGTTACCGAAGGCCAGATAGCCCGCCGGGATATCCTTGGTGACCACGCTGCCCGCGCCGATCACCGCCCCGTCCCCGATGGTGACCCCGTCCAGCACCACCACGTTGCAGGCCAGCCACACCCCGCTGCCGATGCGGATCTCCCGGGCGAACTCCGCCATAGTGGTGCGGCCCTCCCCGTCCAGGCCGGTGCGCTCCCGGGCGGGCAGAGGGTGGTTGGTGGCCATGAGGGACACGTTGGGACCGAAACACACGTTGTCCCCGATGTACACCCGGGCGTCGTCCATCACCGTCAGATTGAAGTTGGCAAAAAAATTCTCCCCGATGAAGGTGTGACAGCCGTAGTTGAACTGGACCGGGCCCTGGAAGTAGCAGGCCCTGCCCGCCCGGCCCAGGATGGCCCGCAGCACCTCCCCACGGGCGGGATCGTACTCGTCCATGGCGTTGTACCGCCGGCAGGCCTCATGGGCCCTGTGCTTCAGATCCTTCAGCTCCTGCCGCCGGGGATCGAACATCTTCCCGGCAAAGATCTTTTCCTCCTCCGTCATATCCCGACCCCCCGACTGGTCACGGTTCCGGCTCCCTCCGGCAGGGCGCCGTTGCGAAAGGCCTTTTTCAGCAGCCAGATGCAGTGCTCCAGCAGCTGGTCCAGATCGGTAAAGACGGTCTGGGCCAGCTTGTTGTAGTAGGTATTGAGCAGGCCGTTGAGAAATACGATAATGGAGAAGGCGGCCACGTCCCGGGGCAGGGGCACGGCGTACCCCTTCTCCCGCAGAAAACCCTCCATCACCTGCCGGGTCAGCTCAAAGACCTCCATCCCCGCCTCGTACTTCCGCCGGGCCACCGCCTCCATCTCCGTACCGGCGTAGTCGGCCTGCATGGGCACCTTCTTCAGGGCCATCACCTCATAAAAGGTGGGGTGGCTCCAGGCGAAGTCCAGGTAGGTCCGCAGGAAGGCGTCGAACCGGGCCTCGCCCCCCACGGCGGCGTCCATGGCCCGGCGCAGGGCGGCGCACAGCTGCCGGTATCCCTCGATGACCACCGACAGGTACACCTCGTCCTTGTTGACAAAATAGAGATAGATCTTGGTGGCGGAGGCCCCGATCCGCTGGCCCAGCTTCCGCATGGTCAGTCCCTCGTATCCCTCGGCCGCCAGGATATCCAGGGCGGCGTCCAGAATGCGGGCTTTCTCTGCCGCTTTTTCCGCGGGCGTCTTTTCCCTGGGCGGCATAGGACCACCTCTCCTTCCTCTTTTTCTCTGTGGTGTTATTGTATCAAATCCCCATTTTACATTCAATACTTCCCTTTTTCCCCAGCCAGGAATATTTCCAAGAAAGGTATGGATATCCCGCGGGAAATGTGATAAGCTGTAAACCGATGTCAGCCCAAGCACCGGGTTTTTCCCCGGAAAGGAGGTCCCCCCGTTGAAGCCGGACTACAACGAACTGCTGGAAATCGTGAGTGAGATGGGTTTCCGGCTCATGCTCAGCGGCGCGGAGATCTATCGGGTGGAGGAGTCCGTCAGCCGCCTGCTCCGGGCCTATGGGGCCGAGCGGGGGGAGGTCTTCGCCATCCCCAACTGTATCATCGTCAGCCTCACCTCCCCCCAGGGGAAACCCATGACCCAGATCCGCCGGATGCCCAGCCACGGCACCGACATCTACCTGCTGGAGCGGTACAACGACCTGTGCCGCAGGCTGTGCCGGGAGACGCCCCCCTTTGACCAGGCCCTGGAGAGTATGCGCCAGATCGAGCGCACCCACAAGGTCTACTCCCTGCCCGTCCAACTGGCGGCCTACTTTCTGGGCTGCGGGATGTTCTCCCTGTTCTACGGCGGCTCCCCCATGGACGGCCTGTGCGGCGGTATCTGCGGCGTGGTCATCGGGCTGTGTCTGGCCCTGACCTCCCGGCTGGGGGCCAACCTCTTCTTTAAAACCATCGCCGGCGCGGCGGCCTCCGCCTTTGTGGCCCTGGCCCTCACCGCCGCCGGGGTCGGGCACAACTCCGAGTTCATCATCATCGGCGCTCTCATGGCCCTGGTGCCCGGCATCGCCTTCACCAACGCCATGCGGGACATCATGGCCGGCGACATGGTGGCCGGCATCAGCAAGGCCGCCGAGGCCCTGCTCATCGGAGCGGCCATCGCCCTGGGCACCGCCCTGGCTCTGGGCCTGATCCGCACGCTGACGGGAGGCTGACATGGAAGCGTTCACCTACTATCTGCCCTGCCTCTACGCCTTTCTGGCCTGTATCGGCTTCTCCCTGCTGTTCAACATCCACGGGGCCGCCGGTATGCTCATCTGCGCCGGCGGCGGGGCCCTGGGCTGGCTGGTCTACCTGCTGGCCGCCCCCCTGTTTCACAGCGACATCACCCAGTCCTTTTTGGCCGCCCTGGTCATCTCCGCCTGGTCGGAGATCATGGCCCGGCTGCGCCGGTGCCCGGTGACCAGCTACCTGCTGGTGGCCCTCTTCCCACTGGTGCCCGGCGGCGGTATCTACTACACCATGGAGCACGCCATGAGCGGGGAGACCGCCCTGTTTCTGGAGTCTCTGCTCCACACCCTGGGCCTGGCCGGCGCCCTGGCGGTGGGGGTGCTGATGGTGGCCTCCCTGGCCCGGCTGGTCACCAACTACCAGAATCACCGGCGAACCCTCACGGGAGGAAAGCACCCATGACACGTTACGACTTCGTCCTGTTGGACGCGGACAACACCCTCTTCGACTTTGACCGTTCCGAGCACGAGGCCATCCGCCTGACCCTGGAGGCCTTCTCCATCCCCTGCACCCCGGAGACCGAGGCCCGCTATGTGTCCATCAACAGCGCCCTGTGGGCCATGCTGGACCGGGGGGAGGCCAGCCGGGAGTGGCTGGTGGTGGAGCGCTTCGCCCGCCTGGTCAAGGAGCTGGGGGCGGACGCCGACCCCGCCGCCCTCAACCGGACCTATCTGGCCAACCTGGGGGAGCAGTCCTTCCTGCTGCCCGGGGCGGAGGAGGTCTGCCGGAGTCTGAGCGGACGATGCACCCTGGCCATCCTCACCAACGGGGTGGCCTCGGCCCAGCGGGGCCGGTTCAACCGCTCCCCGCTGGCCGGTCTGATCCCCCATCTTTTTATCTCCGAGGAGGTGGGGGCCTCCAAGCCCAGCCCCGCCTTCTTCCGCCCGGTGCTGTCCGCCCTGGGCGTCACCGACCTGAGCCGGGCCCTGATGGTGGGGGATAACCTGATCTCCGACATGGGCGGCGCCGCCGCCCTGGGGCTGGACACCGCCTGGTTCAACCCCCGCCGCCTGCCCAACCCCGGCCCGGTCCGCCCCACCTGGGAGCTGGCCACGCTGGAGCAGTTGCCTCCCCTGGTGCTGGGCAGCCCCGATTTCTGATTTTAAACGAGGTGTTTGATCTTGTCCCGCTCCCTCTATCACCGGATTTCCCAAGGCAATCCCCCGCCCCCCCGGCGGCGGCGTCTGCCTCTGGTGCTGGCTGCCATAGCGGTGGGTGTGGTCCTGGTGACCGTTCCGGTGCTGAGCCGTTCCCCGGCGGAGGGGGCTGATCCCCCCCCCGCGGTCACCGTCAGCCCCACCCCCGCTCCCACGCCCGTCCCCACGCCTACCCCCACGCCCGCCTTCGACTTCTCCCAGCCCGCCCCCACGGCCGCCCCGGTGGACATGGACTACTTCTCCGACGCCCTGTTCATCGGCGACTCCCGCACCCAGGGCCTGGAGCTGTACAGCGGCATCAAGGGCGCCACCTTCTACGACCACACCGGCCTGAGCATCTTCGGGGTGAACAACCCCGGCTTGGTGACGGTGAACGGCCGGGCCTGCTCCATTGTGGAGGCCGTGGAGCAGGGGCCCCAGTTCGGCAAGGTCTACATAGCCTTCGGTATGAACGAGCTGGGATATTACAACGAGGAAAACTATTTGCACACCTTCGGCGTCTTTTTGGATGAGGTAAAGGCCGCCCAGCCCGACGCCGTGGTCTACCTGCAAAACCTGGCCCCGGTGGACGAGGCCAAATGCAGGGCCTACGGCCAGGCCTCCTGCATCACCAACGCCCGGGTGGAGGCCTTCAACCGGCTCTTCGCCCAGCTGGCCCTGGAACACCAGGTGGTGCTGGTGGACGTGTACGGCGCCCTGACCGGCGACGGCGGCGCCCTGCCCGACGACGCCACCTCGGACGGCATCCACTTCAAGCGTCCCTTATACGAAACATGGCTGAACTGTCTGATGGACCACACGGTGGACCCGGCCGCCTACCGGGCGGGACAGACCCATGCGGATGATATGGAAGGAGAAAGAGAATGATGAAAAACCTGTTGATCCGACTGCTGCCCGGTGTTCTGGCCCTGTGTCTGACCCTGTCCGCCTGCGGCGGCGGCCAGAGCGCCCAGAGCTATGACCCGACCGCCACCGCCAAGGCCCTGCTGGACTCCGACGCCTTCAGCGACACCCTGGACTCCCTGGACAAGGACACCGCCGCCCAGATGTACGGCATCGACGCCGCCACCATCACCGACTGCGCCGTGTACACCTCCCTGTCCATGGGGGCGGAGGAGATCGCCGTGCTCACCCTCACCGACGAGGACGCCGCCAAGACCGCCAAGGCCGCCCTGGACAAGCGGGTCAGCGACCAGACCGCCGCCCTGGAGAGCTATATGCCCGGGGAGGTGGACAAGCTCAACCACGCCATCGTGGAGCAGTCCGGCAACACCGCCCTGCTGGTGGTGGCCGCCGACGCCGACGCCGCCCGGAGCGTGCTGGACGGCCTGAACTGAGTCCCACTTGAAAAACGCCGGGGTGCCCCGGCGTTTTTTCTGGAAAAAATCGTTTTCCCTCAACTTTTTGCTGGCCCGGACCGTCTAACAGATACCAACCACCAGCCCCGGCCGGGCCAGTTTACACAGATCGAGGTGTCTTCATTGTCCCACTCCTACCGTCCCAAGCGCGTCCAAAACAGCGGAAAGGGCCCCGGCATCACCCTGCCCCTCCTGCTGGCCGCTGCAGCGGTGTGCGTCTGCCTGCTGCTCATCCCCTCCGCCGGCAAGAGCGCCCCCGCCGCCGGCGCCACCCCCTCGGCCCGGCCGGAGGTCAGCCCCTCCGCCCCTGTCATGGAGTCCGCGCCTGTCGCCGAATCCACCCCCGCCGCCCCGGCGTCCCCGCCGGCCACGGCCTCCCCCACTCCCCCGGACACGGCCTCCCCCGCGGCCTCCCCCGCCGCCGTGCTGGACTTCACCCAGCCGGTGCCCCAGTCTGAGCCGGTGGAGATGGACTACTTCTCCGACGCCCTGTTCATCGGCGACTCCCGCACCGACGGACTGCAGATCTACAGCGGCATCAAGGGTGCCACCTTCTACTGCTACAAGGGCCTGAACATCTTCGACATGGGCAAGCGGCAGGTGGTGGAGATGAATGGCGGCAAATATACCGTGGTGGACGCCCTGGAGAAGGGGCCCCAATATAAAAAAATCTACATCTCCCTGGGCGTCAACGAGCTGGGCTACCCCGGCACCGACAGCTTCTACAAATCCTTCAAGAGCTTTCTGGAGGAGGTCAGGTCCGCCCAGCCCGACGCCATCATCTATTTGCAGAATCTGGTCCCCGTCAACCCGGAGATCTGCGCCCAGAAGAAACAGCCGTCCTATGTGAACAACCAGCGGGTGGCGGAATACAACGCCATCTTCCCCCAGCTGGCCCAGGAGTGCCAGGTGGCCCTGCTGGACATGAAGAGCGCCCTCAGTGACGAAAACGGCATCCTGCCCGCCGAGGCCACCGTGGACGGCGTCCACTTCACCAAGGCCTGGTACAAGAAGTGGCTGGACTATCTGATGTGCCATACCGTCACTTCGGAGGCCTATCAAGCGGGTCAGTCGGCGGCCCAATAAAGGAGCGTACCCCGGCCTTGGACAACAACATCCGCCAGCAGCTCAACGAGTACATCATCACCCACCAGGAGGACTTCTACCGCCTGGCGTTCAGCTATGTCAAAAATCGGGACGCCGCCCTGGATGTGGTGCAGGAGAGCATTGTCCGGGCCCTGTCCAAGTCCGACTCCCTCCGCCAGCCGGAGTACCTGAAAACCTGGTTTTACCGTATCCTGCTCAACGAGAGCATCAACCACTACCGGCGGGGCAAGCGGCTGGTCCCCCTGGAGGAGTCGGCCGCCGACGCCCCGGCCCCCGCCAGCGACCCGGCGGAGCGGCTGGACCTGTACGCCGCCATCGAGCGGCTGGACCCCAAGGAGCAGGCCGTCATCCGACTGCGTTTTTTTGAGGACATGAAGCTGGAGGAGATCGCCGGGGTCACCGGCGCCAACCTGAACACCGTCAAATCCCGCCTGTACAAGAGCCTGCGCAAGCTGCGCCAGCTCACCGGAGAGGAGGTATCCCCATGAATCAGCTGTGGGACCAGGCCCGAAAGCAATACCAGTCGGCCCAGCCGCCGGAAGAGCTGGAGTTTGCCGTGGCCTCCGCCCTGCGGGCCGGGGAGAAAAAGCGGCGCCAGCGCCGCACCCTGCATCGGAGCCTGTCCGCCGGACTGGCCGCCTGCGCCTGCTTCGTCCTGCTGGTGAACACCAACCCCGCCTTCGCCCAGGCCGTGGCCGACGTGCCGGTGCTGGGCGATCTGGCCCAGGTGTTTACCGTCACCCAGTACACCCTGGAGGATCGGGACCGGCTTATCGACGTGCGTATGCCCGCCCTGGACCTGGCCGGCGACACCGACCTGGAGCAGCGGGTCAACACCGAGATCTCCGCCCGCATCGACCAGGTGCTCCAGGAGGCGGAGGACCGGGCCCGGGAGACCCGGGAGGCCTTCGTGGCCACCGGCGGAAATCCCGACGACTTCGTGCCCGTGGTCATCAGCGTGGACTACGACATCAAGTGCCAGAACGACCGCTATCTCTCCTTTATCATCACCAAAACCGAGACCCTGGCCAGCGCCTACACCGAGTATTACACCTACAACATCGACCTCCAGGCCGGGCGGGAGATTACCCTGCGCGATCTTTTCGGCCCGGATTACAAAGAGACCGTCAATTCCGCCATCGCCGCCGAGATCGAGCGCCGCAGTCAGGACCCGGACAACCTCTACTTCCTCCAGGGGGAGGGGGGCTTTACCTCCATCGCCGACGACCAGCTCTTCTATCTGGACACAGACGGCACCCCGGTGGTATTTTTCGAGAAGTACGAGATCGCCCCCGGCTATATGGGGACCCAGGAGTTCCGCATCCCCCTGCCGGAGAGCGGCTGAATGGAACAAAACCGGAGACCGGCAAAAGCCGGTCTCCGGTTTTGTTCTGCCACAGCCCCTGCTGTGCCTGGCGTTGGCCCTGGTACTGTCCCTGTCTCTGGCCGTGCCCGCGTTTGCAGCCTCCGTGACGGAGATTCCGACGGAGTACGGAATGCAGTCGTCTTTTTTCAATGGCCTGGCGCCTATGAAGGATGAGAGCGGGAAGTGGGGCTTTATTGACGCTACCGGCAAGGTAGTCGTCCCCTTCCAGTATGATGAGGTCTACTCGCGCTATACAGAAGTTGCAAAATTTGAGGGTGCTGCGTTTGCGGAAAAGCAAGGAAAGTGGTTCATCCTCAATTTGAACGGCGGCGGCCAGTCCTCCCCGTCCGGCTTCAGCGACGTGTCCGCCGATGCCTACTATGCCGACGCCGTGGCCTGGGCCGTGGAGAAGGGCGTCACCACCGGCACCGGCGCCACCACCTTCTCCCCCGACACCATCTGCACCCGGGGCCAGATTGTGACCTTCCTGCACCGCGACCTGGCGGAGTAAGAGCAGCTACGCCACGCCCTCCAGCTGCTGATCCCTCCTGATCGGACAGGGCCCTTTTGCGCTAAAAAAAACCGGGCGCGCTGCAATGCAGCGCGCCCGCAGCCTGTCGAAAAAGTCCAGCAAATGCTGGGCTTTTTCATATATAAGAGGTAAAATAGAGGTGGTGGTGAAAAAGA
>CALWXZ010000014.1 GCA_944385625.1 uncultured Flavonifractor sp. | reverse complement strand
GGCACCAGGCAGTCGGCGGCGGCCACGGTCTTGCCGTCGTCGTTGAGGCGCATATAGAAGGCCTTGATGTCCTTGGGGTAGTCGGTGACGAAGACCGGGCGCTTGAAGATCTGCTCGGTGAGGTAGCGCTCATGCTCGGTTTGCAGATCGCAGCCCCACTCCACCTTGTAGTCAAACTTGTCGTTGTTCTGCTTGAGCAGCTCCACCGCCTCGGTGTAGCTCACCCGGCCAAAGTCGGAGGAGGCCACGTGCTCCAGCCGCTCCTTCAGGCCCTTGTCCACAAAGGAGGAGAAGAAGTTCATCTCGTCGGGGCACTTGGCCATCACCGTGTTGATGATATACTTAATCATGGCCTCGGCGGTATCCATATAGTCGTTGAGGTCGGCGAAGGCCATCTCCGGCTCGATCATCCAAAACTCGGCGGCGTGGCGCTGGGTGTTGGAATTTTCCGCCCGGAAGGTGGGACCGAAGGTGTACACGTTGCCGAAGGCCAGGGCAAAGTTCTCGGCGTTGAGCTGGCCGGACACGGTGAGATTGGCCCGCTTGCCGAAGAAGTCCTTGGTGTAGTCCACGGTGCCGTCCTCGTTCTTGGGCACGTTTTGCAGGTCCAGGGTGGTGACCTGGAACATCTCGCCGGCCCCCTCGCAGTCGGAGGCGGTAATCAGCGGGGTCTGAGCGTACACGAAGCCCCGGTCCTGAAAGAAGCAGTGGATGGCGTGGGCCGCCACGGAGCGCACCCGGAACACCGCGGAGAACAGGTTGGTGCGGGGCCGCAGGTGCTGGATGGTCCGCAGATACTCCACGCTGTGGCGCTTCTTTTGCAGGGGGTAGTCGGGGGTGGAGGCGCCCTCCACCTGGATCTTGGCGGCCTTCACCTCCAGGGGCTGCTTGGCCTGAGGGGTGAGCACCACGGTGCCGGTGACAATGAGGGCGGCGCCCACGTTCTGGCCGGCAATCTCCTTGTAGTTGTCCAGCATATTGGCGTCCAGGACGATCTGCAAATTCTTGAAGCAGGAGCCGTCGTTGAGCTCCACAAAGCCGAAGCCCTTCATATCCCGGATGGTACGGGCCCAACCGCAAACGGTGACCTCCTTGCCGCCGAACTGCTCTTGATCCGCAAAAATCTGTGCGATTTTGGTGCGTTCCATCTTCACATTCCTCGATTCATCAAAATTGGTCTCAGTGGGCACTAGTATATCATTTTTTGCTGATTTTGCAAGGGGTGGAGGACAATTCTCCCCCCAGCAGGTCCCCAAAGATCAGTTTCTCCTGCTCCCCGGCGGTGACCGACCGGTCCCGGAACTGGTAGAGCACCCAGCCCAGCGCCGCCAGGGCCCCGGCCAGAATATATTCCAGGCCGCTGAGGGCCCCGGGGCTCATGGGCAGCAGGATGTTGCCCGCCAGGAAGGCCGAGGCCAGCACGCCCAATACCGCCGTCACCCTCCCGCCGGGCATGGACACCGGGCGGCGCAGCTCAGGCCGCATCCGCCGCAGCCACAGCACAGCGGCGAAGGACATGACCCACATGACGATGGTGGTGAGGGAGGCCACGTTGATAAAGGGGAGGAAGAACAGCTTGCCGGTAAAGGGGGTGAGCACCACAAAGGCGGCGGTGAAGCAGATGCACCGCACCGGCGTGCCGTATTTGGGGTGGAGGACGGCAAACTTTCTGGACACCAGGGCGAAGCGGGACAGGCCGTAGAGCATCTGGGCGGAGGAGTAGAGGGTGGAGTTCATCACCCCCACCGCCCCTACAAAGGCGGTAACCAGGAAGAGAAGCCGCACCCAGCTCAGGCCGGTGATGGACACCAGCACGTCGGCAAAGGGGGTGGTGCGGCCCACCGCCTCCCGCCAGGGCATACACCCCGCCACGGCGGTGGACACCAGGCACAAAATGCCGGTGACCAGAATGAGGCAGGTGATGAGGGCGGCCCCCGCCTTCCGGGCGGCGGGGCCGGTGGCGTCGGCGGCAGCCTTGGACACCGTCTCCCACCCGGCCACCGAGAACACCAGCAGGGACAGCAGGGAGGCCGAACCGGCGAAGTCAAACTCCAGCCCGCCGCCGGAGGCATACACCGCCGGGTCGAAGTGGGTGAAGCACACCGCCAGCCCCACGGCGCACATGACCAGCAGCACCACGGTGGCAAGCTTGGCCAGGGAGGCGCACACGTTGGCCCCCTTGATCTGCACCCACAGGATGGCCCCGGCCAGGGCCAGCTGGAGGATGAGATTGGGCAGGGTCACCGGGAAGTCCCCCACATGGTAGAGCACCGCGGTCTGCTTCAGCACCGGGAACAGCTCGTCCAGCAGGGAGATGGCGGCCAGGTCCACCCAGCAGAATACGATGGTGTTCATCAAAATGCCCGCCCACCCCACGGCAAAGCCCCCTCTGGGGCCGAAGGCGGCGTAGGAGTACACCACCTCGCCCCCCGGCAGGGGGAACATGGGGATGGCCTCCATATAGGAGAAGGCGAAAGGCAGCTCAATGACGATACACAGGATAAAGGCCACCGCCAGGTTCAGGGGCCCGCCCGCCGTGTCCAGCCAGGTGCCGGTGAGCAGCAGCCAGCTGGTGCCCAGCATACAGCCGATGCCCATGGCCACCAGGCCGAAAAAGCTGATCTTTCCGCCTTTGGAAGCGCTCATACCCATCCCGCCTTTATATCTGATACCGCTATTATACCGGGCTGAACGAAAAGCCGCAACCCCGCTTTCTTTCCCCTCCATCATAAGAAAATGGGGCCGTCTGTCCACACTGCGCGGACAGACGGCCCCTCTGTATGTCTTTGGATTAAGAGATGGCCTGCATTTGGGCGTTGAGGGCCTCCACGTCGGGCTGGGCCACCGGGTCGTTGGTGAGGCCGTACTCCTGTTTCAGGGACAGGATACGGTAGACGCTCTGGTCCAGCCGCTCCATGGTGATGCGGCCATCCTCCACCGCCGCCAGCAGAGCCTCCCGGGCGGCGGTCAGGTTGTCCGCCTTGTGGCACACCAGCAGCAGGTCGCACCCGGCCTCCACCGCCATGACGGCGGCCTCCCCCATGCCGTAAGTATTGGAGATGGCCCCCATGGTGAGATCGTCGGTACACACCACCCCGCCGAAGCCCATCTGCTGCCGCAGCAGGCCGTCCACCACCTTGGGGGACAGGGAGGCGGGCAGGTCGGGGTCGATCCGGGTCATGAGGATATGGGCCACCATGACGCAGGGGGTCCCCGCCTCGATGGCCGCCTGGAAGGGGATGAGCTCAAATTCCTCCAACTCCTCCACCGCCTTGTCCACCACCGGCAGGTCCACATGGGAGTCGGTGCTGGTGTCCCCGTGGCCGGGGAAGTGCTTGACCACCGGGATCACGCCCCCCTGCTCCAGGCCCTTGTTCACCGCCAGCCCTGCCCGGGTCACCGTCTCCGCGTCGCTGCCATAGGCCCGGTCGCCGATGACGGTGTTGTCCGGGTTGGACCAGATATCCAGGCAGGTGGAGAAGTCCAGATTGAAGCCGAAGGCGGTACACTGACCGGCCAGCACCCTCCCCCGCTCCAGGGGGTCGCCGCCGGCGGCGATATAGTCATAGGCCGGGGGCAGCTCGTCCACCTCCGGGGGCATCCGGTCCACCCGTCCCCCCTCCTGGTCCACGCACAGGAGGAGGGGAGTGTTGTCGCCGTTCAGCTCTTTCAGTTCATTGGTCAGCTCTGCCAGCTGGTCCGCGCTCTCCACATTGCGGCCAAAAAGGATGACGCCGCCCACCTGGTAGTCCTGAATGGCCTGGACCGCGTCCCCGCCGGCCTGGGTGCCCTCAATCCCCGCCACCAGCAGCTGGCCCACCTTCTCCTGGGTGGTCATGGCCGCCAGGGCCTCCGCCACCGGGTCGGGGGTGGGCTCCGGGGTTGGGGTGGGTGTTGGAGCGGCGCTGGGGATGGCGGTGGGGGCAGCGGCAGGGGTTGGCTTTTGGCCGCCGCACCCGGCCAAAAGCATTACGCAGAGCAATAATACCCCGGAAAGAATCCGTTTCATTATCGTTTT
Source organism: uncultured Flavonifractor sp. (assembly GCA_944385625.1). Classification (GTDB taxonomy): domain Bacteria; phylum Bacillota; class Clostridia; order Oscillospirales; family Oscillospiraceae; genus Flavonifractor. The sequence goes on along the minus strand of CALWXZ010000014.1, from coordinate 26,350 downwards.
TTGCCCCCTTTCCGCCGCTTGGGCAGGTGCATGGCCCGGCGGCCGCCCCCCTTCCGGCGGGGCTTGTCCCCTCTGGGTTTCTCCTGACGCCGCTCCGGTCTGGCCACGGGCGTACCGCCGGGGAGGATGAAGTCCACCTGGCCGCTCACCGGGTCGGCGGCGGAACACTCCACCTCCAGGGCCATGCCGAAGGTGTACCGGCCGCTGCCGTTGTCCTCCAGCAGGGTCAGATGGGCCTCGTCGTAGTGCCAGCTTCCGCCGGGCAGGGCCTCCACCGGCAGCAGCCCCTCCACGCCCCCGGCCACCGACACGAAGAGGCCGAACTTGGTGACGCCGGACACCACACCGGCAAAGCGCTCCCCCACATGGCCCGCCATGAACTCGGCCAGATAGCGCTTCTCAATCTCCCGCTCGGCCTCCTGGGCGGCCAGCTCCCGCTGGGAGGACTGGACGGCGGCCCGCTGGACGGCGGCGGTCAGTTTCTTCTCCTGTTTGTCCAACGTCCCGTCCAGCAGGGCGGTGAGGACCCGGTGGACCATCAGGTCGGGATAGCGGCGGATGGGGGAGGTGAAGTGGCAGTAATACTCCGCCGCCAGGCCGAAGTGGCCCAGGTTCTCCCCGTCGTACCGGGCCTTCATCATGGAGCGCAGCACCATCATGGACACCGCCCCCTCCTCCGGCCTGCCGCGGGCCCAATCCAGCAGCTTCTGGAGAGCATGGCTGTCGGTTCCCTTCAAATCGTAGCCCAGGGGAGCCACCAGGGTGCGCAGGGCCTCCCCCTTCTCATCGGAGGGCTTCTCGTGGACCCGGTAGACACAGGGCTTGCGGAGGCGGTTCAAGTGCTCCGCCACGCACTCGTTGGCCGCCAGCATGAAGGACTCGATGAGCTTCTCGCTCTCCCCCTGCTGATGGAGGGCCACATCCACCGGCTTGCCCTCCTCATCGCAGATCACATAGCTCTCCCGGGTCTCCAGATCCAGGGCCCCCCGGTTCCGCCGCAGCTTCTCCAGCTTTTTGGCCAGGGCGGCCATGTCCCTCAGCATGGGCAGGATGTGGGCGTACCGCTCCGCCAGGACGGGGTCCTCCCCCGCCAGCAACACGTTGCAGTCCTCATAGGTCATCCGCTCGGTGGACCGGATCACCGTCTTGGCGATGGTGTGGTCCACCACCCCGCCGCCTTCATCCATGGTCAGGATGCAGGACAGGGCCAGCCGGTCCACCTGGGGATTCAGGGAGCAGATGCCGTTGGACAGAGCCTCGGGCAGCATGGGCACCACCTGGTCGGCAAAATACACCGAGGTGCCCCGCTCGAAGGCCTCCAGGTCCAGGGGGGTGCCGGGCTGGACATAGTGGCTCACATCGGCGATGTGGACCCCCAGCACCCAGCGGCCTTTCTCGTCCTTCTCCAGGCTCACCGCGTCGTCAAAGTCCTTGGAGGATGCCCCGTCGATGGTGATGATGGTTTTCCCCCGCAGGTCCAGCCGGCCGGTCAGGGCGGAGGCCTCCACCGTCTGGGGGATGGTCTCGGTCTGATCCATGACGGCGGGCGGGAAGGCGCGCTCAATATCGTGGGTGTAGAGAATGGCCTCCACGGCGCTCTCTCGCCGGTCGGCGGGCCCAAACCGCTCCCGCAGGGTGCCCATGGGGGCGGTCTTGCCCCCGCCAAAGCTGGTCATGGCCACGGCGGCCCGCTCCCCGGGGCGTACCCCCTTCCGCTTGGTGAATACCTGGATGGGGCCGGGCAGGCGCTCGCTGTCGGGATTCAGCCAGAGGGCATGGTCCCGCCGCTCCAGTTCGCCGGTGACGGTCTTGTTGGCCCGCTCCAGCACCTGGACCACCTTGGCCACCCGGCGGCCCGCCGACGAGTCCTCCTCCGTGATGCGGGCCACCACTTTATCTCCGTTCCAGGCGCCGCCGTTGGCCCGGGGCGGGATGAAGCAGTCCTCCCCCTCCTCCGGGATCAGAAAGCCGAAGCCTCGGCCGCTGGCCTGGTAGGTGCCGGTCAGTTCCTGTTTTTCTTTCATAATACTTCCTTTCTCCTGGGCTTCTTTCTCGTATTATACCCCGCAGACCGACTTCTCTCAACAACAAGCGAAAAAAACGCCCTTCCGAAACCGGAAGGGCGTTTTCTCGCTTTCTCAGAGCAGGCAGATCACAAAGGTAAGGATCATAAACCCGATGGCCACCCACTTGGTCAGCTTGGCCAGCTTGGCGTCCCAGCTCTTGGCCTTGTTCTTGGCCATAAAGGTGTCGGCAACACCGGCGATGGCGCCGGACAGGCCGGCGCTCTTGCCGGACTGGAGCAGCACCACGGCGATGAGGAACAGGCAGGCCGCCACGTCGATAATGCTCAGAATCAGCTTGGTATAATCCACGCTACATCGTCCTTTCGGCCCCGTCAGCGGGGCATATGCACTCTATTTGGGCGCAGTCCTCCCGCGCCTCCTCTCATAGATAAAAGTAATAATAGCACAGAACAGGAACGATTACAAGTGTTTTCTCATTTTTTCTGGCATTATATCTGACTGCGCAGGATTCTCCGGCTGCCCCAGCAGGTGGCCAGGAAGTAGCCGCCGTACACCGCCACCAGCAGCAGGGCGGTGACGGCGCTGGAGGCCGCCGCGTCCACCTTCCCCACTTCGGCGATGACCGCGTTGGCGGCGGTCATGCCCACCACGGCGTGGACCAGGGCCAGGGCCAGAGGCAGGAAGAAGGCCAGAAACACCTGGATATCCACCGACCGCCCCCGCATCCGCTGGGACACCCCCAGCTGGGAGAGAACCCGGTAGCGCTGGGCGCTGTCGGCGGCCTGACTCAGCTGCTGGAGGGCCAGCACTGCCGCCGACGCCACCAGGAACACCACCCCCAGGTAGAGGCCGATGAAAAGCACCAGTACCTTGGTGCCCATCAGGTCCATCCAGGTGGACAGCCTGGTGGTATAGGAGTAGCCGCCGGTATCCGTCAGATCGTTCACCGCCTCCAGAAAAGCGTCCTCCGCCTCCTGCGCGGCCCCGGCGTAGTCGGCCAGGAAGTACCAGCGGGATGCAGACAGCCCTTCCGTCTCCTGAGGCACCAGCCGGACACCCCAGTCCGTCACAAAAGCGCCGGCCTTCTCCTCTCCCCAGGCAGCCCCATAGGCATCGTAATCCGCCTGGAGCATACAGGGGCGCCCATTCTCGTCCCGGTACATGGGGAAGGTAATCCAGCGGCTGCACTGCTGGTCCGGATTGAAGCCCCTCTCCGCCAGCAGGGCAGGCAGGTCTATGATCCCTCCCTCCTCCTCCGGCCAGACGGACAATTCCACATCCTGGGGCACGGTCCGGTCCGCCATCTGGGTCACGGTGTTGTTCAGCCCCACCGAGGTGGCGGTGATGCCGATGGCCAGCAGCAGCATCAGGCAGATCACCGTCATGGAGCGGTAGGTGGTGTTGATGGCCGCGTTGAACTGCCGCAGGATAAACATATTTAAGTTCTTATAATAGAGCGTTTTGCTGCTCTGACACAGCCGCAGCAGAAAGCCGGACAACCCCCGGAAAAACAGCAGGGTACCCAGGCTGCCCAGCCCCAGCATCACCCAGAACAGGGTGTCCACCCGCAGCAGCCCCCGGGTGAGCAGCATGGCGTAGGCTACGGCCAACAGCGCGCATCCCAGGAGAAAGAGCACCACCGAGACCCCCAGGCTGCGTACCTTCAGCTCCTGATTCACCCGCCGGGCCCGCAGCAGGTCGATGAGCTTCCGCCGGGACAGGGCAAAGGCGTGGTAGACCATCACCAGCAGAAAGATGGCGGCAAAGGCGGCCGCCGTCTTGCCCAGGGCCGGAAGGGAGACGGAAAAGGCGAAGAAGGTCATGGGCACGGCGAAGAGTCCCGCGGTAAAGAGGGACAGGGCCTGGGACAGGACCACCCCCAGCCCCAGCCCCACGGCCAGGGCCAACAGAGCGGTGACGGCGGTCTCGGCCAGCAGCAGCAGGGCCACCTGCCGCCGCTCCATGCCCAGCATCAGGTAGGTGCCCAACTCCCGGGCCCGGCGGCGCACCAGAAAGCCGGAGGCGTACAGGATCAGGAAGGCCAGCACCACCCACACAAAGACCGACAACACGCCGATGAGCTGCTGAATCGCCTCCACAATGTTGGACCGGGGGTGTTGGGCCAGATAGCGGATCACGCTCTGGGTCTCCAGGGCGTTGAACACATAGAAGAGGCACACGCCGAAGGCCACGGTGAGAAAGTACACCCCGTAGTCCCGGAAGCTGCGGCCCACGTTTTTGACGGCCAGCTTAGAGAACATCGCTCTGGTCACCTCCCAGCTGGCTCACCACGCCGATGATCCGCCGGAAAAAGTCCCTGCGGCTCTGGTCACCCCGCTCCAGCCGGGTAAACACCGCCCCGTCCCGCAGGAAGAGGATGCGGTGGCAGTAGCTGGCGGTAAAGGCGTCGTGGGTGACCATCAGGATGGTGGCTTCACACAGCTCATTCATGGCCTCAAACCGCTCCAGCAACAGCCGGGCGGATTTGGAGTCCAGGGCGCCGGTGGGCTCGTCGGCCAGGATGAGGGCCGGCCGGGTGACGATGGCCCGGGCGGCGGCGGTGCGCTGCTGCTGGCCACCCGACATCTGATAGGGATACTTGTTCAGGCAGTCGGATATCTCCAGCATCCGGGCGGTCTCCTCCACCAGGGACTCCACCTTCCGGGGCGGGGTCTTGCGAATGGTGAGGGCCAGGGCGATGTTTTCAAAGGCGGTGAGGGTGTCCAGCAGGTTGCAGTCCTGGAACACAAAGCCCAGCCGCTCCCGCCGGAACCGGGCGAGCTCCTTCCGCCCCAGGGCGGTGATGTCCTTCCCCTCCACCCAGATCCGGCCCGCCGTGGGGATATCGATGGTGGAGATGCAGTTGAGCAGGGTGGTCTTGCCGCTGCCCGACGGGCCCATGATGCCCACAAATTCCCCCTTTTCCACCGAAAAATCCACATGGTCCACCGCATGGGTCACCGTTGACCGGCCGTAATCCCGGCACAGCCTCTCTACCTTCAGAATCTGCTCCATCAAAATTCCTCCTTTGCTTGTGGAAAAAGTGTAGCAGATTCATCTTAAAAATTTCTAAACGCCCTCTTACCGTTTTGTGAAAGAAAAACGGTAAGAGGGCGTTTTCTTGTGGGCAGATTCAATCCAGGGCCTCCAGCGCCGCCATAGTCTCCTGGACCTGGGCCCGGGTCATAGTGTGGTCGGGCCGGAACTGGCCGTTCTCCGGCTCCAGCAGGCCGTTTTCCAGGCAAAAGCTCACAGCCGTGACCGCCCAGCCGGAGATGGAGGCGCGGTCGGACAGGGCGTTGACGGCGGCGCCGTCAGTGGTGAGGTCCAACCCCACCGCTCTGGCGTAGTGATACAGCATGGCCGCCGCCTGCTCCCGGGTCACCTCCTGCCGGGGCAGGAACTTGCCCTTGCCGTCGCCGCTGACAATACGCTGCTCGGCGGCCCAAACCACCGCGCTGCTGTCCGTCACATCCACAAAGGCCACGTTGGCGCCCGGCCTGGGCTGGCCCGCCACATCATAAAGCATCTCCACAAAGTCCAGCCTGGTCACCGGACTGTCCACCGAACCGGCGTACACCGCCCAGCTGCTCGTCCGCTGAGGGACAAGGGGTCCGGAGCGGCTGGCGTAAGCCGCCAGCAGGGAGGCCATGGTACCCCCGGTGGCCGCATACTGCATATCGGCCCCGGCAGACCACAGCACCGTACAGGGGGGGAACTCCTCGTCTCTCAGATGGGAATCCTCCAGGATGACACGGTAGGTCCTGTCCGCTTCCACCGGCTGGCCCTGCCAGGTCAGGTTCACCACCCGCCGGCCGGGCTGCTCGCCCACATAGAGCTCATAGTCCATTCCATAGAGGAAGTCGGCGTCCTGGCCGCCGGTCACCCGACCGGTTTCATCCACCTGATACCGGCCGGCACAGACATCCAGCCACTGTTTCAGCTGGGCGCCGGTCAGCTCCACCAGCACCATCTGGCCGCTGCCCCTGGCCAGCGCGGCGCAATCCCCCAGGGTCAGGATGCGGTGGCCTGCGCCGCTGCCGGTCTGCTCCGGCAGACTGCCCAGGCTTCCGTTGGTGACAAGGGCCACATCCGCCCCCGAGGTCCACAGCATGGCCCGGGCCACCAGGTCGGCCGCCGCCGTCTGGCAGGCGGGGCTGGTGACAGACTCCGCCCAGTTGCCGGACAGGGCGCCCGTGCTCTGGCCGGCTTTCGCCTGCTGGGCCTTCTGTCCGCCGGCTGTGGCCTCCGCCAGCGCCGGATCACTCTCATAGCCGCTCAGACTCAGCAGCCGGCTCTCACCCACCACCGGGGCGCCCTCGTCGGAGAGGGTTACCACCGTCCGGGTCAAGGTGGTCCCGCCGCCGCTGACCCAGGGCACCGCCCGTCCGTTCCGGTCCTCCAAGCTGCCCATATCCGCCTCACCGTGGCCCCCAACCAGCAGATCGATCCCCCTGGTCTCGGTCACAAAGCTTTGCAGCGTCTCCCTGTCCCCATGGCAGCATACCACCACCAGGTCGCAGTTCTCCTGCTCCAGCCGGGGCCAGATCCAGTGGTTCCACTCCCAGGCATAGCTCTGGCTATCGCCGGTCCCATGGCCAAACCGGCTGTCGCTGTAATAGTAAGCGGGCAGAGACTGGGGCACCGCCAGGGTACCCAGACCCACCACCGCAATGCGGATCTCCTTCCCGCCCAGCTGGCGGGTATAGATGTGATAGGGCTGGGCGGCGGCTTCGCCGCTCTCCCCGTCCAGCCAGTCCGCCGAGATCAGCTCCACCGGTGTGCCCTGGCCGTCCTCCCGGGTCAGATCCCGGAAAAAGGCCGCCCGGTGGCCCTGTCCCAGCCGGAACTCCTCCACGCTGGGGACCAGGCCGTCATAGCCGATGGTGCGCAGGGCCAGGGCCGTGTCGGCGGCGCTGCCGCTGGCCAGGGTGTTGGCCACCGCGTCCCCGCTGTCCAGCAGCAGGGTGGCTGCCACGCTGCCCCGTTCCTCCGCCATGGCGGAGGCCACCTTCAAATAGCTGTTCTCTTCCACCTGTCCGGTCAGGGGATCGGTCTCCCCCACCCGGCCCGCCATATCCCCGGTGGTATAAATCCCCAGGACAGGCGCGGCCTGAACAGTCTCCGGCTCCGCCGCCAGGGCTCCGGCCGGCAACAGCAGCAGGGCCAGCAGCGCCGCGCACATCCGGCGGAACAAACTCGATTTCCGCGCCATTATATCGCCTCTTTCTCCCATATGGGCCTCTTGCTGATACGCCGGTTTCCCGGCGTTCGTCCTTCTGAGCATTATTATACGTCCGGGCAGAGGCGGATTCAATGCAGGGGGGCCCAATGTTAGCAAAAAGAAAGATTGTTACAATTTCCCCCACCGAAGCATCAAAAAAAGGGCTGCTGCCAATGGACGCAGCAGCCCCTGTCGGGATGAGAAAGCGGGATCAGCCCAGGGCGCACAGCTCGGCGGCAGTCTGGGCGGCCAGGCGGGCGTTGTTGAACACCAGATGGATGTTGGAATCCAGGCTGTCGCCGCCGGTCAGCTCCTTCACCTTGGCCAGAAGGAAGGGGGTGGTGGCCTTGCCGTGGATGCCCTGAGTCTTGGCCTGCTCGATGGCCTCGTCAATGGCCTTGTTAATGACGTCGTGATCCATGGCGAACTCCTCGGGGATGGGGTTGGTCACCAGCATACCGCCCTTCAGGCCCAGCTCCTGGGAGACATGGAAGGCGGCGGCAACCTCGGCGGGGGTGTCCATACGGTAGTCCACCTCAAAGCCGCTCTTGCGGGTGTAGAAGGCGGGCAGCTCCTTGGTGCCGTAGCCGATGACGGGCACGCCGTGGGTCTCCAGGTACTCCAGGGTCAGGCCCAGGTCCAGAATGGACTTGGCGCCGGCGCACACCACCATCACGGGGGTGGAGGCCAGCTCCTCCAGGTCGGCGGAGATGTCCATGGTGGTCTCGGCGCCCCGGTGGACGCCGCCGATGCCGCCGGTGGCGAAGATCTGGATGCCCGCCATGTGGGCGATCATCATGGTGGTGGTGACGGTGGTGGCGCCGTCGGCCTTGCGGGCCACCAGCACCGCCAGGTCCCGGCGGCTGGCCTTGGTCACCTTCTGGCCCTGCTTGCCCAGGTACTCGATCTCCTCAGCGGTGAGGCCGGCCTTCAGGCGGCCCCCCAGGATGGCGATGGTGGCGGGTACCGCGCCGTTGTCCCGGATGATCTGCTCCACCTTCAGAGCGGTCTCCACGTTCTGGGGATAGGGCATACCGTGGGAGATGATGGTGGACTCCAGGGCCACCACAGGCTTGTTGGCGGCCACGGCGGCGGCCACTTCAGGGGCTACATCCAGATACTTGTTGAGATTCATCACAGTTACCTCCATATCAATTCAATCCGTCTTGGGTCTTATGCGTTTATCCGTTCCCGGAGCAGGGGGGCGCTCATAGCCGGGTTGATGGTCTCGGCGCTCTCCATGGCGATGGCGCCGGCCGCCATGGCGGCTTTGGCGGTGCCCGCCAGATCGGTGCCCTCCAGGTAGGCCCAGGCAATGGCCGCCATACCCGCGTCGCCGCAGCCGGTGGTGTTCACCATCTCTCCGGGACAGCAGGGCATATGGACCCGCCCGTTGTGATCGGCGGCCAGCACGCCGTCCCCGCCCAGGCTGATGAATACCCGCCGCAGGCCGGTGGCCAGCAGTTCGTCCGCCGCCCTGTTCAGGCTGGCCTCGTCGGTGATGGCCACGCCGGAGAGCAACTCGGCCTCCATCCGGTTGGGCTTGAGGGTGTGGAGCTTGCCCAGCACCGGGCGCAGCTTCTCCGCCTTGGCGGTGGATACCGGGTCGGCAAAGATGGGCAGGTGGATGTTGTCCGCCAGCCAGGCGATGGACTGAGCCGGAATGTTGGTATCCACCACCACCAGCTGGGCGTTTTGCAGCAGCCGGCTCCGTCCGGCCAGGAAGGCAGGGGTCATGTGCTCATAGATCTCCATATCGCTGACCGCCAGGGCCATATCCCCCCGGTGGTCGGCGATAAACAGATAGGTGGAGGTGGCGCCGCCGGGCACCGTCAGGCACTGGCTGATGTCAATGCCCAGCTCGCCACAGCTGGCGGCGATGCGCTGGGCGTTCATATCATCCCCAAAGGCGGTGAGCAGCCGTACATCCAGGCCCAGCAGGGCCATATTGTGGGCGATGTTGCGGCCCACGCCCCCCAGGCTGGTCCGCACCTGGCCCGGGTTGGAGTCCGCGGGCACCAGCTTGCCAAAAGACCGGCCGCCGATGTCCAGATTCACGCCCCCCACCACCACCGCATAGGGGGCGGTGCGGACAATGTATCCCTTGCCGGCGATATGCCCCTGCTTCATCAGGTTGGAGATATGGACCGCCACCGACGACCGGGTGATGCCGGCCTTCTCCGCCAGTTCCTGCTGGGAGATCAGGGGATTTTCTTCAATCCACTTCAGGATCTGCCGTTCCCGCTGGGTCATGGGGCACCTCCTAAACTTTTATCTTTGCTCTAATCATATGCTTATGACGCAGGTTTGTCAAGCCCCATCTATCCCGCGGCGATGCGGGCGGCCACGGTGTTGAGCACCTCCTGGTGGGTCTGGTCGAAAATATGGGTGTAGATCCGCCCGGTGATGGACACGTCCTTGTGGCCCAGCGCCTTTCCGATGTCCACCAGGGGGATGCGGGCGCTGTTGGCCAGGCTGGCAAAGGTGTGGCGCAGGCCGTGGATGGTAATGGGGGGCAGACCCCGGCGCTCCACAAAGGTGCGGAAGGCCCAGGTCACCAGATTGGGGTGTCTGGGTTGTCCCTGCCCGTCGGCCAGCACATAGCCGCTGTCGGTATAGTGGGACTGGGTCCGGGCCAGCTCCAGCTGTTCCCGCCGGATGGTCTGGAGCAGGCGGGTCAAATCCTCCAGTCCGGCGATACCCAGGGTGCGAATGGAGTTGCTTGTCTTGGGCTGCTTCTCCACCACCCGGTATCCGGCGGTGGTGCGGGTGACCCGGATCTGGATGACGCCCTGTTCAAAATCCACGTCGCTCCAGCGCAGCCCGCAGATCTCCCCCCGCCGCAGACCCAGGTAGGCCCCCAGCTTGACCACCGGCTCCAGCCAGGAGCCCTCCACCGCCTGGAAGAGATCCCGCAGCTGCTCCGGGGTGTAGTAGAGCTGCCGGGTGGGGTGTTCTCGGGGGGCTTCCACCCGCTCCACCGGGTTTTCCCCCAGGATTTTCTGCCGGAAGGCCAGCCGGAGGGCGGTGTGGAGCAGGATATGGTGCTTGTGGACGCTGTTGGAGTCCAGGCGGCCCTCACGCATTTTTTTGGCATAATATTCCTGGATATGCCAGGGCTCCAGCTGCCGCAGACGGACCGCCCCCAGGGCGGGGACAATGTGGTTTTTGATGAGCGAGCGGTAGCAGTAATAGGTGGTATAGGCCCGGTTGGGGGCTATGACCTCCTCCAGCCAGTACTCCAACCATTCCGCCAGAGTCAGGCGGCTGGCGTCCCGAAGCACCCGTCCGCCCCCACCCTGCTGAAACTGTTCCAGCGCCAGTTCCGCCGCCGACAGGTCGGTGAAGGTGCGTACCCGCCGGTCCCGGCGGCCGTCGGCGGTGGTGCCGTAGTTGAAGCAGGCGTAGTATAGTCCTTTCTGGTCGTCATATGCCAAATTCTTTTTAATCGTTTTTCTAGCCATTCCAGATTCTCCTCCATGTATCCGATGATGGTCGAACAGGGTCGTATCTTGTATTCTGGCAGGGCTGATTTTCACCGTCAACCGCTCCGAACCGGCGGTTTCGCTCCTGCTTTTCCTGCGCCTTTGGCTACCCGGCGGATACCTGTCGCCGGTTTTTTTCCGCGAAAGGCTTGTGCCCCAGCGGTTTGCAGGTTTTTTAATAATTTGTCCCCTCTTCCTGGTCAAATCAAATAAGGAGGAATTCCAAATGAGAAACCTCAAGAGGACTCTCAGCCTGGCTCTGGCCGCCGTTATGCTCATGGGCATGATGATTGTCGGCGCCGGTGCTGCGAGCAGTGATTTCACCGATGCGGATGAAATCACCAATGTTGAGGCCGTGGACGTTATGGTCGGCCTCGGCATTCTGGAAGGCGGCGATCAGGGCGACTTCCAGCCCAACTCCATCCTGACCCGCGAGCAGGCAGCTAAGATCATCTGCTATATGCTGCTGGGTGAGGAGTCCGCTGAAAAGCTGACCACCAACTCCACCGTCTTCAACGACGTGGCTGCTGACCGCTGGTCCGCTCCCTACATCGGTTACTGCGTGAACCTGGGTATCCTGGCCGGCGACGGCAACGGCAACTTTTTCCCCGAGGGCCAGCTGACCGGCGCCGCCTTCGCTAAGATGCTGCTGGTGGCCCTGGGCTATGACGCCACCATCGAGAAGTATGTGGGCAGCGACTGGATGATTAGCGTTGCTGCCGACGCCATCGAGGCCGGTATTGCCCCCTCCGGCCTGGTGCTCTCCAACAACCTGTCCCGTCAGGACGCCGCTCAGATGGCCTTCCTGACCCTGACTGCCAACACCGTGAAGTATGCCTCCAAGGGCACCACCGTCATCGGCTCCGACGGTATGCAGGTCATCGTGGGCAACACCCCCGCTGAGCGGGTGGACAACAGCTTGAGCGACGACTATCGCACCGAGGACGGCGACGCCTATCAGCAGTTCTGCGAGAAGTACTTCGCCGACCTGGAGAAGGACACCACCACCGCCAAGAACACCAAGGATGATTTTGCCCGTCCCGGCTACTCCTGGGTTTATGATGGCGATGTGATCGCCTTCGTGTCCGACGAGCCTGTGGCCACCTATGCCGGCGCCGACTTCGACGAGGACGTGGTGGACACCCTGAACGAGGACTACACCGGCCTGGCCGACGCTCCCGTGTACTACAACGGCGGCACCGACGCCAGCGTTGATCTGGCTAAGCTCCAGGACAGCGTCAAGGGCTACAACATTGAGATCTACGCCAACAACGACGACGAGGTCACCGCCATTGTTGTGACCGAGGGTTATGTGGCCGAGGTCGCCACCATCAACACCGACGACGACGACGCAGTTACCAGCGTTGAGCTGGACGTGTACGAGGCTGGCTACTACATCAGCCACAGCAACACCTATGCCACCATCGAGATCGACGCGGAAGACGACGCCGACGCCTATGCCATGATCGAGAACTATGAGGAAGGCGACGTCCTCATGATGTTCCTGAAGCCCGGCTGGGATACCGCTTCCGACATGGACGCCACTGTCCTGGATGTGGACGACGTTGAGTCCGTGGACGGCACCGTTACCTCCAGCAGCATCACCGGCCACTACAATGGCTGGGTGAGAATCGACGGCGAGAGATATGACTTCGCCAACGAGTACAGCCAGGCCGCCGTAGGCACCGACTCCGAGGGTACCTTCTACCTGTACAACGGCTATGTGGTGCATTTTGACGGCAGCACCGAGGATGCCGCTGAATACCTGTATGTGGTCCGCAACGGCTCCAGCACCGGCACCTGGGGCGAGGAGTCCTACTATGCCGAGGTTGTGTACGCCGACGGCACCTCCGAGGTCATTGACACCGAGGAAGCGTACGCCGCTGGTGTGTACAGCTACGAGTACGACGAGGATGAGTCCTACTATGTCCTGAGCGGCAGTGTTGCCTCCACCGCCATCAACATCGAGAAGGGCAGAACCGGCATCAACGGTACTACCTCCGCCGACAGCCAGACTGTCTATGTCTCCATCAAGCTGGATGCTGGCAAGTTTGATTCCGCCAGCACCTATACCGGTTACCGGAATGTGCCCTCCATGACCGCTGCCTCCGGCTATGTTGTGGCTGAGAGCGGCGAGGCTGCCGACTACGTCTTCATCCTGGACGGCACCACCGTCGCTTCCGCTGACGATCTGATCTACATCGCCGGCGACTCCGTCTCCGGTCTGATTAACGACTCCGATCTGGGCGAGTACTACACCTACGACGCTGTTGTCAACGGCGAGATCGTGGAGATCATGGTCGCTAAGAGCGCCGGCACCGGTCTGGACGGCCTGTACGACAGCTACAAGGTGGACGAGGACGGCATCTACTCCGACCTGAGCCTGGCCACCGAGGATACCGACTACTATGCCACCACCGGCAGCTTCACCAAGGCTTCCAACGAGGTCATTGGCGTTGGTGCTGACGGTACCATGGCTTACACCGATGATGTGGCCGTGTATGTGGTCGCTACCGACGGCGCCATTACTGCTGGCTCCATCAACCGTAACTACTCCGACCTGACCAGCATCCTGTACACTGTGGACAGCGATGGTGCGGTCACCACCCTGTACCTGGTGAGATAAGCTCTTCTGGGCCAGAATGGGACAGAAGCTTTGCTTCTGACGGTCTGATAAAGGGGTGCGCTGTAAATGCAGCGCACCCCTTTCCTTTTTATGCCAACGCAAAGTATCGGTATGTTATTCCCTCTTTATTCAATTGATCTCCGGCGTCCTCGCAATACCAGGATAACGTGTTTTCATTCCATGATACAGTAAGGTTGAGCGCGCTCCAGTCAGAGTAGGCCACGCCAATGCCGGCGCTGTAGTTCTGCCCCCGTAGAAACACGGTTCCGGATGCCAGCATTCTTACCGCGTCAGCCACTAGGATGACCAGAGCCGGAACAAATGGGAGGGACAGCTGATTGGGCGCAGCTTCGCCGTATTCGCCCGTGCCTATGTATGAGCCTGATACAACATTGACGGTTTTTACCGCCACTCCCTCCAGGGCCGCGTCAATCTTCTGAAAGTCCTCGTTGAAATCGGTCCGCAGGAAGGGGTCCTCCGGCTCCCACTGATGGAGCCCGTAGTGCTGGGTATAGTTTGCCATATGTATTCCTCCTTGTTGGGATTTGAGGGACACCGCCTTTGTTACGTCACTCCGGCGGTGACTGCGCCTTTGTCTCGCGGGCGACCGGCATAACTTTTCGCCCAGTGCGGTGCTCCGGCGCATTGCGCTTTGTACGCATCCCCTACCGGTGCGTGACGGAGGGCTTCTTGTTGCATGGGCAAAAGTGAGACAGGGGATACTGCCAACTGTTTTGTCTCCATACAACAAAAGCCCCCTGTCCCTATACGGGCGGGGGAACATATGCCGACATGAGGGATACAAAGACAATACCCCCAAATCACAACAAGGAGGAATGTATATGGCAAATTATACCCCAAATTATCAGCTCCATCAGTGGGAGCCGGAGGACCCCTTTCTGCGGACCGACTTCAACGAGGACTTTCAGAAGATCGACGCGGCGTTGAAGGCGTCCGGAGACTGTCATTTTGTCTATGGCAGCTATGTGGGTACAGGCACTTTTGGGGCGTCGGCTCCATGCACCCTGGATTTTTCGGGTATCTTGCCGGAGGCCCCGAAGATGCTGCTGGTACGCAGAGTTATAGGTACCTACAACTACCTTCTGGTGCTGCGGGGAATGGAATCCACCTATCTGTCCAGCCAAACCACATACAGCAATGAGGTGGCCTATCTCACCTGGAGAGACACCAGCGTAAGCTGGTATGTGGAAAAGGATGCGGATCTTCAAATGAACATAGAGGGGGAGAGCTACTACTACATCGCATTTGCATAAAAAAGAGCCCCGGGCAAAGCCCGGGACTCTTTCTATTTGATCCAAAGGAAGTTTGGAGTCAAATTACTCGGCCACGTAAACAGCCAGAGCGTAGTTGTTGCCATCAACAGTGATGTACAGGATGGTAACGGAGTCATCCTCAGACAGGGTGGTGGCAGCGCCGTCATCGCCCAGGTCGTACACGCCGCAGGCAACGTCGTCCTTGTCGTAGCCCATGTAGAAGATGGTGCTACCGACGGTGAAGTAATCCTCACCGGACACTTCCTTCACAGTCTGAGCGGTGGCAATGGTGTAGGTGATACCGGTATCGTACTCGGTGGAACCAGACACGATCTCGGTGGGAGTAGCCACGCCGTCCTCAACATCCAGGCTGTAAATGGTGTTGGCCTTCACAGTGCCCTGGAGCTGATAGTACACGACCTCGCCGTCCACATAGAACTCGTAGTAGTCATCGCCGGCCTGAGTGTAAGCCTTGCTGGCGCTGGTGGAGTAAGCATAGGTCACGGCCTCGGTGGTGCTGGCCTCGTCCAGGACGTAGATGGTCTTAATGGTCTTGCTGTCCTTGCTGTGCAGGATCAGAGCCTCGGCACCAACGATAGCAGTGATGTCATCGGTGGTGGGGAAGTTCTTGTAGCCAGTGTAGGTGGCCTGACCGTCGATCATAACCATCTTGGAGGAGCTGTTGGCAGCCCAGCCGGAGACCACAGCAGCGGTCACGTTGGCGGGAGTGTTGTAGGTAACAGCGGTAGCATAGTTGCCCAGAGGCTTCAGGGTGTACTCGTTGTCGCTGTTCACGGTGTAGGAGTAGAAGGCGGAAGCAATGGTGATCTCGCCACCCGCAGCAGCGCCGTTGGTGTCGATGTCAACCCAAGCGTCGGCGACGGGGCTGTAGACCTGCCAGTCGTCGGTGCCCTTCTCCTGCTTCATAGCCAGGTTCACAACCTGAGTGGTGCCGTCCAGGAAGGTCAGCTTGGCCTTCACAGCGCCGTCGTTGAAGGCGTCAGCCAGAGTGACGTCGATAGCCTTCAGGTAAGCGTAGTTGGCGGTGCCCTCGCCGGCCTCGATCACGGTAGCGCCGATCACGTAGCCGTAGTTGTCCAGGTAGAAGGTGTAGGTGCCGTCGTAATCGCCAGCAGCGCCGGTCAGCTTGTTCATGTAGGACAGGCTGTACTTGGTGCCGTCGATGGTGTAGTAGGTGTTGGCCTGAGTGGCAGCAACGCCCTCAACGGTCTCGGGAGCGGAAACGGTCTGGATCTCGCCGTTAGCGATGGTGACCAGGACATAGTCGTCCTCGTCGAAAGCAAAGGCGTCCTGCTCGTCCAGAGAATAGGTGGTGCCAGTGCTGTTGGAAACGTAGACCTTGAAGTCAACGTCCACCAGGTCGCTGTCGTCCTTGTTCTCGTCGACCTTGTCAACCAGAGCCAGGTAGGTGTCCACCACCACGATGGCGGTCACGTCCTTGTCGTCGGTAAAGACCTCGACGGTGCGGCCGTTCTCGGTCAGAGCGGCAATGGCGTCAGCGGGAGCGTCGTTAGCAGCAACGGTCAGGGCAGCGGCGGTGTCGCCGTTGGTGTAGACCATACCGGAGACGGAAGCGCCGGCAGCGATGTCGCTCTGGACCTTGTTGCCGCCCACCTCGTAGTTCTTCAGATCCTTGGAGATGACGGAAGCCTTGGTCTCGGCGGTGTAGGTGAAGCTGGCGCTCTCAGCGGCAAAGCAGATGTCCTCGCCGTCGTAAACCCAGGTGTAGCCGGGACGGCCGAAAGCGTCGGTGTTGTTGGTGGAGTCCTTCTTCAGGTCAGCGAAGTACTTCTCGCAGAACTGCTGATACATCTGGTCGTGGGTGCCGTTATCAGCGCCATTGTAGTTCACGTTGGCGCTGTCAGACACAGGCTCAGCGGGGGTGTTGCCCACGATGACCTGCATACCGTCGGAACCGATGACGGTGGTGCCCTTGGAGGCATACTTCACCATGTCAGCCTGCAGGGTCAGGAAGGCCATCTGAGCGGCGTCCTGACGGGACAGGTCGTTGGAGAGCACCAGGCCCTTGGGGGAGATGCCAGCCTCGATGGCGTCGGCAGCAACATTAATCATCCAGTCGTTGCCGGTGTACTTCTCGATGGTGGGATCATAGCCCAGAGCAACCAGCAGCATCTTGCCAAAAGCAGCGCCGGTCAGCTTGCCCTCGGGGAAGAAGTTGCCGTTGCCGTCGCCGGCCAGGATGCCCAGGTTCACGCAGTAGCCGATGTAGGGGGCGGACCAGCGGTCAGCGGCCACGTCGTTGAACACGGCGGAGTTGGTGGTCAGCTTTTCAGCAGACTCCTCACCCAGCAGCAGGTAGCAGATGATCTTGGCGGCCTGCTCACGGGTCAGGATGGAGTTGGGCTGGAAGTCGCCCTTATCGCCGCCCTCGAGCACGCCCAGAGCGACCATAACGTCGACAGCCTCAACATTTTTGATATCACTGGCATCAGTGAAATCCTTGCTCGCAGCGCTAGCGCCGACAACCATCATGCCCATGAGCATAACAGCGGCCAGAGCCAGGCTGAGAGTCCTCTTGAGGTTTCTCATTTGGAATTCCTCCTTATTTTATTTGACCATGAGGAGGGGACATCCTCTCCATGAGTCTGGCATAATGATAATCCATCAAATCCGTTCCGTCAACACCCCCGGCGGTTTTGTAACACAAGCGTAATCTTCCGGCCAGAGTGTACCGGCGGAGGAAAGGAACGGGGCGCGCGCTAGTCCAGCAGCAGCTCGTACACCGCCCCCTGGACGTAGTCGATCTCCTCAAAGGTAGTGAAGGGGCCCACGGAGAAGCGGACCGCCCCCTGGGGAAAGGTACCCAGAGTTTTATGGGCCATGGGCGCGCAGTGGAGGCCGCAGCGGGTCTGGATACCGTACTCCTGCTCCAGCCGGAAGGCCATCTCCCCGTTGTCCGCCTTGAGAAAGTCGATGGACACCACCCCGGTGCGCCTGGCGGGGTCGTCCGCGCCCAGCACCCGGATGCCGTCCTCCTCCAGCTCCATGAGCCGGGCCCACAGGTGGCCGGCCAGCTTGTGCTCCCGGAGGCGGAGGGCCTCCCCCTCCCCTTCCAGATAGTCCAGAGCCGCCCCCAGGCCGAAGATGCCGGGCAGGTTAAGGGTGCCCGCCTCAAACCGGTCGGGCAGGAAGGGGGGCATCTCCAGGGATTCCGACATACTGCCGGTGCCGCCGGCGAGCAGGGGGTCCAGCGCCGCCGCCAGGGCCTCCGTCACCACCGCCCCGCCGATGCCCTGGGGTCCCAGCAGGCCCTTGTGGCCGGGGAAGGCCAGCCCGTCGATGCCCATGGCGGCCATGTCCACCGGAATGGCCCCCAGGGTCTGGGCAGCATCCACCAGGAAGAAGATCCCCCGCGCCCGGCAGAGAGGGCCCACCTTTTCGATGGGAAAGAGGGTGCCCGAGACATTGGAGCCGTGGCACAGCATGACGGCCCGGACGTCGGAGGTCAGCTTGTCCGCCAGTCCGTCCAGAACCAGCTCCCCCCGCTGGGTGCAGGGCAGATACTCCACGGTCACACCCTGGCGCTTCAGCTGCTCCAGGGGACGGAGCACCGCGTTGTGCTCCATGGGGGAGGTGAGCACCTTGTCCCCCGGGCGGAGCAGACCCTTCAGCAGCAGGTTGAGCCCGGCGGTGGCGCCGGAGGTAAAGACCACGTTCCGGGGGCCGGGGCCGTTCACCAGAGCGTTCAGCTTCTCCCGCACCTCCAGCACCCGGCCGGCGGCGTCATAGGCCTTCTGATAGCCTCCCCGGGCGATGTTGCAGCCGATGCGGGTAATAAACTCGGCCATGGCCTCCCCCACGCCGGGGGCCTTGGGGTAAGACGTGGCGCCGTTGTCCAGATAGACGCTGCGCATGGCAGGTTCCTCCTGTCTTATTATTATATAAGGTAGGGGGCGGGCTTTAGCCCGCCCCTTCTCTTTAAAACCAGGTCTCCAGCGCCAGCCGGGTCCGGTAGGACGCCCCCTCCATCCGGGGCAGCAGCCGGGCCAGCAGGTCGGCGGTGCCGGTCCGGTCGTCCAGCATCACCCGGACAGAGCCCTCCCGGCTGTCAAGGAGATTCATCAGGGCGTTGCTGCGGGTGGCCGCCGAGCGGCTGTCCCCCATCTGGTCCAGCTGGGGGGACCAGCGGGCCCAGCCCTGCTCCTCCAGGGCGGAGGCCACCTCCCGCCCCGCCCGCTCCAGATAGACGGTGTGGACCTTGAGCCGCACCAGCCGCTCCAGCAGGGCGGAGCCCTGGGCCAACTCCTCCTCCACCTGGGAGAGGGAGGCGCCCGACACGCTCAGCCCCACGGCGTGGCCGGAGCCCACAATGCGGCGGAGATTCTCCGCATTGGCCTGGAGCTCCTCCGGCCGGAACAGGAAGAGGGCCTGGACGCCGCGGGCCTCCAGCTGGTCCAAAATGGCGGCCACTCCCCCTCCGCCGGTACACTGGAAGGAGAGGTAGACCGTCAGCTCCCCCCGGTCTGGCTCCTCCCCGGCGCTGGGCGTGGGGGTGGGCGTGGGGGTGGGCTGGGCGGCGGAGGGCCGGGGGGTGTCGGGATAGAGCTGCTTCATATAGTTGTTGTACCGGCTGCGCATGGCGTCCTGGGCATACTGGATAAACTCGCTGCCCAGCCGCTCCTGCCCGTTGGTGATGCGGATCAGGGTGCCGTAGTTGGTGGGGGTATAGCTGTAGCGCAGACCGAAGTAGGAGCACACCGGCGCCAGGGGGACAAAGAGCCAGCCGTTGCGGGACACCGCCCGCATATCCATCTGCTGGCCCGAGCGGTCCACGCAGGTGCCGGCGTTGAGATCGAAGGTGAGGGTACCGCTGAGGCTGTAGAGCATAAAGCCGCTCCCCATCTCCCCCTGGATCTGTCCGTAGGAGACTCCCAGGTTGACCCCGGTCACCGTCCAGTCAAAGACGGTATAAGGGACGTACAGGGCGCCGCCGATCCAGGTGGGCATGGCCTCCAGGGGCAGGGTGAGCATCTGGTCGTTTTCCGCCATCAGGTAGATCTCCACCGTGTCCGCCCTGGCAGTGCTCACCAGGCCGGGACCCAGCACCAGCACCGCCGCGCACAGCAGCACCGCCAGACGCTTTTTCCAGCCCATGGCCGTCCCCTCCTTTCTAACTGCGGTCATTATAGCATGGTTTTCCCCCGGGGTAAAGCGGCCGCTTGCGACCCAGGGGGGAGGCTGATATAATGGGTCTTGTTTTAATGGGATTTTAACACAGACTAAATACCCTCTTTACCGGCGCCGGGGTATACTGGTACTGTCGAAAGGAAGTGGTCCCATGGATATCACATTGGAGCTGGTGGAGCAGCTGCGCAAACGGGCCGACGTGTCCTATGAGGAGGCTCGGGCCGTCCTGGAGGAGACCGGCGGCGACCTGCTGGAGGCTCTGATCCTGCTGGAGCAGCGGGGCAAGATCCGCTCGGACGGCGGGCAGAGCGCCCGCTACTCCACCCGCCCCGGCAATCAGCAGGCCGCTCCCCCGCCGGAGGACCGGGCCCAGACCGACCGGCAGGAGGCCAAGGGCAGCGCCTGGAGCGCCTTTCTCCACGGCTGCGTGGTCAACCGGTTTGAGGTGGTGCGGCAGGGGGAGCTGATGGTTTCCATCCCCCTGGTGATCTTTGTGCTGCTTATCCTGCTGGTCTTTTGGGTCTCGCTGCCCCTGCTGGTGGTGGGCCTGCTCTTCGGGTGCCGCTACCGGTTCGCCGGGCCCGACTGCGACGGCAGCCAGGTGAGCCAGGCCGTCAACCATGCCGCCGACACCATCGGCGACGCGGTGGACCGGGTCAAGGCCCAGGCCGAGCAGGCCGCCCGCAACAAGCAATCCAAAGAGTGAGGTGAACGTCCGTGGAGGAGCGCATCCTGCTGGTGGAGGACGAGGAAAAGCTGGCCCGCATGGTGGAGTTGGAGCTCAACTACGAGGGCTATCAGGTGGAAAAGGCCTTTGACGGCCGGACCGGGCTGGAGCTGGCCCTGACCGGCCGGTTTGACTTGGTCCTGCTGGACATCATGCTGCCCGCCCTCTCAGGCATGGAGGTGCTCCGCCGCCTGCGGCGGGAGAGCCAGGTGCCCGTCATCATGCTTACCGCCCGGGACACGGTGGTGGACAAGGTGTCCGGCCTGGATATGGGGGCGGACGACTACGTCACCAAGCCCTTCGCCACCGAGGAGCTGCTGGCCCGCATCCGGGCCGCCCTGCGCAAGCGGCCCGGCCGCTCCCAGCCGGAACACCGCCTCACCGCCGGCCCCCTGGTCATGGATGTGGAGCGCCATCAGGTGGCGGTGGACGGGCAAGCCGTGGCCCTTACCCGCCGGGAGTTCGACCTGCTGCGCTGCCTGCTGGAACACAAGGAGAAGGTGCTCTCCCGGGAGGAGCTGCTGGAGCAGGTGTGGGGCTTCGACTTTGTGGGTGAGACCAACACCGTGGACGTATACATCCGCTTTCTGCGGACCAAGCTGGACGAGGCGTTCCACATCAAACTGATCCACACCGTCCGGGGTGTGGGCTATGTGATTCGGGAGGAATCGGAATGAAAGTTTCCGCCATTGTCTGCACCGGTTCTGCCGCCCGGCTGGGAGGCTAGTCCCCGTGGCCCGCAAGTCCGCCCGGCCGGCGGGTCCCATCAAGTCCTCCATCGTGGCCCGGCTCAACGCCCGGCTGTTTTTCCGGCTGCTGGGGATCTATCTGCTGCTGGACATCCTGCTCATCCTGCTGTTCTGGGGCGGCCTCATCGTCTGGTCCGACCGGCAGGCATCCCAGCTGAAGGCCCTGGCTCAGACCCGGGGCGCCCCCTCGGAGGAGGCCGGGGTGTGGATGTCCGCCGGGGGCTGTTCCGTGACGGCGGCGGAGGGCGACCCCAGCGGCATTCCTCTCCCCCACTGGCTCCCTGGGCCCCAGTCTCTGGAGGGGGACCAGCGCTGGTTTGACCCGGGGACGGTACATCTCATTCCCCTGATGCGCTTCTCCACCGGCGGACCTGCCAGCTACACCCTGATAACCCAGGTACAGGGGCAGGCGCTGGCCATCACCCTGGACCTGTCCCGGCCCGCCGCCCTCTTTGTCTTTGCCGGGCGGGCGGTGCTGATCTGCCAGCTGGCCAGCCTGGTGCTCAATCTGTTCAGAAACGCCGGCACCATCCGGCGCACCCTCCGGCCCATTCAGGAGCTGACCGCCGCCGCCAGCCGGCTGGGGGGCGCCATGTCGCCGGAGGAGCTGCGGACCCTGGCCGGGCGGCTGGACGAGATCAACGCCAGCCACCTGGACCGGCGCATCCCGGTCACCGGCACCCAGAAGGAGCTGAAGGCCCTGGCCCGGGCCATCAACGCCATGCTGGACCGGATCAACGAGGCCTACCGCTCCCAGAGCCGGTTTGTCTCCGACGCCAGCCATGAGCTGCGCACCCCCATCGCCGTCATCCAGGGCTACGCCAGCCTGCTGGACCGGTGGGGTAAGGACGACCCCGCCACCCGGCAGGAGGCCATCGACGCCATCCGTCAGGAGGCCGACTCCATGAAGGCCCTGGTGGAGCAGCTGCTCTTCCTGGCCCGGGGAGACAACGACTCGGTGCGCTTCGACCCCCAGCTGTGCGACCTGAGTGAGCTGGCCGCCGAGGTGCTGCGGGAGACCCAGATGCTGGATCACACCCACCGGCTGGAGGGCAAATGGCTGTGCGCCGTACCGGTGATGGCCGACGAGGCCCTCATCAAGCAGGCCCTGCGTATTCTGGTGGACAACGCCGTCAAATACACCCCGGCGGGGGGCGCTATCACCCTGTCCGTCCAGGGACGGGACGGACAGGCCCGGCTGACGGTGGCCGACCAGGGCCAGGGTATCGACCGGGAGAGCCTGCCCCACATCTTCGACCGCTTCTACCGCACCGACGAGAGCCGGGCCCGCCAGACCGGCGGCGCGGGCCTGGGGCTGGCCATCGCCAAGTGGATCGCCGACCGCCACGGCGGCTGGTTTGAGGTTGTGTCCTGGCCGGGGGTGGGCACCCGCTTTACCCTAGTCCTGCCTCTGGACCCTATGGAGGCCTCCGCCGCCCCGCCCCATTCGTGAGTGCAGCGCCCCCGCTCCGGCGGGGGCATTTTTTTGCAAAATGCCGGGAACTTTTTCCCCCATGCCGCCGTCCAATAATTCGATCATAAAACAGTAAAGGAGAATCCCCCTATGAACCACCGTTTTCTCGCTCTGGCCCTGGCCGGAACGCTGACCCTGGGTATGCTGACCGCCTGCGGCGGCGGCGACGGCACTTCCGAGACCCCCAACACCGTCACCACCCCTCCCGTGGCCGAGAGCGTTGTCCCCTCCCCGGAGGACTCCGCCCCGGTCACCGAGGAGAGCCCCAGCGCCCTGCCTGAGAGCTCCGCCCCCGCGGAGGAGAGCAGCACTCCCTCCAACCAGCCCTCCACCGCTCCCTCCGCCAAGCCCACCACCAAACCCACCGCCACGCCCAAGCCCTCCACCCCTGCGACGCCCAAGCCCACCGTCAAGCCCACTCCCACGCCGGAGAGCAAGCCCCAGGCCGACGCCGTCCAGTCCACCTGGAATGACATCTCCAAGCTGAACCTGCCCAACCTCACCGCCATGGACGACGCCACCCTCTCCGCCCTCTACGGCATCAGCGCCGCCGACCTGGAGGAATATGTGTGCATGATGCCCCTGATGGGGGTCCACTCCACCGAGTTCTTCATCGCCAAGGTGAAGGACGGCAAGATGGACGCCGTGAAGGCGGGCATCGCCAAGCGCCAGGCCGACCTGGACGCCCAGTGGGCCCAGTACCTGCCCGAGCAGTACGAGCTGGTGAAGAACTACAAGCTGGTCACCAACGGCAGCTATGTGCTCTTCGCCATCAGCGAGTACGCCGACGACGCCGTGTCCATCTTCAACAGCTACACAAAATAAGATTTTTTGGGTAGAATAGAAGTTGCACTCTGGTGCCATACCCAGTATAATCATGTCAGCGCCCGGCAGGGCAGGCCTGCCGGGCGTCTTTCCTGAGTACTCAAAAGAGAAGGTGAGCAGTTGGTTTTTTCCAGTTTGTATTTTCTGTTTCTGTATCTACCCATTGTATTGTTGGTCTACTATATCACCCCCCTGAAGTGGCGCAACCTGTGGCTGCTGGTGGTGAACCTGGTCTTTTACGGCTGGGGGGAACCCAAGTATATCCTGCTGATGATCTTCACCATCGTGCTGGATTATTTCTGCGGCCTGATCGTGGCCCGGCGGAAACTGCGCGGGGACGACAGGGGCGCCAGGATCGCGGTGGCGGTGGCGCTGGTGCTCAATCTGGCCATCCTGTTCTTCTTCAAATACTGGGATCTGGTGGCCCGGACCTTCCAGCACTTCGGCGTGGGTATGCCGGTACTCAACCTGACCCTGCCCATCGGTATCTCCTTCTACACCTTCCAGACCATGACCTACCCGGTGGACATCTACCGGGGGGACGCCCAGGTGCAGAAGAGCATCGTCAGCTTCGGCACCTTCGTCACCCTCTTCCCCCAGCTCATTGCCGGCCCCATCATCAAGTACAAGGAGCTGGCCGACCAGATGACCTACCGCACCCACTCCCCGGAGCAGTTTGCCTCCGGCGTGCAGGTGTTCACGGTGGGTCTGGCCAAGAAGGTGCTGCTGGCCAACAACATCGGCAAGCTGTGGGACGTCTATCTGGCCCTGCCCACCGACCAGCTCACCGTCTCCGGCGCCTGGCTGGGGGTGGCGGCCTTCTCCCTCCAGCTGTACTTCGACTTCTCCGGCTACTCCGACATGGCCGTGGGCCTGGGCCGGATGCTGGGCTTCGAGTTTTTGCGCAACTTCAACTACCCCTATATCTCCAAGTCGGTCACCGAGTTCTGGCGCCGGTGGCACATCTCCCTGGGCTCCTGGTTCCGGGAGTACCTCTATATCCCCCTGGGGGGCAACCGGGTGAAGAAGCCCCGCTTGTTCTTCAACCTGTTTGTAGTGTGGGCGGCCACCGGCATCTGGCACGGGGCCAGCTGGAACTTCCTGATCTGGGGCCTCTACTTCGCTGTCCTCATCATTCTGGAGAAGGCCTTCCTGGGCAGGCTGCTGGAGAAGCTGCCCGCCGCGGTGCAGCACATCTACACCCTGTTCCTGGTGCTGGTGAGCTGGGCCATCTTCGCCGTAGAGGACTTCAACCACATGGGCGCCTATCTGGCCGCCATGTTCGGCAGCGCCCAGGGCGGACTCGTCAGTCCCAGTGTGGGCTACTACTTCTTCTCCTTCCTGCCCATGCTGATCATTGCCGCCGTGGCCGCCACCCCGCTGGGGGCCAAGCTGTGGAAAAGGCTGCCGGAGAAGCCCATGAAGGTAGTTCTGCCAGTACTGCTGCTGGCCGGTCTGATCCTCTCCACCGCCTATCTGGTGGACGGCACCTATAACCCCTTCCTCTACTGGAACTTCTGATTGGAGGCACTGTATCATGTCGAAAAAATACTGTATCTTCATTACGGCTCTGTTCTGCGCCTTTATCGGCCTGTTTCTGGTGGCCAACGCCGCTGCCCCCGACCGGGAGTCCTCTGAAATGGAAAACCGCAAGCTGGAACAGATGCCCAAGCTGTCTGTGGACAGCCTGCTGAGCGGCCAGTTTATGCGGAGCTTTGAGACCTACACCACCGACCAGTTTGTGGGCCGGGACCTGTGGGTGGCCCTCAAATCCTCCACTGAGCGGGTCCTGGGCAAGAAGGAGAACAACAACGTCTACTTCTGCGACAAGGATACCCTCATCACCCGCTTCAATCAGCCCGACGCCGCCAAGGTATCGGAGAATCTGAATTATGTGAACAACTTTGTGGAAAATGTGGATATCCCGGTGACCTTCTCCCTGATCCCCACCCAGGCCTGCATCTGGGCCGACCGGCTGCCTGACGGGGCCCCCAACGCCAGCCAGACCGCCCTGCTGGAGCAGGCCCAGGCCGCGGTGCCCGGCGCCACCTGGGCCGACCTGTACTCCCCCCTGTGGGCGCACAAGGATGAGGACATCTTCTACCGCACCGACCACCACTGGACCAGCCTGGGCGCATACTACGGCTACACCGGCCTGTCCCAGGCCCTGGGCTACAGCCCGGTGCCCCTGGATACCTACACCCCCACCGTCCGCTCCACCGAGTTTTACGGCACCGTGTTCTCCTCCTCCGGCGTGCGCTGGGTGAGCCCCGACACCATCACCACCTATGTGCCCGACACCGGCATCACCGTCACCAGCTACACCTACGACAGCACCGGCCAGGTGGAGGTGCCCCGGGCGCTGTACGACACCTCCTTCCTCTCCGTCAAGGACAAGTACTCCATGTTCCTGGGGGGCAACCAGTCCCTGGGCGTGGTCAAGACTCCCAACACCGATAAGCCCAAGCTGCTCATCATCCGGGACTCCTATGCCGACTCCCTGGTGCCCTTCCTCACCCCCCACTTCTCCGAGATTCACCTCATTGACCTGCGCTACTACCATCTGTCCCTCCAGGACTATATCCAGCAAAACGGCATCGACCAGGCCCTGGTCCTCTACAGTGTGCCCAACTTCGTCACCGACTCCAACCTGTTCTGGATCACCCGCTGAGCGCAAAAAAGTCCGGCCCCGCATGAACCGACCCATCTTGTGCGGACAGCACAAAAAGGCCTCAATGTAGGGAAATGTGAAGTTTTAAGCGGAGTGGCG